>JBPCOB010000001.1:0-2838 GCA_051000715.1 Mycobacteriales bacterium
GGCCGGCAGCCTGCGCTGCAGCGGCGAGACCGGCAGCTATCCCGACTGGGGCCGCCTGCTCGAGGGCACACCCGCCGACCTCCACCCGGGTCCGGACGGCCTCGTCATCGGGTTCAACCCCGAGTACCTGGGCCGATTCGCCAAGGCCCGCGAGCACCCGAGCGACCCCATGAAGCTCACCATCCGGGGACCGGCCAAGGCGGCCAAGGTACAGATCGGGGAGCGCTTTCGCGGCCTCATCATGCCGGTGCGGCTGCCGCGGTAGGCGGGTTCCAAGAGCCCCTTGGCTGGTTCGCTCGCCACGGTGAGGTAGCGGCAACGGCCGCGCTGGCCTTCCTCCTGGAGGAGGCGGTGCTCCGAGACGTCTTTCTCGGTCACCTTCAGCGGACGGCCGGTCACCAGCTCGACCCGGTCTCCTCCTTCCTGGCCGAGTACATTCACGCTGACCTCGGGCGTCCCGACCTGGAGGGGCAGCACGCCGAGGGCCGCCCGGTGGTGGTTGTCGAAGCGAAGTTCGGAGCGAAGCTGAGTCCGTCTCAGGTCGGCTCCTACCTGATAGACCAACAGGGGCGGCTCGCCCGGAGGGGTCGCGGGATTCTCGTCGTGCTTGTCCCAGCGCACCGCCAGCATGAAGCGGAGAACCTCGTCCCAGCTGTCCACGCCTATGCGGCGGGCAAGCTAGAGCCGGGCGGCGGCGTTGACCTCCACGTGGAGGCGTGGGACGAGCTCCTCGATGTGTTAGACGCAGCGGCGGAGAAGACCGAAGGTGACCAGCGCACGGCGCTGACCAGTGATCTTCTGCAGCTGCGTGACCTCCTCGGCTCGAGCCGCTGACAGGCATGCGTTAGCTGAGATCCAGTGCTGGTGCATGAACGTCGTACGCGCCTTGCTTGTCCCACCCCGAGGCCGAATACACCAGAGCAGGGTGTCGATCAGTCGGAGCACGGGAATGTCAGCGAGGTCAGGTGCGCCGTCTCTGACCGGCCGGGTCGCCGCCACACGTACGAGACGGCAGATGTCCGGCTGACCCACCGCAAGACAGCGGGTTTCCCGGCCATCCGGGAGCGCCTGCGTCGGTCGAGCTTCGCGGCCAACGCGCGGTACGACGGCGGTCATGTCTGGCTGCCGCTGCACCTTCCCCCCGACGTCGGCGGGACTGCCGTGGTCGCGGACCTGGCCAAGCAGATTCAGGCCATCCACCAAGTGGCCGCCGGTTCCGGGGCAAACTAGATCGGCCGGCCCAGGCAACATCGCTCGACGTTCGCGAGAAGCACCAGCTGCAAGCCTCCGTGCCGCTCTTCCCCGGCCATCAGCCGGTCCTCCACTCGATCTGTACCGCAGTGGGGTCGAACGAGCGGGCGCCTTGCGCCGCACGTTGGATCGTGACGGTCAGCAGCAGATCGACCACGGCGCGGCGGCGGGTCAGCGCCAGCCTCTCCCACACCGCGCGCACGTCGTCGACGCCCAGCAGGCCGGTGAGCAGCGGCGCGTCGTCCACGGCCCGCCCTCGGGCCTCCGCGGCGTCCAGCTGGGGGCGCAGCTTGGCCGTGATGCGCTGCAGCTGCTGGGCGTCGATGTCGCCGTCGGCGTAGGCGTCGGCGGCAAGGTCGAGCCGGGCTCGCAGTCCCGCGACTTCTTTGCGGGCCGTCGCAACCTCCCCGCTCCGGTCGGGGGTTAGAAGGGCAGCGGCGTCGGGCCGGGCGAGCCGCTCGAGCACAACGCGGGTCACCAGCTCGTCGACATCGGCCCGGTTCCGCGACACGCACGAGTGGTCGGCGCAGCGGTAGGACGGCACGGCGCGGTTGAGCCCGGCGCGGATCGACCCGCCGCAGACACCGCAGCGCGCGATGCCGGAGAGCAGGTGTACGGCCGTGCTTGAGGTAGAGGTCTTGCGGCGGGGGTCGGTGAGAACCGCTCGGACCTGCTCCCACCGGCTGCGGTCGAGGATGGGGGGCCAGTCCCCCGCTCCGATGACGGCGCCCCGATGGACCCGCAATCCGGCGTTGCGCTCCCGCGAGACGACGTGGCGGACCATGTTCTTTCCCCACGGCTTACCGGTCGGCGACGGGATGCCGGCGGCGTTGAGATCCGCCGTGATCTGCCGTAGTGAGTCGCCGGCGATGATGCGGTCGGCAATGCCGACCACCACGTCGGCCTCGGTCGGGTTGACGACTTCACCGCCGCCGACTCGCGTCCAGCCGTACGGCCGGCGCCCATGCGGCCGGCCCATCTGCGCTCGCTGCTCCAATGCTGAACGCACCCTCTCGGCCTTGTGCTCGGACTCGTACCGCGCGACTGAGCCGAGCTGCCGAGCGACAAGTCTGCCCGAGGGAGAGGAGAGGTCCCACTGCCCGGCTTGCACCGTCTCCACCTTCACCCGGTGGGCCTCCACCGTGGAGATGAACTCCTCTAGCTCCGTCGGCGAGCGATGCAGGCGATCAGGGTGCCAGGCGACCACCGCGTCGAAGAGGCCGGCGCGGAGACCGTCGAGGAGCTGGACGTACGCCGGCCGCACTCGGCCGGAGTACGCGGAGACGTCGTTGTCGGTGAAGGTGGCCGTGACGTCCCAGCCCCTGCCGGCGGCAAGCGCGGCGCAGTCCTGGCGCTGCCGCTCCACGCCGAGGGACTCCCCCCGGCGGTCGTCACTGATCCGGCAGTAGGCAGCGGCTCGTGTAGGCATGCGGCAAGTATGCCACATCGTTCAGTTGTCGAGCGTGGTCTTGCCCGCCTGCGTGCCGCCGGCCACGATCACGTTCAGCCCGCTCACCACCGACGCCTCGAGGAAGCGGGCCGCCGGTGCGGTTAGCGTCCCGAGCTCGACGAGCTCGTCGAGTGAGT
>JBPCOB010000002.1:0-4515 GCA_051000715.1 Mycobacteriales bacterium
TCCATGTCCGGCAGCCGGGTCAACGCGTCGCCGAACCGGTCGTCGGTCAGCTCCAGGTCCTCGATGTCGCCGGCCAGGAACGCCGAGTAGGCCCCCATGTCGAAGTGGCCGTGCCCGCACAGCGCGGTGAGGATCACCTTCTCCTCGCCGGTCTCCGTGCAGCGGCGCGCCTCCTCGATGCAGGCGGCCAGCGCGTGCGTCGGCTCGGGTGCCGGCACGATCCCCTCGGTGCGGGCGAAGAGGATTCCCGCCTCGAAGCATTCGGTCTGCTTCTTCGCGATCGCCTCGATCATTCCCAGCTCGTAGATGTGCGACAGCAGCGGGGACATGCCGTGGTAGCGCAGGCCGCCCGAGTGGATCGGGTCCGGGATGAAGTCGTGCCCGAGCGTGTGCATCTTCATCAGCGGGGTGAACCCGGCCGTGTCGCCGTAGTCGTAGGCGTACCGGCCCCGGGTCAGGGAGGGGCAGGCGGCGGGCTCTACGGCCCGGATGACGGGCGAGATCTCACCGGCCATCTTGTCGCGCAGGAATGGGAAGGCCAGGCCGCCAAAGTTCGACCCGCCGCCGGTGCAGCCGACGATGAGGTCCGGTGTCTCGCCGATCTTCGCGAACTGCCGGATCGCCTCCTCGCCGATGATCGTCTGGTGCAGCAGTACGTGGTTGAGCACGCTGCCCAGCGCGTAGCGGGTGTCCTCGTTGGCCCCCGCCACCTCGACCGCCTCGCTGATCGCGATGCCCAGGCTGCCGGGGCACTCGGGGTCGTCGGCGAGGATCTTCCGACCGGCCTCCGTGAGGTCCGACGGGCTGGGGTGCACCGTCGCCCCGAAGACCTCCATGACCGCCCGGCGGTACGGCTTGCCGTCGTAGGAGGCCCGCACCTGCCAGACCTCGCACTCGATGTCGAACAGCGCACATGCGAAGGCCAGCGCGGTGCCCCACTGACCGGCGCCGGTCTCGGTGGTCAGCCGGCGGATGCCCTGCTTGGCGTTGTAGTAGGCCTGTGGTACGGCGGTGTTGGGCTTGTGCGAACCCGCCGGGGAGACGCCCTCGTACTTGTAGTAGATGCGGGCCGGCGTACCGAGGGCGCGCTCGAGCCGGCGCGCGCGGTAGAGCGGCGAGGGCCGCCACAGCTTGTAGACGTCGAGCACTTCGCCGGGGATGTCAACGTACCGGTCCTGGCTGACCTCTTGGAGGATCAGGTCCATCGGGAACAGCGGCGCCAGGTCGTCCGGGCCGACCGGCTGATGCGTCGCCGGGTGCAGCACCGGCGGCGGTGGCGACGGCAGGTCCGGGATGATGTTGTACCACTGCGTCGGCAGCTCGGACTCCTCGAGCACGATCTTCGTTGCGGAGTCGACCTGGCTGCTCATGGGTCTCCTTTGCACAGCTCGGCGTACGGCGCCGAACTCCGCCACCCTAGGGGCTCGTCGCTGTGCGCAGCCAGCCGGGGACCTACGCCAACGACCGGGGCCGAGGCTCTGAACCGATAGCCCTTCCGGCCGGGGACTGGCGCTGGAGCAGCCCGGTGGGCACCATAGGCGCATGACGCTTCCAGACCGCGATATCGCAATGACCTGGGTCGGCCTACCAGTCGAAGACGCGGCCGGAGGGCGGGTCGGCACCTGCACGGCCATGTACCTCGACGAGGCGACCGACCTGCCGGAGTGGGCCCTGGTCGGGATGGCCGGTGACACCGGGACGCGCTTCGTTCCGCTGGTCGATGCCCGCGAGGAGACTGGCGCGCTGCGGGTCTCTTTTGCCGCTGACCTGATCGACACGGCCCCGCAGGTGGGCGACCAGGACCAACTGTCAGGTGAAGAAGAGGCCGAGCTCTACCGGCACTACGGCGTCGCCTATTCCGCGGGCGCGTCGGACACGCTGCTGCCGGCTGCCGTCACCGACGCCACGGCCGAGGACAGCGCGGCCGAGGCTGCCGCTCCACCGGTGGCCGTGGACGACGAGCGCGACATGGGGATGGACACGACCCCGCCGTTGCAGCCCGAGCCGCTGCCGGTTCCTGAGCCGGTGCTGCCGACTCCGGCACCCGAGCCGCTCCAGCCCAGCCCGGCGCCGCCGGCACCAGAGCCGCCCCGGCCCAGCCCGCCGCCGCCGGCACCAGAGCCGCTCCACCCCAGCCCGGCCCCCGCGCCGAGGCCCGGCCCGACCCCGCCGCCGCCGCCAACCGTTGACGCCAAGCCGCCTCAGCGAACCGGACCTCCCGCGGAGGTCGTCGTCGCAGGCCTGGCGGGGGTATCCGCCGCCGCCGTACTGCTGCTGCGGGAGCGCCGACGCACGACCCGCCCGGCGCGGCGCGGTGTCCGGTCGGTCGGCGGCGCCCTGGGCGACGTGGCCGGCTTGGTTACAGGGGCAGCCCAGACATTGGGATCCGAGCTGGCGCGGACCAGCGGCCAGCTGAGCAAGGGCACCGCCGATGTGGCACAGACCGGAACTCGGGCGGTGACCGGCGCCGCCGGTAGCGGGGTGCGGGCCACGAAGCAGGCGGCCCGGAAGGGAGCCCGGGTTGTCACCGAGGCTGCGGAGAGCGGCGTGCGCGCCGCCGCCGACGTCGCCCAGACCGGCGGCCGGGTTGTCACCGGCGCCGCCGACAGCGCGCGAGGCGTCGCGGTCGAGAGCCGTAGGCAGGCACGCCGGAGCCGTAGGAAGGCACGCCGGTCGTGGCGACGGACCGCCAGGCGTGCGGTCGCAGCCGTCGGGCTGGGTGCCGGCTACCTGCTCGGTGCCCGAGCCGGAGAGCGGCGCTACGCGCAGTTGCGGTCCACGGCCACCCGTCTCGGGGACCGGCTGCGAGCCCGGTAGGAGCATCAGCCGCGACGAGCTCTTGCGGAGCCACAGACGCGCACTGCCGACCGCGTGAGCACGGCGGCCCCTCCGTGCTCACGCCACTCGCCTGACGCTGCCTATTCCCTCGACTGTGGCTCGGTGCTTCAATGACGGCGTCGTTTTCGTGGAGGGGGACGAACGTGCCTGAATTCATGGACGTGCACACCGGCATGGTCGGCGTGACGCCGGAGGCGCTGCATGAAGCGCACCAAGCAGACCTGGCGATCCAGGCCGAGGAGCGGGTCAACTTCAAGCAAGCCTGGGCGGATCCCACGACCGGCACAGTCTTCTGCCTGTCTGAGGCTCCGAGTGCCGAGGCAGTGCAGCGGATTCACGAGCGCGCGGGGCATGCCGCAGACCAGGTTTACGAAGTTCCCGTGCAGGCATGACCCCGGGCTGACGCCGCAGCGCGGCGAGTCAGTCCAGGTAGTCGCGCATTAGGGACGCCTATGCGGTGTGCAACCGAGCGTTACAGACGCGCAGGTCAGGAACGGTGTAGGTCGAAATATTCTGGACTAGGCGGGACCTGCGGCGCAGGTCGGATCATCGGCCCGGAAGGGACGGCCTCCCCGCCTTCGCTCCGAACCCCTGGTGACGTTGACGCCGCAGGTCCCACGATTAGGCCGCCCGCCGTCTGTAGCGGTGCAGCAGCGCCAGCTCGACCAGGCTGAAGCCCTGGAAGCCGGCGGAGGTGCTCGTGTAGGCGTAGGAGCCGATGTTCTCCGACCGCATGCCCTCGGGGTTGCTGTAGAGCCGGCTGGCAACGAGCAGGATGACCGCCCCGAGGTCTGCCACCGGGTCGCCGAGGACCGGGTCGAAGCCCACGCCGCGGGTGTAGCTACGGACCATCGTGGTGGCGAGGTCGCGCGCCGTCTCGGCGGTTGCCTTGTCGAGGTCGGACTGCAGGTAGCTAGCGAGGCTCTCCAGCGTGAAGGCCGGCACGACTACGCCCCGGTGACGCCGGTGGCGATGACGACACTCTCCGGGTACAGCGGCCCAGCGTCGTAGCGGCACTGCACCCGGAGCCCCACCTGGCCGGTGCTGGCGTACAGCTCGGTAAGCACCTTGACCTCGGGTGCGATGTCCCGGGCAACCGCGTACATGCTCGGCGCCCATAGCACGATCTTCGTGGTGCCGGCGCCGACGCCGGTGGTCGGAATGCGAGGGGTGACGCTGACCGGGTAACCGAGGAGGCGGAACGCGCCCTGTTCCATCACGTCCGGCTGCATCAGGTAGTGCCCGTCGTTGGCCTTGGTCTTTCTGAGCACCTGGAAGACACCGGGGGTCATCAGCCACCGGGCCGCCGTGGCATCCCAGTTGGCCGTCAACAGCTTCCCCACCATGTCGTAGAGGAGGTCGAAGGACGCCGCCGCACCGGCGACGATGGTCTGCAGGCCCGGCTGGTTGAGCAGGCCCAGCGGCTTGGTCCCGTCGATGGCCGTTCCGGCGATGAGCTCGGTGTCCAGCGCCGCGGCCACGTCGTTGACGAGCCGGGCCTGCAAGGCGCTGTCGAGGGCGACGATGGACTGCCGGAGCAGCTCTTCGGACACCTTTGTGATCACCTTGAGCGACTACATGTTCTTCGGCAGGAGGGTCAGCTCGCCGAAGGTCACCTCGTCGTCGGGGATCGGGGCGGCCTCGGCCACCCACGCGGCCCCGGTCGAGTCGGTCAGC
>JBPCOB010000003.1:0-8884 GCA_051000715.1 Mycobacteriales bacterium
GGTTCATCTCGTCACGAGTGATCGAGAAGAAGCACTTGCGGACCGGGTCCTCCTCGTGCTGCTCGAAGGAGTGGATCGTCGCCCGGGCGAAGACGGCCGGCCCGCTGGCGTCGAAGTTGGCCAGCAGCGACCACCAGTAGAGCATTCCGAGCCGCTGCTCGCGGGTGAAGTCCTCGGCCCGCAGGTCGTCCCACGGCAGGTCCGAGGGGTTCCATAGCATCGCCTTGGACTTCTCGTAGATCTCCGCGAGCTTCTCGGTCTCGACCCGCCACTCCATCGGGTAGATGTTGGGCTGCGGCACCGCGGGCGCCGGCCAGAAACCACCCTCGGGGATGTTGAGGGCAGACGGCGTGGTCATCGGAAGGTGCCTCCTCGGCCCGGACGGGGTGCACTCAACTCTAAGTCATGTGCACCCGCCGGTCGCCTTGAGCGAAGATCGGCGCCATGGCTCCCGCCCGCATCCGACCGGCGCGGGTGGCCGACGCCGCCGCGATCAGCCGGCTGCGGGTCGAGACCTGGAAGTCGGCGTACGCCGGGATTGTCGACCCGCAGGTCTTGGCCGACCTGGTCTCCGACGAGGCCAGCATCGAGCGGCAGCGGGGCTACATCGGTAACCCTGGACCCCGTACGCACACCTTCGTTGCCACGATCGGGGAGGGGCTGGTCGGCTGGGCCGTCGCCGCCCCGACGCGGGACGACGACGCGGAGAAGACGACCGGCGAGATCTACGCGCTCTATGTCGATGCCGCGCATTGGGGCACCGGCTTGGGCCGGCGGTTGATGGCGACCGCCCTCGGCGCGCTGCGCAAGGAGGGCTTCCGCCGGGTGACGCTGTGGGTGCTCGAAGGCAACGCCCGGGCCCGCCGGTTCTACGAGGCCGCCGGGCTTGTTCCCGACGGCGCCCGCCAGCTGCTCGAGATGGGTACGCCGGTGCCCGAGGTCCGCTACGCCGGCCCGCTCTGACCTTCCCCCGAGGCGGCCATCTTCGCTGATCATTGTTACTTCCGCCTGAGTGTTTCGCTGAATTCCTCAGGCGGAACTCACAATGACCGGTCGGTCGGCTACGCACCCAGGTCGAGCAGGGGCTCCAGGCCGACGGTGAGGCCGGGTCGCTCGCGGACCCGGCGTACGCCGAGGAGCACGCCCGGCATGAACGAGGAGCGGTCCAGCGAGTCATGGCGGATCGTGAGCACCTCGCCGTGGCCGCCGAGCAGCACCTCCTGATGGGCAACCAGCCCGGCCAGCCGAACCGCGTGCACGGGGACCCCATCAACGGAGGCCCCGCGGGCGCCGCCCAGCGTGGTCGTGGTGGCATCCGGCGCCGGACCGACGCCCGCGACGCGCCGGGCGGCCGCCACCAGCTCGGCCGTCCGCCGGGCCGTGCCGCTCGGCGCGTCGGCCTTGCCGGGGTGGTGCAGCTCGACGATCTCCACCGACTCGAAGTGGCGGGCGGCGGCGGCGGCGAAGCGCATCATCAGCACGGCGCCGATGCCGAAGTTCGGGGCCACCAGCACCGAGACCGAGGGAGCAGCCGACAGCCAGCTCCGCAGGGTCGCCAGCCGGGTGGCGTCGAAGCCGGTGGTTCCCACGACGACGGACAGCCCGGCCGAGACGCACCAGCGCAGGTTGTCCATGACGGCGTCCGGCGTGGTGAAGTCGACCGCGACCTCGGCAGCGCGGAGGAGCTCCCGGTCGCCGCCCGCCCCGAGGGCGGCCACCAGCTCCAGGTCGCCGGCCGCCGCCACCGCGCGGCAGACCTCGGCGCCCATCCGCCCGGGGGCACCGAGCACCCCGACCCGGACCGGGTCAGGCAACGGCGGCGGAGAAGTCGTGGTCGTCGAACGGCCCGATGACCGCCAGCGCCAGCGGCCCCCCCAGGACGTCGGCGGCGAGCGCCCGGATGTCGTCCAGCGTCACGGCCTCGATGCGGCCCAGAACTTCGTCGACGCTGAGCAGCTCACCGTAGGACAGCTCGCTCTTGCCCAGCCGGCTCATCCGGGAGCCGGTGTCCTCCAGCCCCAGGACCAACCCGCCGCGCAGCTGCCCCTTGCCCCGGTCGAGCTCAGCGGCGGTGATCCCGTGCTCGGCCACCAGCTCGAGCTGCTCCCGGCACAGCGCCAGCACCTGGTCGACCCGCGACGGCTGGCAACCGGCGTACACACCGAACAGCCCCGTGTCGGCAAACTGCGACGCATAGCTGTAGACGGAGTAGGCCAGCCCCCGCTTCTCCCGCACCTCCTGGAACAGCCGGGAGCTCATGCCCCCTCCCAAGGCGCCGTTGAGGACGCCGAGGGCGAACCGGCGGTCGTCGGTGCGGGGCAGCCCGCGAGTTCCAAGCACCAGGTTGGCCTGCTCGGTGGGGCGGCGCTGCACGGCGACGGTGGCCCGGTACGCCGGCCCGCGTCCTCCCGCGCGGGGAGCAGCCGGCACCGCGGCGGGATCGTCGAGCACCGGACCGAACGCCTCCGCCACCAGCGCGACCAGCCGGTCGTGGTCGAGGTTGCCGGCGGCCGCCACCACGATGTTCTCCGGCCGGTAGCGCCGTCGGTAGTAACCCGCGATCGAGGACCGGGACAGCGCCGTGATCGACGCGACCGTGCCGATCACCGGCCGGCCGAGCGGAGAGTCGCCGAAGGCCGCCGCCGCGAAGGCGTCGTGCACGACGTCCGCCGGGTCGTCGTCGTGCATGGCCATCTCCTCGAGGATCACCCCACGCTCGGACTCGACGTCCGCGGTGGCGATGAGCGCCGAGGTGACCAGGTCGCAGACGACGTCCACCGCGAGCGGCAGGTCGGCGTCCAGCACCCGCGCGTAGTAGGTCGTGTACTCCTTGGTCGTAAACGCGTTCATCTCGCCGCCGACCGCGTCCATGACGGCGGCGATCTCCAGCGCGTCCCGCCGGTGCGTGCCCTTGAACAGCAGGTGCTCGAGATAGTGGGACGTGCCGGCCAGCCGCGGCGTCTCGTCCCGCGAGCCCACGCCGACCCACACCCCGAAGGCGACCGACCGCACGGCCGGCATGGCCTCGCTGATGATCCGCAGCCCGCCGGGCACGACGGTACGCCGGACTATGCCGGCGTCACCGTCCCGACCTGGGGACAGAGTGCGGGTCGAGCCCGGCTCCTGGAAGCCGGGCAGGGGCGTGGCGACCACTACTCGGCCGCGGCCGCGGCCGGAGCCACCGGCGCGGGTTCGCCCCCGCCCTCACTCACCGGAGACAGCGAGATCTTGCCGCGCGGATCGATCTCGGTGATCTCTACCTGGACCTTCGCACCCACCTTGAGGACGTCTTCCACAGCTTCCACCCGCTTGCCGTTAGCGAGTGCCCGCAGCTTGGAGATGTGCAGCAGGCCGTCCTTGCCCGGTAGCAGGGAGATGAAGGCGCCGAAGCTGGTGGTCTTGACCACGGTGCCCAGGAATCGCTCCCCCACCTCGGGCATCAGCGGCGAGACGATCGACCGGATCGCCTTCAGCGCCGCGTCGGCCTTGTCGCCGTCGGTCGCGCCGATGTAGATCGTGCCGTCGTCCTCGATGGTGATGTCGGCACCGGTGTCGTCCTGGATCTGGTTGATCATCTTGCCCTTCGGCCCGATGATCTCACCGATCTTGTCGATCGGCACCTTCTCGGTGAGAATCCGCGGCGCGTACTGCGACATCTCGTCCGGACCGTCGATGGCCTCGCCCATCACCTCGAGGATCGACAGCCGGGCGTCGCGCGCCTGGGTCAGCGCGGCCGCCAGCACGCTCGCCGGGATGCCGTCGAGCTTGGTGTCCAGCTGCAGCGCCGTGACGAAGTCCCGGGTGCCGGCGACCTGGAAGTCCATGTCGCCGTAGGCGTCCTCGGCCCCCAGGATGTCGGTCAGCGTGACGTACTCGCCGTCCTCGGCGATCAGGCCCATCGCGATGCCGGCCACCGGCGCCCGCAGCGGTACGCCGGCGTTGAGCAGCGACAGCGTCGAGGCGCAGACGGAGCCCATCGAGGTGGAGCCGTTGGAGCCCAGCGCCTCGGAGACCTGCCGGATCGCGTAAGGAAACTCCTCGCGGCTCGGCAGCACGGGGATCAGCGCCCGCTCGGCCAGCGCGCCGTGGCCGATCTCCCGGCGCTTGGGCGAGCCGACCCGGCCGGTCTCACCGGTCGAGTACGGCGGGAAGTTGTAGTTGTGCATGTAGCGCTTGCGGGTCTCCGGGTTGAGCGTGTCGACCATCTGCTCCATGCGCAGCATGTTGAGCGTCGTGACGCCGAGGATCTGCGTCTCCCCGCGCTCGAACAACGCGGACCCGTGCACCCGGGGAACCACCTCGACCTCGGCTGAGAGCGTGCGGATGTCGGCCAGTCCTCGCCCGTCGATGCGGACCTTGTCGCGGACCACCCGAGAGCGGACCAGCTTCTTGGTAAGCGCCCGGACGGCGGCGCCGATCTCCTTGTCGCGGCCCTCGAACTGGCCCGCCACCTTGCCCTTCGCCAGCTCCTTGATGCGGTCCAGCTCGGCCTCGCGCTCGACCTTGGCCGCAATGGTCAGTGCCGATGCGAGCTCGTCGCGCACCGCGGCGGTGACCGCCTCGAGCATGTCCTCCCCGTAGTCGAGGAAGCGGGGGAACTCCCGGGTTGGCTTGGCAGCCTTCGCCGCCAGCTCCGACTGCGCCGCACACAACGCCCGGATCGCCGGCTTGGCGGCCTCCAGACCGCTGGCCACGACCTCCTCGGTGGGCGCGGGCGCGCCCCCGGCGACCAACGCGAAGGCGTTCTTCGTGGCCTCCGCCTCGACCATCATGATTGCGACGTCGCCGTCCTCGAGCACCCGGCCGGCAACCACCATGTCGAAGGTGGCCCGCTCCAGCTCGCTGTGGGTCGGGAAGGCGATCCAGCTGCCGTTCACGAAGCCGACCCGGGTGGCGCCGATCGGGCCGCTGAACGGCAGCCCGGCCAGCGAGGTCGACAGGCTGGCCGCGTTGATCGCGACCACGTCGTAGAGGGTGTCGGGGTCGAGCGCGAGGATCGTCGCGACGATCTGCACCTCGTTGCGCAGGCCTTTGGCGAAGGACGGGCGCAACGGCCGGTCGGTCAGCCGGCAGGTGAGGACGGCGTCCTCGGACGGCCGGCCCTCGCGCCGGAAGAACGAGCCGGGGATCTTGCCCGCGGCGTACATGCGCTCCTCGACGTCGACCGTCAGCGGAAAGAAGTCGAGGTTGTCCTTGGGCGACTTCGAGGCGGTGGTCGCGGACAGGACCATGGTGTCGCCGAGATAGACGACGGCCGAGCCGGCGGCCTGGCGGGCCAGCCGGCCGGTCTCGAAGCGGATGGTGCGGGTGCCGGCGGGACCGTTGTCGATGACGGCTTCGGCGTACTGCGGGTCGGTGCCCTCCACGGGCGACCTCCTACTGGCTCGCGCCGGGCTCGGCGAGCGGGAGGACCGGGGCCGGTCTTCAGTCGAAGTGGCCGGGTGTGGACCCGGGCACCACTACCGAGGACCGGCGTCCGATGCCCTTCTGCGGGCGCCGAGCGCACCGGCTCGGGTGGGTGTCGGACGGCGGACGCCGTACGACGAAGGGAGCGGCGGTCGGCCGCTCCCCGTTGCAGCTACCGGCGCAAACCCAGGCGCTCGATCAGCGAGCGGTAGCGGTTGATGTCCTTGTCGCGCAGGTACTGCAGGAGCCGGCGGCGACGGCCGACGAGCAGCAGCAGCCCGCGGCGGCTGTGGTGGTCGTGCTTGTGCGTCTTGAGGTGCTCGGTCAGGTCGGAGATCCGCTTGGACAGCATCGCGACCTGGACCTCGGGTGAGCCGGTGTCGCGCTCGACGGTCGCGTACTCCGTCATGATCGTGGTCTTCTCGGCGCTGTCGAGCGGCACAGATCTCCTTCGGTTCGTGGAACTGCCGGGGCGTCGCCACCCGGACAGTCGGCACGTGGCCGGCGCTGCGCCGGCTGACCGCAAACGATAACACCTGAGCTTCCGCCGACCTTCCCAGCGGCGGCTCCCCCGTATCGTCATGGTGACTCGGTCGCCGACAGATCGGCGGCGAGCCGCAGCCAGGCATTCTTCTCGGCGGGAGTCACACGAACGCCGATCGCTGTTGGGCTTGCGCCGACGTTGCGCGCGCGGCGAGTGGCCCTAGACACTCCGCCAACTTGGCTGAACCGCCGACGGCGACGAGGATTTTCCCCGGTGGCGCGTATGCGCCGGGCCACCTCCCGACCAAGCAACCTCGCAAGCTACCTGAACTCCGGGCCGCTGCGCTGCGGCGCGAGGTCAGTTGCGGTGGCGCAACGCTTTGACCAGCTCGTCGTATTGAGAGATGTCCTGCACGTCGTCGGTCAGCACGCCGGCGAGGACCTGAAGGCGTCGCAGGTCGCGGCAGCTGGCCAGGCGCGTGCGATCGACCTCGCCCGGATAGGCCGCGACCGCGTCGTCAGTCACCATCATCGAGGCGAGGTCCCACTCCACCGGGCCCACGCAGATGTCTTCGAAGTCGGTCCAACGCGGGCCGTCCGGGGTGAGCAGGACGTTGCCGGGGTGCGCGTCACCGTGCAGTGGGCGGCGGGGCCACAACAGGGCGAGCGGCACCAACTCGCCCGCTGCGCTGTGCAGGACGGCGTCGCCGGAGACGGTCAGCGCCGAGGAGATGTCGGTCAGCGGGCCGACGAGCGGCGGGAGGTGCCCTTCGTACGCCGCCAAGGCGGCGTGCAGCTCCCCTAGCAGCGCACCGAACACCGCCGGTGCGACCTCGCCGGGCTCGTGCTCGACCCACTGCCAGAGGGACACCTCCAGGCCGTTCACGACGTATGGCCCGGGGTCGGACCACGGCGGGACGACGGGTGCGCCGGCGGCGGCTAGATACTGGGCGACCGCGACTTCGCGCTCCAGCCACGGCATGGGGTCGCCGCGCAGGACGCGACCCACGGTCACAACGCGGGTGACGACCGATGCCGGGTGCAGGCGTACGCGAACGGAATAGCCCTCGGAGATCACCTCTGGGTCATCGGCGGGCAGGCCGAGCGACCGGGCACAGGTCACCGATGCGGCCACCGCCTGGGCGGTCGCTGGGACTGGGTTCTGCCGTGCCCCGGTGCCCACGGAGCCGAAGCGTAAGCGGCGCGCCCGCGCGACTGTGCGGCGGCTGGAATGTCGCGCATGCCAGGAGTCGGCACAACCTAGCCTAGACGCGACTCCCCCTTTAGGAAGCGAATAATGGCGCGGGGTGTCACACCACTGACACTGGCGCACGGCGGCGCAGAAGTCGCCTATCGCATCCGCACAAGCGACTCGGCTGGTGTCCATTCACCACTCTGGCGCCGTATCCACACCGAGCCCTTCGCCCGCTCTAAATTGTCGGCCTCCGGAGTAGAATCGAACGCAAGTTCGAGGGCGGGGAGGTGACCATGAGCACGCTGATGTCGGCGGTCGACGAGTACGCCGGTGCGGACCTCGACGCCTGCAGCGACGCCGGGCTGGCCGCCGACCTCGCCGACCTGCGGACCCGCGATCGACCGGCTGGAGGCGCAGTGGCTGCGCCGGCTGGACGACCTTCGACGCCCGCGGCGGCGCGACCGCGGACGGTGCGGTGTCCACCGCGGCCTGGCTGCGGCGGACCTGCCGGCTGGCGCCGGGGGCCGCCCGGGAGCGGGTGGTGGTCGCCCGGGAGCTGGCCGAGCTGCCGCGTACGGCGGCGGAGCTGGCGGCCGGCGACATCTCCTACCGGCACGCGGCGCTGATCGCCACCGCGACCGCAGACCTGCCCGACGCCGACGCCCCGCCGGCGGAGGAGATCCTGCTCGCGGCGGCCCGGCGGACCGACCCGGCCAACCTGCGCAAGCTCACGACGCACCTTCAGTTCGTGCTCGACCCGGACGGCGCCCGGTCGACCGCCGAGCGGATCCACGAGCAGCGCCGCCTGTTCGTCTCCCCGGTCCTGGACAGCGAGTTCGCCCTGGAGGGTTCCCTGGACCCCGAGGGCGGGGCGACCGTGCTGGCCGCCCTTAGTGCGCTCGGCTCGCCGCTGCCCGGCGACGAGCGGAGCCCGGCGCAGCGCCGGGCGGACGCTCTGGTCGAGCTGGCCCGCCGGTCGCTGGCCGGCGGGGAGCTGCCGGAGTGCGGCGGGGAGCGGCCGCACCTCACGGTCACCGTGGACCTCACCACTATGACCGCGGCCCCGGGTCGGCGCAGCTCGACTGGGCCGGACCGGTGAGCGCCGCCACCGCGCTGCGCCGCGCGCGCCCTGAGCACTGCGCCGGACCTGCTCGACCTCGCCAATCCCAACATCGCCGAGCGCTGGGACCAGCTGCCACTGGCCCGCAAGCGCGCGGTCATCGACCTGCTCCTAGCCATCAAGATCGACCGGATTAGCCGGCGCGGCGGCGATGGCCGCTTCGACCCGGAGTCGGTCCTCATCACCTGGAAGACGTCGTGACCACCCGGGGCGAGTGATTCTCCACTTGGCCCCCGCGTGGCTTCGGCACTCTGAACTGGCCCCACTTTCGGCGGTTCTGGCGGCCTGACTCGGCCCCACGAGCAGCACGCCGGGGCACTTTTCTGGCGGTCTGATCTGGCCCCACCCCACACCGGGTGGACCGTCTCCTCGTGATCACTACGAGGTGACGGAGGCCGGGGTTGGAGTACTCACGGGTGGAGCTGTTCGCTGCGATCCGCCGGGACGCCCGGATCGAGGGGTTGTCGATCCGGGCCTTGGCCGACCGCTACCGGGTGCACCGGCGCACAGTGCGCCAGGCGCTGGACTCGCCGGCGCCGCCGGTGCGCAAGATCCCGGTCACCGACTCCTACGACCTCGCGCTGGACTGGTTCTCGACGTTCGAGGGCGCCGGCCTGGACGGCGTGGTGGCAAAGCCGGCCCTGCTGCCGTACTCCCCCGACGCCAGGGTGATGCTCAAG
>JBPCOB010000004.1:0-4245 GCA_051000715.1 Mycobacteriales bacterium
GCACGGCGCGTTGCGGACGACGTACGAGCCGGTGCGCGCTGTGGTCCACGTCGGCCAGCCGGTCATGGCCGGCGGGCTTCTCGGTCATCTGCAACCACCGACCGGCCATTGCGGTGCTGGCCGGTCATGCCTGCACTGGGGGCTGCTGCGCGGCGAGGTCTACCTCGACCCGCTGATGCTGCTGGGGTTGACGCACTCCATTCTGCTGCCGGTGTGGGGATTCCAACCACCGTACGCCGGGGCGGCGCGTTCGGACGCCGGGGGCTCAGGTGACGGTCTGCAGATCGGTCGAGCGCCGCCCCCGGTCGCGGCCCGCGCGGCGGCCCGGCCACCCTCCTCTCGGCCGCTGCTGCCGACCCACACCAGCGCGTTGGTGCTGCTCGGTGCAGGTCTGCTCCTCACGGCAGGCGGTCTTCGACTGGGCTCCTCGCCACGACGCCGGCACACCCCGCGAACGCCCCCGTAGAAGTGCCGACTACGGGTCACGCTCGGGGGTGCGCCTGGTTGTAGGTCGCCTTCAGTCGCTCCACGGAGACGTGCGTGTAGATCTGCGTTGTCGACAGCGAAGCGTGACCGAGCAGCTCCTGCACGCTTCGAAGATCTGCCCCACCCTCCAGCAGATGCGTGGCCGCACTGTGCCGCAGGCCGTGCGGGCCGAGATCGGGAGCGCCCGGAACCCGGGCCAACCGCTTGTGCACCAGCCGACGTACCGTCCGCGGGTCGACTCGCCGGCCCTGCCGGCCGAGGAAGTACGCCGGCCCGGCGGCGGGGGTGGACAAAGCTGGCCGGCCTGCGTCCTCCCAGTGCCGAACGGCGCGCGCGGCGGGGACGCCGAACGGGATGCTCCGCTCCTTCGCGCCCTTGCCGAGCACTCGAACCACCCGCCGGCCGTGGTCGACGTCGCCCAGGTCGAGTGCGCACAGCTCGGCTACTCGCATCCCGGTTGCGTAGAGCAGCTCGAGCACCGCCAGGTCCCGCCAGCCCAGCGGCCCCTCGTCGGCGGCCGCCACCTCCAGGAGGAGGCGCGCCGCCTCCTCCTGTCGCAGCACCTCCGGCAGCCGGCGATGCGCGCGAGGCGTGCCCAGAGAGGCGCCGGGGTCGGTGGCCAGGTCGCCGCGGCGGGCCAGGAAGGCGGTGAAGGCCCGGGCCGCCGCCGCGCGTCGGGCCACGGTCGTGCGCGCCTTGCCACTGGAGTGCTGCAGGGCCAGCCAGCTTCGCAGAACCGGGAGATCAAGTTCGGTGATCGCTCGTACGCCGGACCTACCGGCATGGGTCAGCAGGCTGGTGATGTCGGTTTGGTAGGCCCGGACACTGTGCGGCGACAGGCCCCGCTCGGCCCGCAGATGACGCTCGAAGGCGGTCCGCCGGAGCGCCAGCTCGGCCGGGAGCTCCGCGTCGCCGCTAGCGACTGCCCTGGGCACGGGGCGAACGCTGCGCGTTCGCGTCCCTTCCGTCAAGCACCACTGCCCGCGGCGCGCCGCCGGCGCCCCCGGCCCGGGCCGCCCCTGCGCCGCCGGCGCCCTCCGCCCGGGCCGCCGGCGTCAGCCGCCAGCCGGTGTCGGTGAGCTCCACGAAGCCGGCCAACCGCAACGCCCCCAGGCTGCGCTGCACGACCCGCGGCGCCACACCGGCGGCGACCGAGATCCGGGCCGGCCCGGCACCGCGACGGGCCGGCACCGCCTCCAGCACCCGCCGCGTCTCCGGTCCGAGTCCGTCCCGAGGCAGCACCGGCCCCACCACCGCCGGTGCCAGGTCGGCCCCGATCCGCCCGATCCGGTCCAGCACTTCGGCAGCCGAGGTCACCAGCGTGGTGTCGGGCTCCCGGAGCAGCGCGTGACAGCCGGTTGACATCGCGGAGGTCACCGGCCCGGGAACCGCCATCACCGCCCGGCCCAGGTTCGACGCGTGCCGTGCGGTGCTCAACGCACCGCTGCGAGCCGCCGCCTCGACCACGACCGTGCCCGCCGTTGCCGCGGCGATCACGCGGTTGCGCACGAGGAACCGTTGCCGCATGGGAGCGCACCCCGGCGGCCACTCGCTGGCCAGGAGCCCTTCGTCGGCAATCCGGGCGAAGAGCGTCTCGTGTCCCCGGGGATAAGGCACGTCCACGCCACAGGCGAGGACGACGACGGTGGTGCCGCCAGCAGCGAGGGCACCGCGATGTGCCGCCGCGTCGATTCCGTACGCCCCCCCGGACACCACCGTGCAGCCGCGCTCGGCCAGGTCAGCACCGAGCTCACCGGCCATGTGTGCGCCGTAACCGGTCGCGGCTCGCGAACCCACGACAGCCGCCGCCCGAAGGGTGGCCAGCCGGAGGTCAGCGGGGCCGCGCACCCAAAGCGCGAGCGGGCTGCCCAGATCGGTGTGGTCCAGATCGCTCAATGACTCAGGCCACTCGGGGTCACCCGGGCACAGGAGCCGACCGTCGCAACGACCCAGGGCGGCCAGGTCCCGCTCAGGTTGGGTCGAGCCGACCCGAGCCAGCAGGTCGTCGGGCGCCGGCGCACCGTCGGGCCACGATTCGCGTCGCAGCGCCTCCCAGACCGCCACCGCACCATGGGCGCCGACGTACCGGCGGAGATCCTCGTGGCCGGGTTCGGCTACCCGGGTCAACGCCGCCCGCGCCAACCGGTCGGCGTACGGCAATGCGGCTGAGGAGGCGGCAGCGGGCTGGAGAGCGCCGGTCGCCGGTCCGAGTTCAGCCGTCATGCCGCGGCGTCCATGCGCAGCAGCAGTGCCTCGTGGACGTGGTCGACCCCCGGCCGGTCGACGTCGTCCAGGTCGGCAACGGTCCACGCGACCCGCAGAACTCGGTCGAGCCCCCGGGCGCTGAGCTGACCCTTCAACAACGCGCTCTCCACCACCTTGCGGGCTGCTGGCGCGATTGCGAAGCGACCGCGGAGCTCCCGGCCGGGCACCTCGCTGGAGGTGCGCCACGGCGTGCCGGCCAACCGGGCATCGGCCCGTTGCCGAGCGGCCCCGACGCGCGCGGCCACCGTCGCCGTCGTCTCCACCAGGCTGCGGTCGGCGAGCAGTTCGAGGCGGCCGACCGGCAGCAGCTGCACCCGAAGGTCCACCCGGTCGAGCAGCGGGCCCGACAACCGGCCCAGGTAGCGGCGGCGGGCGTTCGACGTACAGGTGCACTCGGTGGCCGACCCGGTGGCGTTCGCACATGGACAGGGGTTGGCAGCGAGCACGAGGGTGAAGCGGGCCGGATAGCGGGCCGTGCCACCCGATCGCATGATGACCACCTCACCGCTCTCCAGCGGCTGGCGAAGCGCGTCAAGCGCTCCCGGTGCGAACTCGGGCGCCTCGTCCAGGAACAGGACCCCGCGGTGAGCCAGCGAGACGGCGCCGGGTCGGGCCACCCCGCTGCCGCCGCCGATCAGCGCGGCCACCGTCGCGGTGTGGTGCGGGCCGCAGTACGGCGGGGCGGACACCAGCGGACGGCCCGGCGGCAGCGTGCCGGCGACCGAGTGCACCGCGGTGACCTCGAGCGCGGACTCCCGGTCCAGCGGCGGCAGGAGACCCGGAAGCCGCTCGGCCAGCATGGTCTTGCCGGCACCGGGCGGTCCGTAGAGAAACAGATGGTGGCCTCCTGCGGCCGCGACCTCAACCGCCCGCCGGCCCTCGGGCTGGCCCACCACGTCGGCCAGGTCGAGGTCACGGCCGGCGTAACCGTGGCCGGCGTCCGCCCCGGGTGCCGTATCGGCGGGCCCGTCCTCTTCCTCCGGCAGCGGCTCACCGCGGAGCAGCGCGACCAGGGCACGCAGACTCGACACACCGTGCACGGAAACCGCCGGGACCAGCGCGGCCTCGGCGGCGTTCCGCGCGGGCACCACCGCTCGTTCGATCCCGCCTTCGATGGCCGCCAGCACGGCCGGCAGCACGCCCCGCACGGGCCGGACCGCCCCGTCGAGCCCGAGCTCGCCGAGTAACAACCGGCCGACCAGCGCCTCCGCGGGCACCACGCCGGCTGCGGCCAGCACGGCCGCCGCGATCGCGAGGTCGAACGCCGGTTTGCAGCGTGTCTGGGTCATCCGTCGCGCGGCGTGCAGCAGGGAGGACCGCGCACGACAACGCAGCGCCGCGCCGCCCCGCTGATCAGCGAGGCAGACGTTGCCGTACTCCTGCCCGCTGTGCGAGACCGAGGAGCACCTGCTCGGCGACGAGAATGCCGGCACCGCCGTCTGCCCGGCGTGCAATACCGGGTGGTCGAGAGAAGGCACCGGTGCGGATTCCCTG
>JBPCOB010000005.1:0-4557 GCA_051000715.1 Mycobacteriales bacterium
CGGGAAAGGGCCGCGCGTAGGCCACCACTTCCGTCCTTCCGCCGGCGAATACGGTGCACGCGTCCTCGGCGGTGCTCAGGACGATCGCCGGTCGCAGTTGTCCGGTAGGTTCTCGGCCAGCCAAGTCGGTCACGCACCCATCTTGCCCGAGCTGACGCCGGGTCCCGCCGTGACGCCGACGGCTGTAGTTGGACCTAGCCGAGCGCAATCCCGCTGCGCCCCCAGCATTAGGCGACCGGTCGGGGATCGGCCAGCGAAAGCGGGCCGGCTCCCCGAATCCGGCCGGGCGCCGTGCGTAAAATGCGCCCGTCATGGATGCCGTATCGAGAAGCGAGAGCCACCCCGACAGGCTGCGCGTTGTTGGCTTCGTGCATACCTCTGGTCCATTCGCCAGCGTCGGCCATGCTTGGAGCACGGCGCGGTCGTTCGTCGAAGCTGCGACGCGGGATTGCTTGGAGGTCTCGGCGACTTCGTCATCCCACCGCCCGAGGGACCGGCGAGCCGTGGCTTCCAGACCTGCACTTCGACTTCGGCCTACCGCTCAACCCGGTCGCATCCACGGACCTGGCGCGCTACACCGCACTCCACATTCCCGCCAGCACGCAGCCGAGCGACGCGGTCACACGCCTGGTGCCGCTGCGGTCGCTACTGGGCGCAATCGGCTGGCCGGACTCCGAGGGACTCATTGTAAGATTCACCGCCTACGGCCACAGCCACGGCGCATGGGACGGCGCCGCAGGCTATGTCGAGGGCAGCCTTGCGCGGATCGTGGAGGCCGCCCTCGGACGGCCGCCGATGGTACCGAGCGTTAAGGACGACCCCGACTTCCTGTGCGGCATGGAGTTTGCCACCCTTGGCGAGGAGCTGGCGTTCTTCGCACGCCGCGGCCTACCCCTCGCCGAGGTCGGGCTCGAAGTCCTCCTGCAGCCTGGCGACCTGCTTGTGTTCGACAACCTTGCGCTCGCACATGGCCGCCGCGGCACGCGTAAACCCGGCGAGTTGCAGCAGCGGATCATCCCGACTTGTGCCGTCGGCGTTGCGGGCCAGGTGGGTGAGCAGATGCCCCACAGTCCAACCCGGCAGCAACGACGTCCGCGCGGAGACGTCATCGGTGACCTCGTCGGCGAGGGACTCCAGATCCCGGTGCGCGGCCGTGCAGCCCTCTCGAGCCACGCGCGGGGACGGGATCGACCGCGGTCTCGGATGGTGTTACTCACATGGCCGGTGGGAGGACGATCAGTGGAGCCCAATCAACACCTCGGTTTCTGGGCGACGCACTCTCGTTCCTGACTCTCATCCGGGCGGCGGACTCATCGCCGAGGGGCGCCCGAAGCGCGCTTCCCAGCCCGTCCCGCAAGGGTCGCTGCGACACGAGGTTGAATGTTCGGCGCCCGTTCCGAGGCCCCCGTTATGGGTGGTCGCTGCCTGGGGAGCCTGACTCGGGCGTGGAGGCGACGGTGAAGCGTTGGCGCCGGTGGGTGGGGGCTTCTATTTCGTCGAGGATGGCGACGGCCATGTCTTCCATGGAGATGTAGGAGCGGCCGTCGGGCTCGATGAGGAGTTCGTCGGTTCCGGTGCGGTAGTGGCCGGTGCGTAGGCCGGGTTCCATGAGGGCCGAGGGTGTGATGTAGGTCCAGTCGGTGTGGGTGTCCTGGCGGCATAGTTCGAGTTGGTCGACGGCGGTGTGGGCGAGGTCGTGGATCTGGGCCGGCACCCACCGCTGGTCGTCGGCGACGAGCCGGCCGTCGGCGCCGGGGACCAGCAGGCTCCCGGACCCGCCGACCATGATGAAGCGCACGCCCGCTTCGGCGTGAGCGGCCAGGAGGGCACGGGTGACCGCGGTTGCCTGGTGTTCGCGGCCTGGGGGTGGGCGCGTGGCTGCGACGCCGACGTCGTGGCCGGCCAGCAGCGCGGCGACGGCGGCCGGGTCGGTGGCGTCGACGTCTGCTGCGGTGAGGGGGGTGACGTGGTGGCGGCGGCGTAGCGCCTCGGCGGCTATTCGGCTGCCGAGGTTGCCAGCGGCTCCGAGGATGGCGATCTTCATGAAGGGTCCTTCCGTCGGGGGGTTGTGTTCCTGCGATGGGTCGGCTTGGGGGTGGGACGGGGGTCATCACGACGTGAGCCGGGCGACTGCCGGGTGCTCGTCATGACGGTGTCGTTCGCCCAGTGGCTATGGCGTGCCGGCTCGTCGGCGGTGTGGCCGGGGGTGTGCCGCGCGGGTGGGGTTGAACTGTCCGGCGGCGATGGCGGCCAGGGCCAGGGCGAATCCGAGGAGCTGGACCGGGCCGAGCAGTTGGTCCAGCACAACGGCGCCGAGGATGGCGGCCACGATCGGGGATAGCAGGCCGAGCAGGGCCGCGGAGGTGACCGGGATCCGGCCGATGCCGGAGAACCACAAGGTGTAGGTGAGCAGCCCACCGATCAGGCCGAGCCAGGCATAGCCGGCGATCCCCATCCCGGTGACGGAGTCGGGGACGCCCTCGGTGATCAGGGTGATCGGCACGAGGAACAGCCCGCCGGCGCTCAGTTGCCATCCGGCGAAGGCCATCGGCCCGACGTGGGCGGGGCGGGCCCAGCGTTTGGTCAGCGTCACGCCGGTGGCCATGGACGCCGCGGCGCCGATGCCGGCCAGGATGCCCACGCCGTCCAGCGTGACCTCGCCACGCAGCACGATCAGTGCGACGCCGAGTACGCCGACCAGCCCCCAGCCCAGGCGCCACCTTGACAGGGGCTGGCTCAGCAGGGACACCGCGAGCACGGCGACCACGAGCGGCTGGGTGGCGTTCAGGGTGGCCGCGATCCCGCCGGGCAGGCGGTAGGCGGTGAGGAAGAGCAGCGGGAAGAAGGCGCCGATGTTCAGCACGCCCAGGACCGCTGCCTTCCACCACCACGCGCCCGCGGGCAGGGTACGGGTGAGCGCGATCGCGAGCAGCCCCGCCGGCAGTGCCCGGGCGAGGCCGGAGAACAGCGGATGATCCGCCGGTAGCAGCTCGGAGGTGACGATGTAGGTCGTGCCCCACACCGCTGGCGCGATCGCCGTGAGCGCCGTCGTCCTGATCACAGTCATGAGCACTCTCGCGCGGAGTACCCGCCAGTCCGCGGCGAATGGCCCGGCGACTGCACCCCGCCCGAGAGCAGACGCGCAGGCGTTCCCGACCGTCGGCGCGAGTGCGGGGGCGGCCGCGTGGCCGTTCCCGCCTGGCTCGTGACTGGTGCCGGCCGGGCTGGCGTGGTCCAAATGCGCTTCATGCGGCCATGGTGACCAGCCACCGATGCATGAGTCCAACACATAGTTGTCACGTGAGCGATCGTGAACCACGATGCATGCGTGGAACTACGTCAACTCACCTATGCCGTCGCCGTCGCCGAACTCAGCAGCTTCACCCGAGCCGCCGAGCGGTGCTTCGTGGTGCAGTCCGCCCTCAGCCACCAGATCGCGCGTCTGGAGCAGGAGCTGGGCGCCAGACTGTTCCATCGGACCAGCCGACAGGTGCGCCTCACCCCCGCCGGTGAGGCCTTCCTGCCGGCCGCACGCCAGTGCCTGGCCGCCGCCGAGCGAGCCCGCGCCGAAGTCGCCGCAGCCACCGGCGAGGTCCGTGGCCGGCTCTCCGTAGGCGTCATCCCCACCGTCGCCGCACTCGACGTGCCAGCAGCCCTACACGCATTCCACGACCGCCACCCCCAGGTACGGATCAGCCTGATCATGGCAGGAAGCGACGACCTCATCGACAAGGTCGCCACTGGCGTCCTGGACGTCGCCTTCCTCGGCCTACCAGCCGAGACCACCGTCACCGGCGTTCAGGACCACGTCTTGGCCCACGACCACCTCGTCGTCGTCGTGGCACCCACCCACCCGCTCTCAACAGCCACGAAGCTCCGGCTCCGCAGGCTGGCCAACGAGGTGTTCGTCGACTTCCCCGCCGGCACCCAGGGACGGGCACAGACCGACCAAGCCTTCTCCGCCGCAGGACTGAGCCGCGACGTCGCCTTCGAGGTCACCGACGCCCAACTGATGACCCGCCTCATTCGCGAGAAGCTCGGTATCGGCATGCTCGCCTCGACCTTCGCCACCCAGTTGACCGGGGTCGTCACGATCCCCGTCGCCGACGCCCCCACCCGCGCCGAACACCTCATCTGGAGCCGCGACGGACCCTCACCAGCGGCCACCGTGTTCCTCGAACAAGTCGGCATCACCCTCAGCCAACGCGAAGGGACGTGCCCCGCGGCCGGTCCGCAACCCACCCAGCGCACCTGAGCCTCCGCTCCCGCCGCGCAAGCGCTCGCCCCGCCGAGGCGACGCCTCAGGCCCGGAACCTGGTCCGGTCACGGATCGGCTTGCGGGATGACCGTTCCGGCGGTTTCGCCACGGAGATGCCCAAGTGGCCCGGGAGGTCAGGGGGTGGTGCGGATCTGGATGCTCAGGCGGCGGTAGCTGTGCCTTCGTACGTCGCTGCGAGAGGCTTGGGCTCTCCGGGCCCGTAGTAAGTCTGCAGGTGGGTGAGTGTCATGCCGCCGCAGCGGAGCAGCGCGGGGATGTCGCGGTCGAGGGTGCAGCCC
>JBPCOB010000006.1:0-20762 GCA_051000715.1 Mycobacteriales bacterium
CCCGGCCACCAGTGCCCCGCCGTCGGCCGGCTCCACCGGCACCGGCATCGGTGGCGCGGGCACGGGGGCCGGCGTCGGTCAGCTGCTGGCTGGTGGCCAGTCGGTGCCCCGCTGTCGTCGGGCAGCACCGGTGGCGACCTGACCCAGTACGCCGGCCAGGACGCAACGGCCAAGGGAGTGCTCGTGCAGTCCGTACCGGCTGACGAGGGCTTCTGGGTGGGCAGCAGCGAGACCGACCGGGTCTGGGTCCAGTTGACCGGTAGCGCGGCCGAATCGGGCTACACGGTCCGAAAGGGCGACCGGATCGACTTCACCGGCGGCAAGGTGGTGCCGAGCGGGCCCGGGTTCGCGAGCCAGGTTGGGGTCACCCCGGCCGAGGGAGCGACCCAGTTGGAGTCCCAACGGCAGCACTTCCAGGTGCCGAAAGGCAACGTGAAGCTCAGCGCCTGACGGCTGGCATGCGAGATCCACTCGGCGGCGCGGTTTCGGCGGACCGCGCCGTCGAGTGCTGTCCGGCACAGGATCACAGCCACCAGCTGCCGAACCACATCCGGGCTTGCAGGTCGACGTACGGGATCACCTTGGCGGCGAGCACCGGATAGAGATAGAAGAAGTTCACGATCACCAGCAGGGCGTAGGCGCCTACCG
Organism: Mycobacteriales bacterium; assembly: GCA_051000715.1. Classification (GTDB taxonomy): domain Bacteria; phylum Actinomycetota; class Actinomycetes; order JALYNC01; family JALYNC01; genus JBPCOB01. The sequence goes on from JBPCOB010000006.1 coordinate 649, forward strand.
CCACCGCGCCGGGCAGCCGGCGCCGCGGGTCCGCGTCGGGTGAGCCCAGTGCGAGGCCGGCGCACAGCGTGAGACCCAGGATCATGAACGGCAGAGCCGGCAGCGCGTAGAAGAAGAACATCGTGCGCTCCGGGGTGGCCAGCCACGGCAGCAGGCCGGCGCCCATGCCGGCCAGCACCGCAGCCGCTCGCCAGTCCCGCCGGGATATCCACCGCCATGCCATCGTCACCGTGGCCGGGATGCTGGCCCACCAGATGGCGGGCGTCCCGATGTCGAGGGTCACCCGAGCGCAACCGGCGGTCGCCGAGCAGCCGAGCTCGCCGAGCTTGGGATAGGTCGCGAAATACAGCACCGGCCGGGCCAGCAGCAGCCATCCCCACGGGCTCGACTGGTACGGGTGCTTGGTACTCAGGTGGATGTGGAAGCGCCAGGCTTCCCAGTGGTAGTGCAACCAGCCGCCGAACACCGCTCGAGCGTGGGTGAGCGTGCCCTGGCCGGCCCGCACGTACCGGTCATGGTCCCACGCCGTGGCGGCGTCACCGAGGAACCACCCGGTCCACGAGACCACGTAGACCAGCGCGGGCAGCACGAGCAGGGCGAGCCCGGACGGGACCAGGTCGGCGCGCAGGGCGGACCGGAACGGCTCGGCAGCCCCTGCGGTACGCCGGGCGCCCACGTCCCAGCCGAAGGCCAGCAGGCCGAACGCGGCCACGTAGTAGATCGCGCTCCACTTGGTGGCGCAGGCGGCACCCAGGCACGCGCCGGCACCCAGCCGCCACCAGCGGAGGCCGACGCGGAGCCGGTCCGGCGACATGCCGGCGGCGAGACGGGCCGCGAGCCGGGCCCGACCGGCGTCCCGGTCGGCCACCAGACAGGCGAAGGCGGCGAGTACCCAGAACATCAGGAAGATGTCGAGCATCGCGACCCGGCTCTGCACGAACGCCAGCCCGTCGAGAGCGAGCAGGAGGCCGGCCAGGCAGCCGAGCAGGGTCGAGCGGGTCAGCCGCCGGGCGGTCCGGGCCAGGATCAGCACGGCCATGCTGCCGAACAACGCCGCCGCGAACCGCCAGCCCAGCGTGTTGTGCCCGAAGATCGCTTGGCCGGGGGCGATCAGCCACTTCCCCAGCGGCGGGTGTACGACGAAGCCCGGGCCGGTGCCCTTCGGGCCGCGCTCCACGCCGTACCGGAGCAGGTCGTAGGAGTCCTTGGAGTAGTACACCTCGTCGAACACGAGTGCGCGCGGCTTGGAGAGCCGGTTGAAGCGCAGGTACGCCGCGACCAAGGCGATGGCCAGCGGGCCGAGCCACCCCCAAAGCCGGTCGGTCGGCATCGGCCGCTGCAGCCGGGATCCCACGTCGGTTCGGCTCGGCGGCCCGGGTCGGCTCACCTCGGCCTTTGCGGCGTACGTCGTGGCCATGATTTCGAATCGTAAGGTGGGCCGGCCGGATCGTTGTCCGGGCGGTGCATCCCGGTGCGCTTGCTGCGAAGATCGTCCGGTGTCAGCGAGAGAGGCCCAGGTCGGTCGGTGACCAGCGCGGAGGGCTCGGCCGAAGGCGTGCTGGTGGTGGCTGGGGCGCCGATCGGCAACGTTGGTGACGTCTCGCCACGGCTGGCTGACGAGCTGCGAGCGGCCGACATCGTCGCGGCCGAGGACACCCGAAGGCTGCGTCGGCTCTGCGCCCGGCTCGGCATTCCGCCGCCGGCCCGGGTGGTGTCCTACTTCGACGGCAACGAGCAAGTGCGGGCGGGTGAGCTGCTGGCGGCGCTGCGGACGGGCGCCCGGGTGCTGCTGGTGACCGACGCCGGGATGCCGACCGTCTCGGACCCGGGCTACCGGCTCGTCGCTGCTGCGGCGGGCGCCGGCGTACCGGTGACGGCGGTGCCGGGGCCGTCGGCCGTGACGGCGGCGCTGGCGGTCTCGGGGCTGCCGAGCGACCGGTTCGTCTTCGAGGGCTTCCTGCCGCGGCGGGCCGGGGAGCGGCGGTCGCGGCTGACGGAGCTGGCGACGGAGCGGCGCACCTTGGTGCTGTTCGAGGCGCCGCACCGGTTGGCGGCGAGCCTGGCCGACCTGGCCGCGGCCTTCGGCGGGGACCGGCCGGCGGCGGTCTGCCGCGAGCTCACCAAGACCTACGAGGAAGTACGCCGCGCCGATCTGGCGGAGCTGGCGGGGTGGGCGGTGGGCGGCGTACGGGGTGAGATCACGGTGGTGGTGGCCGGTGCACCGGCGGCCGAGCCGGCCGAACCGATGGAGCTGGTGGCCGCGGTGGCCGAGCGGGAGTCGGCGGGCTCGCCGCGCAAGGCGGCCATCGCCGAGGTCGCCGCCGCCGCCGGCGTACCGAAGCGGGTCGTCTTCGACGCGGTGGTGGCGGTCAAGCGAACCGGGAACCCGTGACATCCAGGTCAGGTGTTGGACCGGCTGGCCCGTACCCATGCTTCGAGCAGCGGGTCGATCACCCGCCAGCCGGAGGCGGCGGCCGGGTCCTCGGTGAGGTCTCCGCGACCGCGCAGTGCCTCCAGTCCGGCGCGGGTCCCGCCGCCGGCCCGCGGCCGGTTTGCTGGCCGCGCGTAGGGCCGTTCACCGGAGGCGACCGCGGCCAGAACCCGCCGCTGCGTGACGCTCAGCAGCGACCAGAAGGTACGGAACTCGTCGGCCAGCTCCGCCAGCAAGCGTTCGTGCGCGGCCGCCAGCAGCGCCGGGTCGGCCTGGCCCTTGGCCGGGGTGACGTCCCACAGCGCTGCGGCCAGCAGCATCGTCCGCTGCGGGTGTCCGGAGCTGAGCGCGAGCAGCCCGTCGAGGGCGTCGCCAATGTCCTTGCCGCTGCCGGTGAACCGATCGGCGACGAACTCCGCGGTCGCATCCGCGGGGAGCGGAGGCAGTGCCACCGGAGCGGCCTGCGCGTAAAACGCCCGGCGCCGGTCGGTGAACAATTCGGTCATCATCCCGAGGTGCGAGCCGGCGAAGACATAGCTGGCCGCGTCGCCGTGGTGCTGGATCTCTGAGCGGATCACCGCGTCGGCGTTCGACTGTGCTGTCAGCAGCTCCTGGAACTCGTCGAACACGACCAGCACCGGCGTTCCCCATCGCTCGTGGACCTTGCGGGGCAACGCGAGGCGCTCGAGCAGAGGTGCGGCCGCCGGCCCGAGATCTACCTGGCCGGACACCGGTAGCGGGCCGCCCCCAAAGGTGACGCTGGGCTTGAGCAGCCGGCGCAGACCGGCAAACCAGCGGGCGGCTCGGCCGGTGAGGCCGTCGGCGTAGGCGCGTTCGATCCGTTCGGCGACGTCGGCGAGGGTGACGACGCCGAAGAAGTCGACGTAGACCGCGGCCCAGCCGTCGCTGCGTGCCGCACCGACGACCTGCTGCATGAGCGAGGTCTTGCCGTAGCGGCGGGGTGCGGTCAGCCGCGAGTTGTTGTGCGACCTGGCGTTGTCGAGGAGCTGCTTCGCCTCCTGTTCCCGGTCGATGAGGTCGTCTATCGATACCGGGGCGGAGAACGGGAAGGGGTTCTTCGGCATGCACCTAACTCTAGGCTCCGGTCCCACAGATGGGACCATCCGACACCAGAATCTGTGCATCCAGCGCGCCCATCATGACGAACTGCACGCCGACACGCCGTACCGGGCATGCACTTCGTCATGATCGGCGAGGGGTAGGCGGTGCCGTGGTGGGTGGGGGAACTCGCTGGACCGCGCAACTAGGCTCGGGGCCATGCCTGCCGCGAGACACGTTCTCACCGCGGTGGCCTGGCCGTACGCCAGCAGCCCCCGCCACATCGGCCACGTGGCCGGCTTCGGCGTGCCTTCCGACGTCTTTAGCCGCTACCAGCGGATGGCTGGCAACCGGGTGCTGATGGTCAGCGGCACCGACGAGCACGGAACCCCGATCCTCGTCGCCGCCGACCGCGAGGGCGTCAGCCCCCGCGAGATCGCCGACCGCTACAACCGCGTGATCGCCGAGGACCTGCGCGCGCTCGGCCTGTCCTACGACCTGTTCACCCGTACGACGACCCGCAACCACTACGCCGTCGTACAGGACCTCTTCCTCGGCCTGCTGCACAACGGGTACGTCTTCCCGCGGACGACGATGGGCGCCATCTCGCCGTCCACCGGTCGGACGCTGCCTGACCGCTACATCGAGGGCACCTGTCCCATCTGCGGGTACGACGACGCGCGCGGCGACCAGTGCGACAACTGCGGCAACCAGCTGGATCCGACCGACCTGATCAAGCCGCGGAGCCGCATCAACGGCGAGGCGCCCAAGTTCGTCGAGCAGGAGCACTACTTCCTGGATCTGCCGGCCTTCGCCGACGCGCTGGGCTCGTGGCTGTCCGGCCGCGCCAACTGGCGCCCGAACGTGCTGAAGTTCTCCCTGAACCTGCTTGACGACCTCAAGCCGCGGGCCATCACCCGGGACCTGGACTGGGGCGTGCCGGTCCCGCTGGAGGGATGGCGCGACCGGCCGGACAAGAAGCTCTACGTGTGGTTCGACGCGGTGATCGGCTACCTGTCGGCCTCGGTGGAATGGGCCCGCCGCAGTGGCGACCCCGACGCCTGGCGGCCGTGGTGGCAATCTGCCGACGCCCGCGGCTACTACTTCATGGGCAAGGACAACATCGTCTTCCATGCGGAGATCTGGCCGGCGATTCTGCTGGGCTACTCCGGACAGGGGGGAACGGCCGGCCGGCCGGGCCCGCTCGGCGTGCTGGACCTGCCCTACGAGGTGGTGTCGAGTGAGTTCCTCACCATGGAGGGGCGGCGGTTCTCCTCATCCCGCAGCGTGGTGATCCTGGTCCAGGACTTCCTCGCCCGCTACGAGCCCGACTCCTTGCGCTATTACCTGGCCGTCGCTGGGCCGGAGACCTCGGACACCGACTTCACCTGGGCGGAGTTCCTCCGGCGCAACAACGACGAGCTGGTCGCCACCTGGGGCAACCTAGTCAACCGTTCGGTCTCCTTCGTCGCCAAGAACATCGGCTCGATCCCCGCGGCCGGTGAGCTGACCGACGCCGACCACCGTCTGCTGCAGGCGGGTCGTGACGCCTTCCCGACCGTGGGCGCCCTGCTCGAGCGCTCGCAGCAGAAGGCCGCGATCGGTGCCTCCATGCGTCTGGTCGGCGAGGCCAACAAGTACCTCTCCGACCAGGCGCCGTGGAAGCTGCGGGAGTCCGATCCCGACCGGATGCGGACCGTCTGCCATGTCGCGCTGCAGCTCGTCGATGACGCCAAGACCCTGCTGACGCCGTTCCTGCCGATGTCCTCGGACGCCGTACACCGGATGCTGGGCGGCGGCCGGTGGGCCGCGATGCCGGAGCTGCGCGAGGTCGAGGAGGAGGGCGGTCCTTCGTACCCGGTGCTCACCGGCGACTACGAGACCGGGGCCAGCTGGAGCTCTACGCCGATCCGCCCCGGTACGCCGATGTCGACGCCGACCCCGCTGTTCCGCAAGCTGGAGCCCTCCACCGTGGAGGAGGAGCTGGCCCGGCTCGCCGAGCCGCCGCCGGAGCGCGGAGGAGGCGGAACGTGAGCACGGGGGAGGCTCCGCTCACCGGCCGCGGCCTCCTCCGGTCGGCGGTGCCGCCCCGCGCGATCTCGCTGGTCCTGCTCGTTGCGGGCTTGGTGATGGCCGCGGTCGGTACGGGGCGGGGCGTCTTCTTCGTGGCCGACCAGCCGCCGGCGCGGCTGCGCTTTCTCCTCGAGAACATCGACAGCGGAGAAGGCGCCCCGCGGCCGCAGCGGGCGTTCGCCGGCCGCAACGCCGGCCAGCTCCCTGCCGTCGTCGAAGCAACCCTCTCCGTCCTGCTGCTGCTGGCCGCGGCGGCGCTGGCCGTCGCGGTCGTCGTATCGGTGATTCGGGGGCTGGTCGGCGTACGGCGACTGCTGCTGGCACCGTCGCGAGGTGGGCGACCAGCTGCCGCGGTCGAGGAGGCGGAAGGCACCGAGGAGGAGGCCACGGAGCCGCTGCGCCAGCGGCTAGCCCGATCACTCGACGTCGCGCTGCCGGCGCTGGAGTCCGAGGCCGAACCGCGGGAAGCTGTGATCGCCTGCTACGTCGGCATGGAGGGGGCGCTGCGCGACCTCGGCACCGTGCGGCGGCCGGCCGAGACCCAGACCGAGCTGCTCTCGCGGGTGCTCGTGGAGCAGTCGGTGCCGCGGGTCGACGCCGCTCGGTTGACCGACCTGTTCCAGACCGCGCGCTTCGGCCGGGCGCCGGTGGACGAGCGCATGCGGAGCGATGCGATGCGCTCGCTGACCCGGGTGCGCGACGCCCTGGGCTCGCGATGAGCGCCATCCGCCAGGTGCTCCGCTGGCTGGCGCCGCTCGCGGCGCTGACGGCCGTCGTTTTCCTGCTGCTGCCGATCGACCGGGCCCGCGCCGACCGCGCCGTGGTTTTGGCTGCGGCGCTCCTGGTCTGCATCCGGGCGCTGACCTCGTTCGGGTCGCCGCAGCGTCCACGGCCGGCCCTGGCGGAGTGTCCCACCGCCCCCGGACCTCCTGACCAGTACGTCACTCGGCTGGCACGCCTGGAGGCCGCGCTGTCCTACGGCGGTGACAGCCGAGCACAGTACGACCGTTCGCTGCGCCCGCTGCTGCGCCAGCTCCTCGACGACCGGCTCGCGATGCGGCACGGCGTCGTCCTGGTGGAAGACCCGGTCCGGTGCAGAGCCCTGATCGAGAAGGAGCTATGGACCGACGTCGTGTCCCCGCCGCCACCGGCGGACCCCTCGGCAGCGGGGCTGGCGCCCGCTCGGGTGGCGAGGCTGCTCGACGCGGTGGAGCGGATCTGAACCCGCTCGCCCTCGACACGGCGAGGGCGCGGTGCGCGCAGGTCCTCGACGCCGTCGAGACCGTCGTCGTGGGCAAGCGGCCCGCGCTGGAGCTGGTGCTGCTCGGCGTCCTGGCCCGCGGGCACGTCCTGCTCGAGGACAACCCGGGGCTCGGTAAGACCCTCGTCGCGCGCTCGCTCGCCCAGGCCCTGGGCCTGGACTTCCGGCGTATTCAGTTCACGCCCGACCTGCTGCCCGCCGACATCACCGGGTCCTACATCTACGACCAGCGGGAGGGGCGGTTCGAGTTCCGCGCCGGGGCGCTGTTCACCAACCTCCTGCTCGCCGACGAGATCAACCGGACGCCGCCCAAGACCCAGGCCGCCTTGCTCGAGGTCATGCAGGAGAGCCAGGTCACCGTCGACGGCACGACGTTTCCGCTCGAGCCGCCGTTCGCCGTCCTCGCCACCCAGAACCCGATCGAGTACGAGGGCACCTATCCGCTGCCCGAGGCGCAGCTGGACCGTTTCCTGCTCCGGGTCCGGCTCGGCTATGCCGAGCGCCAGCAGGAGTGGGAGGTGCTGCGCCGCCGCCTCGACCGCGGCGTCGACGAGCTGTCGGTGGCCGCGGTCCTCGACCGCGACGGCCTGCTCGCCCTGCAGGACTCCCTCGAGCAGGTGCACGTCGACGAGACTGTCGGGCTCTACATGGTCGACCTGGTCGCGGCGACCCGGCGGCAGGCGCAGGTCCTGGTCGGGTCCAGCCCCCGCGGCGGCCTCGCGCTGCTCAAGCTGGCCCGCGGCCGGGCTCTGCTGGCCGGTCGGAACTACGTCACGCCGGACGACGTCAAGGCGGTGGCGGTGCCGGCACTGGGGCACCGGCTGACGCTCCGGCCGGAGATGTGGGTTCGCCGGGTGACCGGGGACGACGTGGTGGCGTTGACGCTCGACTCGGTGCCGACACCACCGACCGTGGCCCCGCCGACGGCTGCGCCCGCTGCCGCTCTGCCGCCGGTCGACCGCCTGCGCGGGTGGGACTGATGCGCTGGCGGCCGACGCCCCAGCTGCTCCGGCTGGCGACGCTGGGCTCGGTCGTGATGGTCGCCGGGCTGGTGCTGGGGCGAATCGAGATCGTCGCCATCGGGTCCTCGCTGCTGGCGGCGCTCGGGCCTGGCCTGCTCCGCCGGGCACCGTCGCTGTCGGCTCGGCTGGTGCTCGCCGACGAGCGCGTGCTCGAGGGTGAGGTTACCCAGCTCACCGTGCTACTGACCGCCGACGGCCGGGTCGACCAGGCCAACGTCGAGGTCACGCTGGCGCCCGGGCTCGCCGTCGTCGACGGGGCCGCCCGCGTCACGGTGGACCTGCGGGCGGGCGGGACCCGTTCGGTGACGATCGGCGTGCGACCGGTGCGGTGGGGGGTGCACCGGGTAGGGCCGGGCCACGTCACGGCGTACGCCCGGGGCCGGCTGGTCGCCCGGGCCGTCCCGCTCGCGCCGATGCCGTTGCGGGTGCTGCCGCGGGCCGAGCGCTTCGCCGCGGCGAGTGCGCACCCCTTCACCCGGGTGGTGACCGGCTCACACGTCTCCCGGGCGGCCGGGGAGGGGATTGAGTTCGCCGGCATCCGGGAGTTCCGTCCGGGCGACCCGTTGCGCCGGGTCAACTGGCGGGTGAGCAGCCGTACCAATGCTCTGCACGTCACCGAGCACCGCCCCGAGCGCAACGCCGAGGTCGTGCTGTTCCTCGACACCTTCGTCGACGCCGGCCCGCCGGGCGAGAGCAGCCTGGACGTGTCGGTACGCGCGGCGCTCGGCATCGCCGCGCACTACCTGGCGCAGATGGACCGGGTGGGCGTGACCGGCTTCGGCGGCGTGATCCGCTGGCTCACCGCGGCCACCGGCTCGGTGCAGTTCCACCGCGTCGTCGAGCACCTGCTCGGCACCGAGCTCGTGATGAGCTACAGCTGGAAGGACATCGAGCTCCTGCCGGCTCACACGCTGCCGCCGCGGGCGCTGGTCTTCGCCCTCTCACCCCTGCTCGACACCCGGGCCACCGGGGCGCTGGCCGACCTCGCCCGCCGGGGCTTCGGGGTCGTCGTCGTCGACACCTCGCCGGAGCCGCTGCTGCCGCCCCCGTCGGGGGAGGTGGCAGCACTCGCCCAACGGATCTTCTCGATGGAACGCGAGATGACCATCGGCCGGCTCAGCGACATCGGTGTCCCGGTCGTGCGCTGGACCGGCGCGGGGTCGCTGGACGCGGTGCTGCTCGAGGTGTCCCGCCTGCACAGCCGGCCGCGACTGGCGCTGCGGTGAGAGAGGTCGGGCGCGTGCTGGCCGCCCTCCTCGCCGCGGCGGTGTTCGCTTACTCCTTCGCGCTGGCCGGCCCGTCCACCGCCCTGGTGAGCCTGTGCCTGCTCACCGTCCCGGCGGTGCTGGCCGGGCTCACGCTCTTCGGCGAAGGGCTGCTGACCCTGGCGGCCCTCGGGTTGGTGGCGCAGTACGCCGGCGCCCTGTACTTCGCCGATGTCGAGGGGGATCTCCTGGCGCCACTGGTGGCGGCCGCCGTACTGCTGTTCGTCGAGGCCGGCGACCTCGGGCTCTCGGTACCGCCGGGCACCGCGCTGGACCGGTCGGTGGTTCGCGGCCGACTGCTCGCCGCCGCGACCTCGGTGACCCTGGCGGTCGCCGTCTCCGCCGCCACGCTGGCGCTGGCGGCGCTCGGCCTGGCCGGGTCGACGGCCGTTCGGGCGGCCGGCCTCGTTGGCGCGGCCGTCGCCGTAGCCGCCTCGCTGGCGCTGTTCCGGGCACCGGCCGGCGACCGCAACGTCGACCCTGGCTAGCATCGCTGCGCCATGGGAGAAGCCGCGGGGGACGCCGCCTCGGGCGGTCCGGACCGGGCACCCGGCCGCCGGCCCACCGCCGCCCGGGAGGGGACGCCGCCACCTCCTCCGCCGCCGCTCGGTGTCGAGGTGGTGGACAGCCACTGCCACCTCGACCTGATGGACTGCTCGGTCGAGGAAGCGGTGTCGGCCGCCAGGGCGGTCGGCGTCCGCCGCCTGGTGACCATCGGCATCGACGTGGCGACCTCTCGCTGGTCGGCCGAGACCGCCGGGCGGTACGCCGACGTCTACGCCGGGGTGGCGATCCATCCGAACGAGGCGGGCACCGCTGACGAGGCCGCTTGGACGGAGATCGCCCGGCTGGCGGCGCTGCCGCAGGTGCGAGCCGTCGGCGAGACCGGGCTCGACTACTACCGTGACACCGCGACCCCCGAGCAGCAGCAGGACTCGTTCCGCCGCCACATCGCCATCGCCAAGGCCACGGACACGGCGCTGATGATTCATGACCGCGAGGCGCACGCCGATGTGTTGCGCCTGCTGGCTGAGGAGGGGGCGCCGGAACGCACGGTCTTGCACTGCTTCTCCGGCGACGCGGCCATGGCGCGGACCTGCGCCGATCGCGGCTACTACATGTCCTTCGCCGGCAACGTGACCTTCCGCAATGCGTACGGTCTACGGGAGGCCGCCGCGACCGCGCCGCTGGAGCTGCTGCTGGTGGAGACCGACGCGCCCTTCCTGACCCCGATGCCCTACCGCGGGCGGCCCAACGCGCCGTACCTGGTGCCGTTGACCCTACGGGCGTTGGCCGAGGTCAAGGGCGCGGACGTGGACGCGCTAGCCGCGGCCGTGGCGGTCAACTCCGACCGGGTCTTCGGTCCCTGGTAGGCGCTGGGCCGTGACGAATGTCACCGATCGCCACGCCGGAGCGCCGGGACCCGGGTCTGGACCCGGGCCGGGGGACGGCCTGCTCGGGCCGGCCGATGTCCGCATGCTGGCTGCCGGGTTGGGGCTGCGGCCGGCGAAGGCGCTGGGACAGAACTTCGTCATCGACCCCAACACCGTACGGCGCATCGTCCGGGTCGCCGGCTGCTCGGGCGACGACGTCGTGCTGGAGGTCGGCCCGGGGCTCGGCTCGCTGACCATCGGCCTGCTCCCGGTCGTCCGCCGGGTGGTGGCGGTCGAGGTCGATGCCCGGCTCGCCGCCGCCCTGCCGGCGACGGTTGCCGCCCGCCGCCCGGAGCTCGCCAGCAGGCTCACCGTGCTGGCGGCGGACGCCCTGGCGATCGAGGCGGTGCCCGGCCCGCCGCCGACCGCGGTGGTGGCCAACCTTCCCTACAACGTCGCCGTACCGGTGCTCCTGCACCTGCTGGACCGGTTCGCATCGCTACGGTGGGGGCTGGTGATGGTCCAGGCAGAGGTCGCCGAGCGGCTGGCGGCCCCTCCCGGCAGCCGCATCTACGGCGTCCCGTCGGTGAAGCTGGCCTGGTACGCCGAGGTGCGCCGAGCCGGCCCGGTGCCCCGTACCGTCTTTTGGCCGGCGCCCAACGTCGACTCCGGGCTGGTGCGGCTGGCCCGCCGGCCACCGCCGATCACGACGGCGAGCCGGGCGGAGGTGTTCGCGGTGGTGGACGCCGCCTTCGCCCAGCGTCGCAAGACCTTGCGGGCGGCGCTGGGCGCCTGGGCGGACTCCCCGTCTGCCGCGGCCGAGGCGCTGACCGCGGCCGGTATCGACCCGGGCGACCGGGGAGAGGCCCTCGATGTGGCGGCGTTCGCCCGGTTGGCGGCGGCTCGACCCGACCGGCGCCCGTAGCATCGACGGGCCGTGTTCGTCGTGTGCACGGCTTCGTCAGACGGCCCGGGAGCACCTGCTGACCATGTCCAGGGATGCTCGCGTCCGGCTGCCACAGCCGGCTCCGGTCACGGTCCGGGTGCCCGCGAAGGTGAACCTGCACCTGGGCGTCGGGCCGCGCCGCGCCGACGGCTTCCACGACCTCGCCACCGTCTTCCAGGCGGTGTCGCTGTACGACGAGGTGACGGCCTGCCCGGCCGACGAGCTCTCGGTCGAGGTCGCCGGTGCCGACGGCGTACCGGCGGACGAGAACAACCTGGCCGTCCGGGCCGCCCGCGCGCTGGCCCGCACGACCGGCGTGGAGCCAGCGGTGCACCTGCGGCTCAGCAAGGGCATCCCGGTCGCGGGCGGGATGGCCGGCGGTAGCGCCGACGCGGCGGCGGCGCTGGTCGCCTGCGACGCACTGTGGGGCACCGGGCTCGAGCGTTCGGACTTGTCGGCGCTGGCCGCGGCACTGGGCAGCGATGTCCCGTTCGCGCTGCACGGTGGCACCGCGCTCGGTAGCGGGCGCGGTGAGCAGCTCGCTCCGGTCCTGGGTCAGGGTCAGTACCACTGGGTGTTCGCCCTGGCCCGGGTGGGCCTGTCCACCACCTTGGTCTACGAGGAGCTGGACCGGCAGCGGCACCAGGGGGAGGCGATCGCGCCGGCCGGCCCGCCGGATCCGGTCCTGGGCGCCCTGCGGGCGGGCGACCCCGTCGCTCTGGGCCGGGTGCTGGCCAACGACCTGCAGCCGGCCGCCGTCCGACTGCGCCCGCAGCTGCGCCGCGTGCTGGCGGCTGGCCAGGAGCTCGGAGCTCTCGGCGCCGTGGTGTCCGGTTCCGGGCCGACCGTGGCCTTCTTGGTGCGCTCGGCCGCGGTGTCGATCAGCTTCGCCTCGGCGCTGGCCGGCCTGGGCGTCTGCCGGACGATCCGCCGCGCCTCCGGTCCGGTGGCCGGCGCCCGCATCCTGCCGCCCGACAGCCGCTGAACCGGTGGCGAACCTGGTCAACCTCGAGGCGGTCGGCAAGGTCTTCGGCACGACCCCCCTGCTCGACGGTGTGTCGCTCGGGGTCGACGACGGCGACCGGATCGGCGTGGTCGGCCGCAACGGCGGTGGAAAGACGACGCTGGTGTCGGTGCTGGCCGGTGTCGAGCCGGCCGACGCCGGTCGGGTGACGCACACCCGGGGGCTGCGGGTGGCCCTGCTCGGTCAGGTCGACCGGCTGGACCCCGCGGCAACCGTACGGTCCGCCGTGCTAGGGAGCCGGCCGGCGCACGACTGGGCCGGCGATGCCGGCGTGCGGGACGTCCTCGAAGGGCTCTTCGGCGGTCTGGACCTGCCCGACTTCCCGGCCGGGCTGGATTCGCTGGTCGGGCCGATGTCGGGCGGGGAGCGGCGCCGGGTCGCGCTGGCAGCGATCCTGGTCGGTGATCCGGACCTGGTCGTCCTGGACGAGCCGACGAACCACCTCGACGTTCAAGGCGTCGACTGGCTGGCCCGCCATCTCGCCACCCGGCGCTGCGCGGCGGTGATCGTCACCCATGATCGCTGGTTTCTGGACGCCGTGTGTTCCCGCACCTGGGAAGTCGAAGGCGGCCAGGTGTACGCCTACGACGGTGGCTACTCGGCGTACGTCTTGGCCAAGGCGGAGCGGTCCCGGCTGGTCGCCTTCACGGAGGCTCGGCGGCAGAACCTGTTGCGCAAGGAGCTGGCCTGGCTGCGCCGCGGTCCGCCGGCCCGCACCTCGAAGCCGCGGTTCCGCATCGACGCGGCCAACGCGTTGATCGCCGACGAGCCGACTCCCCGGGACCGCACCGACCTGGTCGCCTTTGCCGTCGCCCGGCTCGGCAAGACGGTGTACGACGTGGAGGAGGTCACGCTGCAGGTCGGGCGTCGAACGCTGCTGGATCGGGTCAGCTGGCGCCTCGGACCCGGCGACCGGGTCGGGATCGTCGGGGTCAACGGCAGCGGCAAGACCTCGCTGCTGCGGCTGCTGCTCGGCGAGGTCGCGCCGGGGACCGGCCGGGTGGTGGTCGGGCGAACCGTCCGGGCGGCGTACCTGTCCCAGGAGGTGAGCGAGCTCGATCCCGCCCTGCGGGTGCTGCCGGCCGTGGAGGAGGTCGCCCGCGTGGTCGACCTGGGTAAGGGCCGGGAGCTGACCGCCGGCCAGCTGCTGGAACGCTTCGGCTTCGTCGGGGACCAGCAGTGGACGCCCGTGGGCGAGCTGTCCGGCGGGGAGCGACGCCGGCTGCAGCTGCTGCGGCTGCTGATGACCGAGCCCAACGTCTTGCTGCTGGACGAGCCGACCAACGACCTCGACATCGAGACGCTCACCGCGCTGGAGGACCTGCTCGACGGCTGGCCCGGCACGCTGGTCGTCGTCACCCACGACCGCTACTTCGTGGAACGGGTCACCGACACGACGGTCGCGCTCCTGGGCGACGGTGGGCTCGCCGCACTCCCGGGCGGGGTGGACGAGTACCTCGCCCGTCGGCAGGAGTGGGCCGAGCCGGCGGCTACTCCGACGGCCCGTTTGCGCGCCGGGGACACCCGGGTAGCCCGGCGGCAGCTGGTCGCGTTGGAGCGGGCGCTCGAGCGGCTGTCCCACAGGGAGGCCCGACTGCACGAGGAGCTGGCCGCCGCGGCCAGCGACTACGAGGCGGTGACAGCGCTCGACGCCGAGCTGCGGTCCCTGGTCGCGGAGAAGGCCGACACCGAGGACGCGTGGCTTGAGCTCGCCGAGGGCACCGAGTGAAACCAGTTGCGCTGGGGGGGCCCGGCCGGCGCGGCGACACTGGCGCAGACCTGCGACGTACTGGTGCTCGTGGACGTGCTTCGTTCACCACCTGTGTCTCGATCGCCTGCGGTCGCGGTGCCAGCGTCTGGCCGCATCGATGGCGGGACGACTCCGCCGCCGTCCGGGCAGCGGAGCTCGACGCGGTCGTTGCTGGTCCGCGCGGGAGCGCCGTCTCGTTGTCGCCGCTCTCCGTGCTGACGCTGCGAACTGGAGCCCGGCTGGTGCTGCTCGACCGCGGGTTCGCGGACGACGTCCTGCTGGCGGCCGAGGAGGGAGCCGACCACGCCGTTCCGGTGCTGGCCGACGGCGCCTGTGTCGACGCTGCGCAAGGAGGTCCGTGAGCGGGGAGCGACTTGCCCGGTCGGCTTCGTTGCTGACGGTCGGGCACGGCACCGCGACCGCCGAAGAGCTGGGCACCCGGCTGCGCGACGCGCGGGTCATGTCTCTGGTCGACATCCGCATCGGTCCCGGCAGCCGTCGCCACCCGCACGTGAACCGGACCGCGATGACCGAGTGGCTGCCGTCGTACGGCGTCGGTTACCGCTGGGAGAGGCGGCTCGGCGGCTTCCGCCCACTGCCGGTCGACTCGCCCGACACGGCGCTGCGCAACGGCTCGTTCCGGGGCTATGCGGCCTGGATGCGGACGCCGGAGTTCCTGGCCGCGGTCGAGGAGCTGCTTGCCTCCGCGGCCACCGAGTCGACCGCGGTCATGTGCAGCGAGAGCGTCTGGTGGCGCTGCCACCGCCGGCTCGTCGCGGACTTCGTGCAGCTGGCCAGCGGCCTACCGGTCGAGCACCTGATGCCGGACGGACGGCGTACGCCGCACCGCCCGACCGAGGGCGTCCGGCTGCGCTGTGACGGCCTGCTCGTCTACGACTCGGCCGGCAGCGACATCAGCGACGCCTAACCTTTCGGGTCGGGCGGCATGGGCTCAGGCCCGTAGGCGCAGTCCCAGTACGGAGAGGGTGGGCAGTGGAGATCGACGAGCGGACGGTATCGACGCCGGACGGGCGCGCCTTGTCGGTGTTGCAGTCCGGCGACCTCGACGGGGCTCCGGTGATCGTGCATCACGGCACCCCGATGTCGAGGCTGCCGTACGCCGGCTGGGTCGACGACGCCGCGCGGGACGGCGTACGACTGATCACCTTCGACCGACCTGGATACGGCCAGTCGAGCCCGAAGCCCGGCCGCAGCGTGGCCGACGTGGCGAGCGATGTAGTCGCCATCGCCGACGACCTGGGGCTCGAGCACTTCGTCACCTGGGGCATCTCCGGCGGTGGCCCGCACGCGCTGGCGTGTGCCGCCCTGCTCCGCGACCGGGTCGCCGCCGCCGCCAGCCTGGCGGGTGTCGCACCCCGGGACGCGGCCGGCCTGGACTTCCTCGCCGGCATGGGGGAGGACAACGTCGTGGAGTTCTCCGCCGCCGAGCGGGGCCGGGCGACGCTGGAACCACTGGTTGCTGCCATGGCCAAGGAGCTGAGCGCGACCGACGCCGCTGCCGTCGTGGCAGCCATGCGGTCGTTGCTGAGCCCGGTCGACGAGGCCGTCCTGACCGGCGACGTCGGTGAGTTCTTCGCCGCCAACATGGCCGAGGCGGTGCGATGCGGAACCGCCGGCTGGGTCGACGACGACCTGGCTTTCGTCCAGGACTGGGGCTTCCGGCTTGCCGACATCGAGATCCCGGTCGTGGTCTGGCAGGGCCGTCAAGACCTCATGGTGCCTTTCGCCCACGGGGAATGGCTAGCCGAGAACATCCCGAACGTCGAGGCCCATCTCTCCGACGACGACGGTCACCTGACGATGGTCGTCCGGCGGGTGCAAGAGACCACCGCCTGGCTGGTCGGGCAGCTGGCTTAGGAGCGCCGCGAGATGCGCTTACCTCATCCGGACGCTGAAGCGGGCTTCTGCCATACCGAAACGTGCCGCGTGCTGTCGCTGGTGAAGGGCTCCCGACCCCAGCCGCCCCAGCGCTCGCGCAACGTCATGCCGGCGAGTCGCGCCATCAGGTCGAGCTCGGACGGCCACACGTAGCGAAACGGGATGGACATGAGATCGAGCTGGCCGTCCACCACCCGGTAGTGGTGGGAGACGAGCCGCTGGCTCGCGACGTCGTACTCGTCGAAACCGAGCCTGTCGGCTCTCACCATGAACGGCCGGACGGTCTCGCCAGGCGGAAGCCGCTGCAGGTCAGGAACACCGACCTCGATGACGAAGCAGCCTCCCGGTTCGAGATGCTCGGCGACGTTTCCGAAGCAGGCAACCTGCTCGTCCTGCGTGGTCAGATTCATGATCGTGTTGAAGACGAGGTAGGCGAGCGTGAACTTCCGGGGAACTGTCGTCTGGGCGAAATCACCGCGCGTGACGCCGATCCGCTCGGCACCGGTCTTGGCCCGCAGTCTCGCGATCATCGCCGGTGACAGGTCGATGCCGTGGACCGGGACGCCGCGCTGGCTGAGCGGCAACGCGATGCGCCCGGTGCCGATGCCGAGCTCGAGAGCGGCACCGCGCCCTGCCAGGTGGGCGAGGAAGCTCACAGCAGGCTCAACCACCGTGGGGTCGAACATCTCGGCCTCGGATGCGTCGTACCGCTCCGCCACTCGCTCACCGAAGTGGTCCGCAGGCATCGGCGCACTGTGCCAGGAGCCGTCGATGACGCGCCAAGGGATTCCACCCGGACAACTCGACGCGCGCCCGATCTGGCTCGCCCTACGGGCCGTCTTCCCCGGCTTCTGACCCTGAACGGTGCGGTGGCCGCCTGTCCGAGTCAGTGTCGGCGCTGGCCGGCCCGGAGCGCCTCGACGGCCTTGGTGATGCGTGAGCTGCGTGTCTCGGCCTTCTTGGACTCCTCGATCCAGCGCACCCACTCCTTTCGGTGGCTGTAGGCGAGGGTGTCGAAGAAGCGCCGCGCCTGGATGTCGCCGCCGAGCGCGTCGTCAAGGTCGGGCGGCACCGCGACCTCGCGGGGTACTTCGTCGAGCTCCATGTCGACTTCGACATCGTCGCCCGCAGCCACTCCAGCAGCAGCGCGGTTCTCCGCACCGAGGGGGACGAGGAACCGGGTACCGGCGTCAGGCGGCGACGATGACGTGGACACCGACCGTCTCGTATGTGGTCCTGGCGCGGGCGTCGCGCGTCGCAAGATCCGACCCGTGCTCAGCGGCGGCAGTGCCACGAGGGCGTCGTAGACGGCGCCGCCGGCGATCCCCTTTCGGCTCAGCACGTCCGGGAGGCGCCCAATCGTCTCCGGCCCGAGGACCAGGGGCTCGCTGAAGCGCTCGTCGAGCAGCCGCACGGCGTCCGCGGGTGCCAGCCGGAGGTCACCGGGCAGCCGTGTGAGCACCGAGTAGGTCTCTGCCAAGGCGTGCCCACTGAGGGCGATGTCCCGGTTGTCCCACCAACGGACGACCGCGGCGTGGGCGCGGTGAGTCTGTACCAGCAGCGGCACCGCGACGCTGGTGTCCACGGCACACGGCACGGTCACCGCCGTCCCGCGTCGACCAGTCCGAACACGACGTCGTCGTCGATCGTGGTCTCCCCGGTGGCCACCAGAACGCCGGCTTCCTCGACGAGCCGAGCCGTGCGCCCGGTCGGCACCAGCTGTAGGCCGGCGCCGTAGCGCGAGATGTCGACGGTCGAGCCCGGCAGCAGTCCAAGGGCGTCGCGCAGCGGTCTCGGCACGACGACGCGTCCGACCGCGTCCATCGTGGTTTCCAGGCAAGACGTACCAGCGCTTTCCCAGCCATCGAGGAGGCTGACCTATCGAGCGCAGCTGGGGTAGAGCCCTGATCTGCCCGTTTGGCCAGGAGCCCGCCGTCAGGGGCGGTCGTAGGCAACGTGGGGGCGCTCCGGCGGCACCCGGCTGGCGCTGCGGCCGAGCCGGCGTACCTCCCTCCCGAAGGTGATCGCGTTGTCGACCGCGGCGCAGCCCGGGTCGTTGTTGAAGTAGACGAACACGTCCTCGCGGTCGGCGTACGCCGACGCGACGCGTTCTGCCCAGGTGACAAGGGACCGCCGACCGTAGAACGGCCAAACCTGGGCCGCGCCCTCATGTAGGCGCAGGTAGCCCCAGTGGGTCGTCCGCCACAGCGGAGTCACCGGCCGCGCCTTACGGTCGGCCCAGCACAGCGCCGCCCCGTGCTCGGTGAGCACCCGATGTACGTCGTCGGTCCACCAGGAAGGGTGCCGAGGCTCGACCGCGAGCCGTACGCCGTCCGGAAAGCAGCCGAGCGTCTCCTCCAGGGCGGCCGGGTCCGCCTTCAAGTCGGGCGGCAGCTGCAGAAGCACCGGCCCGAGCTTGGCGCCCAGTCCGTTGGCGCGGTCCATCAGCCGGGCCACCGGCTCGGCTGGCTCCCGCAGCCTCCGGATGTGGGTGAGGTAGCGGCTGGCCTTCACCGTGATGACGGCGTCGGCCGGGCTCCGTGCCCGCCACCCCTCGAAGACTTCGCGGCGCGGCAGCCGGTAGAACGAGACGTTGAGTTCCACGGTGACGAAGTCGAGCATCAGGTGCTCGAACCACCGTGTCTGTGGCACGCCCGCCGGGTAGTAGCGCCCTCGCCAGTCGGCGTACTGCCAGCCAGAGGTGCCGACCAGCACGGGCATGCCAGGATCATGCCCGTTCGCAGCGAGCGACGAAGGTAGGCCAGCAGACCATGAAGGCTGTCGTCTGGAACGGTCCCCGCAAGGTCAGCGTCGACAACGTCGACGACCCGCGCATCGAGGAGCCCACCGACGCCGTGATCCGTATCACGGCCACCGCGATCTGCGGCTCTGACCTGCACCTCTACGACGGCTACGTGCCCGAGATGAAGCGCGGCGACATCGTCGGCCACGAGTTCATGGGGGAGGTCGTCGAGGTCGGACCCGGCGTCGGGAACCTCGCCGTCGGCGATCGGGTCGTCGTGCCGTTCCCGATCACCTGCGGCGGCTGCTGGCAGTGCGGCCGCCAGATGTTCTCGCGGTGCGAGAACACCAACCCCAACGCCGGTCTCGCGGAGAAGATGTGGGGGCACGCGCCCGCAGGCATCTTCGGCTACTCCCACCTCACCGGTGGGTACGCCGGCGGTCAGGCGGAGTACGTCCGGGTGCCGTTCGCCGACGTCGGCCCGCTGAAGGTCGACGACGACAGCCTCACCGACGAGCAGCTGCTCTTCCTCACCGACGTCTTCCCCACCGGCTGGATGGGCGCGGAAGCCTGTGAGATCGAGCCGGGCGACACCGTCGCCGTCTGGGGCGCCGGTCCCGTCGGGCAGTTCGCGGCGGCCAGCGCCCGGCTCATGGGCGCCGAGCGCATCGTCGTCATCGACCGCTTCGGCTACCGCCTGCAGACCGCTCTCGACGGCGCGGGCGCGACCGACGTCCTGAACTACGAGGACGTCGACGTCCGCAGCGAGCTGCTCGAGATGACCGCCGGCCGTGGTCCGGACAAGTGCATCGACGCGGTCGGGTTGGAGGCCCACCACGGCAGCGCCCCGATCTACGCCTACGACCGGGCCAAGCAGGCGACCCGCTCGGTCACCGACCGCGGCTTCGCGCTGCGCCAGGCGATCACCTGCTGCCGCAGCGGGGGCGTCGTGTCCGTGCCCGGCGTCTACGGCGGCTTCATGGACAAGTTCCCGATCGGCTCCTGGATGAACAGGTCAATCACCCTCAAGGGCGGCCAGACCCACGTGCACCGCTACCTGCGCACGCTCTACGACCTCGTCCAGTCCGGCCGGCTCGACCCGTCGTTCATCCTGACGCACACGATGTCGCTCGAGGACGCGCCGAAGGGCTACGAGATCTTCAAGCACAAGCAGGACGACTGCCTGAAGGTCGTCCTCAAGCCCTAGCCGATGGGGCGCTCGAAGGTGGCGAGCAGGCCCTCGCTCGCGCCCGGGCCGAGGCGTCCCT
>JBPCOB010000007.1:0-31846 GCA_051000715.1 Mycobacteriales bacterium
GGGCTGGCCGCGGTAGCCCTCGAGGGAGTCCAGCAGCGCGGTCTCCTCGCCGCAGATGTAGGCGCCGGCGCCGCGGTGCAGGGTCAGCTCGAGGTCGAAGCCGGACCCGAAGATGTCGGGGCCCAGGTAGCCGGCGGCGTACGCCTCGCGGATCGCGTTCTCCAGCCGGCGGCCGGCCTGCACCAGCTCGCCGCGCAGGTAGATGAAGGCGTGGTTGCAGCGGACGGCGTACGACGCGATGACGATGCCCTCGACGAGCTGGTGCGGGTCGGCCATCATCAGCGGGGTGTCCTTGCAGGTGCCGGGCTCGCCCTCGTCGGCGTTGACGACCAGGTAGTGCGGCTTCCCGTCGCCCTGCGGGATGAAGCCCCACTTCATGCCGGTAGGGAAGCCGGCCCCGCCCCGGCCGCGCAGGCCGGAGTCCTTCACCAGCGCGATGACCTCGTCCGGGGCCATGGCCAGCGCCTTGCGCAGCCCGAGGTAGCCCTGGGTCCGCTCGTAGGTCTCGAGCGTCCAGGACCCCGGCTCGCTCCAGCGCCGGGTCAGCACGGGGGTCAGCGGCATCAGCTTCGCTCCTGGTCCCGGCTCGGGCTGGGTACGCCGGTGACCGCGCTCTCGCCGGCGTCGGCCGGCCCGCCGCCGTAGGTCGCCGCCGCTGCGGCATCGGTCAGCGCCGACTCGGTGATCCCGCCCGGTACGCCGTAATCGCCGGCCGAAGTCGGCAGCGCGACATCGCTGCCGGCCAGGTCGACGCTGGCGCGGCTGTCGACCGGCTCCGGCGGGGTGGGATGGGCGGCGCGGGTGGAGGTGGCCGCCTGGCGCAGCCCCCTCTCGTCGGCGAAGCCGGCGAGCTGCCGGGAGATGCCGCGGAAGTCGACCAGCGGCTCGCCGCGCGTGGGCACGGGCCGCTCCCCGCGCTGCAGCGCCGCCACGATGTCCCCGGCCGACTCCGGTGTCACGTTGTCGAAGAACTCGTAGTTGACCGTCATCACCGGCGCGTAGTCGCAGGCGGCCAGGCACTCGGCGTGCTCCAGGGTGATCCGGCCGTCCGCGGTGGTCTCGTCGTGACCGACACCGAGAGACTTCGACAGGCCGGCGTAGACCTCTTCGGCGCCGAGGATCTGGCAGGACAGGTTGGTGCAGACGCTGACCAGGTACTCCCCGGCGGGCCGACGCTTGTACATCGTGTAGAACGTCGCCACCGCGCCGACCTCGGCCTTGGTCAGCCCGAGCTCCTCGGCACACAGCGCCACGCCCTCGGCGGACACGTAGCCCTCCTCGGCCTGGACCAGGTGCAGCATCGGCAGCAGCGCGGAACGCGGCCTCGGATACCGCGCGATGATCTCCCGGATGGCTCGCCGGGTCGCCTCAGTCAGCGGCACGGGTCACCGGTCCACGCCGCCGAGCACCGGGTCCAGGCTGGACACCGAGGCCACCACATCGGCGATCAGGCCGCCCTCGCACAGCGCCGGCACGGCCTGGAGGTTGACGAACGAAGGGTCCCGCACGTGCACCCGGTAGGGCCGGGTCCCGCCGTCGCTGACCATGTGGTAGCCGAGCTCGCCCCGGGGCGACTCGATCGGGACGTAGACCTGCCCGGCCGGCACCCGGAACCCCTCCGTGACCAGCTTGAAGTGGTGGATCAGGGCCTCCATGGAGGTCGCCATGATCTTGCGGATGTGGTCGAGGGAGTTGCCCAGCCCGTCCGGGCCGAGGGCGAGCTGAGCCGGCCAGGCGATCTTCTTGTCGGCCACCATGATCGGTCCGGGCGCGAGCCGGTCGAGGGCCTGCGCCACGATCTTCAGCGACTCGCGCATCTCCGCCACCCGGACCTGGTACCGGGCGTAGCAGTCGCCCTCCATCGACGTGGGCACGTCGAAGTCGTAGGTCGAGTAGCCGCAGTACGGCGCGGCCTTCCGCAGGTCCCAGGGCAGCCCGGCCGACCGGAGCACCGGCCCGGTGACCCCGAGCGCGACGCAGCCGGTCAGGTCGAGGAAGCCGACGTCCTTCGTCCGGCGCAGCCAGATCGGGTTCGCCGAGAGCAGGTCCTCGTACTGGTCGATCCGGCCCGGCATCAGCGCGAGGAACTCGCGGATCTTGCCGAGAGCGGCGTCCGGCACGTCCTGCGCCAGCCCGCCGGGCCGGACGTAGGCGTGGTTCATCCGCAGCCCGGTGATCATCTCGAGGACGTCGAGGATGAGCTCGCGCTCGCGCCAGCCGTAGAGCATCATCGACAGCGCGCCGAGCTCGAGCCCGGTGGTGGCCAGCCACACCAGGTGCGACGCGATCCGGTTCAGCTCCATCAACAGCACCCGGACGACGGTGGCCCGCTCGGGCACCTCGTCGGTGATGCCGAGCAGCCTCTCCACACCCAGGCAGTACGCCGTCTCGTTGAAGATCGGCGACAGGTAGTCCATCCGGGTGACGAAGGTGACGCCCTGGGTCCAGTTGCGGTACTCGAGGTTCTTCTCGATTCCGGTGTGCAGGTAGCCGATCACCACCCGGGCCGAGGTCACCGTCTCGCCCTCGAGCTCGAGCACGAGCCGCAGGACGCCGTGCGTCGAGGGGTGCTGCGGCCCCATGTTGACCACGATGCGTTCCTCGCCGACCTCGGCGGCACCCACGACGGTGTCCCAGTCCGAGCCGGTGACGGTGTAGACCCGGCCATCGGTGGTCTCCCGAGACTCGGCCGGCGCGGCCGGCGCGGCCGGCGTCTGGGTGGACGGGTCGTAGATGGTGCTCATCAGGCGTACGCCCTCCGCTCGTCCGGCGGCGGCACCTGGGCGCCCTTGTACTCCACCGGGACGCCACCGAGCGGGTAGTCCTTGCGCTGCGGGTGGCCGACCCAGTCGTCCGGCATCTCGATGCGGGTGAGCGCGGGGTGGCCGTCGAAGACGATGCCGAAGAAGTCCCAGGTCTCCCGCTCGTGCCAGTTGGCGGTGGGGTAGACGCCGGTCAGCGACGGGATGTGGGGGTCGGCGTCGGCCACCGCCACCTCCAGCCGGATCCGCCGCCGATAGGTCATCGAGGTCAGGTGGTAGACGGCGTGCAGCCGGTGCAGGTCGGCCGGGTAGTCGACGCCACTGATGCTGGAGCACAGCTCGAACCGGAGGTCGGGCTCGTCCCGTAGCCGCTGCGCGACCTCGACGAGCCGCTCCCGGCGTACCTGCAACGTCAGCTCGTCGCGGTGAACGACCACCTGCTCGACGGCGTCGGCGAAGTCGGGATAGGCGCGCTCGAGCGCGTCGGCGACCTCGTCGAAGTACCCGCCGTAGGGGCGCTGGGTGGAGGCCGCGGCGGCCGGCCGCACGACCAGTCCGCCGTAACCGGAGGTGTCGCCGCTGCCGGAGACCCCGAACATCCCGTGCACCGGGGACGGGGACGCGCCTGGTGGTGTGGCGGGCGGGGTGGCGCCGGGCGGGGTGGCGCCAGTCATCGGGCGGCCACACCGGGGGTGAGCTCGCCGCGGGCCTGCGCCTGGTCGATGGCGCGGCGGTCGCCCAGCGGCTCGTGGCGGATCTTCTCGTGCAGCTTGAGGATCGCGTCCATCAGCATCTCCGGCCGCGGCGGGCAGCCGGGCAGGTACATGTCGACCGGTACGACGTGGTCGACGCCCTGGACGATCGCGTAGTTGTTGAACATGCCGCCGGACGAGGCGCAGACGCCCATCGCCAGCACCCACTTCGGCTCCGGCATCTGGTCGTAGATCTGCCGCAGCACCGGAGCCATCTTCTGGCTGACCCGCCCAGCGACGATCATGAGGTCGGCCTGCCGCGGCGACGCCCGGAACACCTCCATGCCGAACCGGGCCAGGTCGTAGCGCCCCGCGCCGGTGGCCATCATCTCGATCGCGCAGCAGGCCAGCCCGAACGTCGCCGGCCACAGCGAGGACTTGCGCGCGTAGTTGGCCAGCTTCTCGACCGAGGTCAGCAGGATGCCGCTCGGCAGCTTCTCCTCGAGGCCCATCTAGCGCGCCACCACCCGGGTCAGTCCCACTCGAGGCCACCCCGACGCCAGACGTAGGCGTAGGCGACGAAGATCGTGAGGATGAACAGCACCATCTCCACCAGTCCGAAAACGCCGAGCCGGTTGAACGCCACGGCCCACGGCACCAGAAAGATGATCTCGATGTCGAAGACGATGAACAGCATCGCCGTCAGGTAGAACTTGACCGGGAACCGGCCGCCGCCGAGCGGCTGCGGCGTCGGGTCGATGCCGCACTCGTAAGCCTCCAACTTCGCCCGGTTGTAGCGCCGGGGGCCGATGAGAGCACCGGCGCCTACCGAGACGACCGCGAACCCGGCCGCGAGCACGAACAGGACGAGGATCGGCAGGTACGCGGTGAGCACCGTTGCCTCTCCTCTCGTGGCGGTGGGGTCGAACGACGTGCGGTGGAAAGTGGCGATCAGTCTAGGTGCGGTGGTGCCGGTCCTCGGTTCGGGGTCGTTCCGGCGAGTCAGCTTGCGGGCACCACCTTGGTCATCGCCGAGATCAGCCGGTCGATGCGGTCACCGCCACGGGCGTCGGTGAGATTCGCGAGCAGCTTGAGCGTGAAGCGCATGAGGGTCGGCCGCGGCAGCCCGTGCTGGACGGCAGCTCGCATGAAGGCCGGGTGGCCGATGAGCTGCACGAAGATCCGGCCCAGCGTGAAGTAGCCGCCGTACCGGCCCGACAGGGCCGCGGGGTAACCGGCGAGGGCCCGTTCCCGGGCCGGGCCGGCCGGGCGGGCCAGCGCCTGCACGACCACCTCGGCGGCCAGCTCGGCGGACTCCATGGCGTAGGCGATGCCCTCCCCGTTGAACGGGTTGACCGCACCGGCTGCGTCGCCGACCAGCAGCAGCCCGGGAACGTAATGCGGAGTGCGGTTGAATCCCATCGGCAGCGCGCCACCGCGCACCGGCCCGGTCGCCCGCTCCTCGGCGAAGCCCCACTCCGGCGGCAGGCCGCCGAGCCAGCGGCCGAGCAGCTCCTTGTAGTCGGTCCGACGAAATGCGTCGGTCGTGTTGAGAATGCCGATGCCGACGTTGCTGGTGCCGTCGCCCACGCCGAAAATCCAGCCGTAGCCCGGCAGCAGCGCGCTCTCGCCGGGTTTGCCCTCCCACAGCTCGAGCCAGGACTCCAGGAAGTCGTCGTCGGTGCGCGGGCTGCGGTAGTAGCGGCGTACGGCGACGCCCATCGGCCGGTCAGTGCGGCGGCGCAGGCCGATCGATAGCCCCAGCCGACCGGAGCTCCCGTCGGCCGCCAGCACCAACGGCGCCCGATAGGTGACCGGGGCGCCTCCGCCGTCGGCACCGTCGGTCGAGGTCGCGGTGACGCCAACAACCCGGCCCGCGGGGTCGAGTACCGCGCCGGTGACCGCCATGCGCTCGAGCAGCCGGGCGCCGGCCTTCTGGGCCTGCCGGGCCAGCAGCTCGTCGAAGTCGCGGCGCGGCCGCACCAGACCGTAGTCGGGGTAGTCGGCGAGCTCCGGCCAGGGCAGCTCCAGCTGCATGCCGCCGCCAAGGATCCGTAGCCCGCGGTTACGGATCCAGCCGGCTTCCGGGCGGGTGTCGATCCCCATCCCGATCAGGCACTTGACCGACCGCGGAGTCAGGCCGTCGCCGCAGACCTTGTCCCGCGGGAACGCCGCCTTCTCCAGCAGCAGGACGTCGAGGCCGGCCGAGGCCAGGTGATAGGCGGCGCTGGAGCCGCCCGGACCGGCACCGACCACCACGACGTCGGCGTCACCGGCAACCCGTGCCGGGGCAGCGACGGCGGCGGTCGACATGGGCGGCTTCCTCTGGACGTGCGCTTGTGAACCTCTTCACATGCGCCTCCGGCACAGTGTAGGCGCCGCGAACGGTACGACTAGTCCTGCTCGCGCCGGCCGGGTCGCTCCTCGGGGGTCACATCGGACTGCCGCCCCTGCGCGTCGGCGTACGCGTCCTCGGCGGCAGCCGCTGCGGCGATCCGCGCGGACAGCCCGCGCGGCCGACGGCGCAACGCAGGCTCGAGGGCGGCGGACATCCGGGCCCGCTGCGGCGCGAGCGCGACGTAGCTGACCAGCCCCGAGGCGAGCAGAGCGACAAGCACGAGTAGCCCGCCGCGCAGCCCGACCAGATAGAGGACGGCCATCACGCCGAGGAAGACCAGCACCCGGGCGAAGGAGTAGGCGGCCACGGCCCGGCTCGCACTGCTGCGCCCACCGGTCATGCCGGCGGCGTCCGGTCGGTCCGACGTCGCACCCGGCCGAGGGTACGTCGCCCTACCTCGCGCTCAACCGCGGGTTGCACCGCAGGAAGCGGTCCGGCCGGGTTCACGCCCACCGCGATGCGTGCCTCCCAGGGGGTGGACAGGACGACGGTGGTAACCGTCCGAGCCACCCCCGGCACCCGGCGCAGAACGCCGAGCAGGTGCTCCAGGGAGTCCACGTCGGCGACCCGCACCTTGACCACGAAGGCCTCCTCGCCGGCGACCAGCCAGCAGTCCTCGATAGCCGGGACCGCTCGGAGCCGGTCCGCCACCTCGTTCTGCTCGGCCGAGTCACTCAGATAGATGCCGACGAGCGCACCGACGCCGAGGCCGACGGCGGCCGGGGCGACCGCTGCGTGGTAGCCGGTGATCACCCCGGTCGTCTCGAGCCGGGCCACCCGGTCGTGCACCGCGGGTGGTGACAGGCCCACCCGCCGGCCGAGCTCGGCGTAGCTCTCCCGCCCGTTGGCGCGGAGAGCCGCGATCAACGCGCGGTCGGTGTCATTCACGCTAATCACCCGTTTATGCTGGTTATGACCGCTGAACGCCTTACGATACGTCGGAACAAAGTCGCCGCACCTTCGGTTGTTCGGTACGATGGCGGTTGACCGAGGAGGTGAACATGTACACGACTGATCTGATGCACGAGCGGGTCCGCGAGCTTCGCGAGGCCGGCCGGGCCACCCGCAACTCGGGCCCGCGGCCCCATAGGGTCCGAGCCCTCGCGGCTCGGCTGCACGCGGGCCGCTGAGCCAAGCGCCCAACCCTGCGTGGCAAGGAACCGCTTAGCTGCGGTTCCTTGCCACTTCGCATTTTCGGGCCGGCCCAGCCGGCGGCGGCAAGAACGGCTCCGGTGAACTCGCGGGCTGGCGGCCGCCACCGGTCACAGCCCGGCGTAGGAGTGCAGCCCCACGATCCAGATGTTCACGACGTAGTAGTCGACCATCAGGGCGACGAAGCCGACCAGCGCGATGCCGGCCGCGCGTCGGCCCTTCCAGCCCGCGGTCGCGCGGGCGTGCAGATAGCCCGCGTAGATGACCCAGGTGATGAACGACCAGGTCTCCTTGGGGTCCCAGCCCCAGTACCGCCCCCACGCCGCCTCGGCCCAGATGGCGCCGGCGATGACCGCGAAGGTCCACACCGGGAAGCCGAAGGCGATGATGCGGTACGCCGTCCGGTCCAGCACGGCGGCCGAGGGCAGCGGACCGGCCAGCCGGCTCACACCGGGCGATCCGCCTCGTGCGCTGCGGCGCTCGAAACTGTCCCGCAGCAGGTAGAGCAGCGTGACCACGGCGCCGACCATGAAGATCCCGGAAGCACTGATCGCCGCCACCACGTGGATCTTGATCCAGTACGAGTAGAGCGCGGGCAGCAGTGGCCCCGCGGGCACGTAGAGCACCGTGCCGGCCAGGCCGAGATAGAGAACCACCGGCAGCAGGACGAAGGCGCCGAGGTAGCGGACCCGCTCGCGGGTGACCAGCACGAGGAACGAGGTGACCGCCGCCAGCGCCACCATCGAGCTGAACTCGTACATGTTTCCCCACGGCACCCGGTGCGCGGCCAGGCCGCGGGTGACCACCGAGCCGACGTGGACGGCCCAGCCGAGGAAGGTCAGCGCGACCGCCAGCGCACCGATGGCGCCCACCCGGCCGGCGGGCACCTCGGCCGGTGAGCCGGTCGCCCCCGCCGACCGGTCCGGACCGAAAGTGCCCAGCCCCTCGGCACCGCCGGTCCGCCATGATCCGGCGCCGGTTCCGACCAGCACCCGGTTCTCGACGTGGTCGGCAAGCGGGACCATCTGTTCCGGCGCCGCCGTGGTGTGCAGCCGGCGGCGAAAGGCGAACTCGGCCGCGAAGCCGAGCATCGCGACGGAGTAGGTCACGACGGCGGCGAAGAGCAGATCGTCGCTGAGCGTGCCCATACGGGCGTCGGCCGCGGCGGCCAGGATGGGCACGGGCTCAGTCCTCCTTGCTGGTGCGGGCGTCGGCCGGCGCTGACCGCAGCCGCTCGACGATCTCGGCGAACTCCTCGGCGAAGGCGTCGGCGTCGGTGCGGGCCAGCCCCCCGGCCGCGACCACGCTACGCCGGCCGCCGTCGGCGCCAGCCGCCGGCACCGCCCGCAGCCAGACCCGCCGGCGGCGTACCCGCAGGGAGAGCAGCAGGCCGATCACGATGGCGATCGAGGCGGCCAGCGCGGTGCGGTTGCCGGGGTCGTGGGTGACCTGGAAGGTGGCCCACTCCTCGACGCCGGTGAAGGTGAGCCGGCCGCCGCCGGGCAGCGCCCAGCTTTGCCCGGGCCGCAGCGCCCTGGCCAGCGGTTGGCCTTGCGCGTTCCGCAGCTGGGTGAGCCCCGCCGTCTCCAACCGGTAAACCGACTGCGGAAGACCGGCGTCTATGCGCAGGTCGCCGCGCCAGGCCGTGAGCGTGACCACCGGGTTGCGGGCGGCCGGGTAATCCGAGGCGAGGCCACTGGGCGTCAGCACGGTGCTCGGCGTGAAGAAGCCGGCGAAGCCGAGCTGCCGGGGCTTGCCGTCACGCCCCGGCGGGACGTCGGGCACCTTTACGACGCCGGTCGAGGTGAAGTTGCCGTCCTGTGGGAGGAACGGGACGGCGGCGTCGAGGGCCACCCGGCCCGCCTCGTCGGTCACCCGGAAGTGCGGCGCGTAGCCGTGCCCGAGCAGGTAGATCTTGGCGCCGTCCAGCGCCAGCGGCGAGTTGACCCTGATGACGGCCGGGCGGGGTGGGTCGCTGGGGCGGTCGGCGTACCGCACGTCCGCGGCGAACGTGCGCGCCGAGCCGTCGGGCTGGTAGGTCGCCCGGAACCTCTCGAGCAGCACGGTGAACGGCGCCAGCCGGGCCGCCGAGAAGAGCCGGCCGGGCCGGAAGTTGTCGTACTGGGTAACGGTGTTGGAGAAACCGTCGCCCTCCTGGACCAGCACCGTCCCCTTGTAGCCGAACAGCCCGCCCAGCGCGATGCCGACGAGCAGCGCGAGCAGGGCCAGGTGGAACAGGAGGTTGCCGGTCTCCCGCAGGTAGCCCTTCTCCGCCGCCACGCTGACCGCGCCGCCGTCCTCCCGGCGTACTTCCACCCGGAACCGACGGGACCGCAGCGAGTGCGCCGCCGCCGCAGCGACATCTGCAGGCTCCGCGTCGGCGTCCCAGCCGGCGGAGGACGGCAGCCGGGACAGGTGCCGCGGGGCCGGCGGCGGGTCAGCGCGCAGCGCCCTGGCGTGCAGGCGGAGCCGGGGAACCAGGCAGCCGGCGAGCGACACGAAGAGCAGCAGGTAGATCGCGCTGAACCACGGGGCGGCGAACACGTCGAAGGCCGACAGCCGGTCCAGCACCGGTGCCAACCGCGGATGGGCCGCGTAGAAGCCGCTCACCTGCAGCGGGTTGAGGCCCCGCTGCGGCAGCACCGAACCGGGGACCGCGGCCAGCGCCAGCAGGAACAGCAGCACCAGCGCGGTGCGCATCGAGGTGAGCCGCCGCCAGGCGTACCGGGCGCGGAACAGGGGTGACCGCCGGTCCCGCCCCAGCCGAAGAACCGGCTCCGGCTGGGTCGAGAGCTTCACCCCGGCGATCTCCCGGGCAGCCGGCGGTGGGGCCAGCGCCACGTCCGTTGCCCTCCGCATCGCTAGATCGCCGGCGTGAAGCCGCGCACCAGCGTGCGCAGCGAGATCGTCGCGTCGTCCCAGAGCCCCGTCACGAGCAGTACGCCGATCAGCACCAGCATCCCGCCGCCGAGCCGCACCACCCAGGCCGAGTGCCGGCGCACGACCGCCATCGCCCCCAGCGCCCGCCGGAAGGCCAGCCCCGCCAGCACGAAGGGCAGGCCGAGGCCGAGGCAGTACACCGCGGTGAGCAGCGCGCCGCGACCGGCGCTGGCGCTGTCATAGGCCAGCGCCTGGACCGCTCCGAGCGTCGGGCCGATGCAGGGGGTCCACCCCAACCCGAACAGCACGCCCAGCATGGGGGCGCCGGCCAGCCCCGCGCCGGGCAGCCGCCGGAAGCGGACCTCGCGGGCCAGGGTCGGCAGCCGGCCCAGGAAGGCCAGCCCGAGCAGGATCGTGACTGCGCCGAGGACCCGGGTGATGACGTCCGCGTGGGTCTGCAGTGCGGCGCCCAGGCCACCGAAAAAGGCGCCGGCCACGGTGAACACCGCGGTGAAGCCCAGGACGAACAGCACGCTGCCGGCCAGCACCCGCCCGCGGCGTACGCAGGTCCGTTCGACGACCGCCACCGCGCCGGCACCAGTGGCCGCCCCGCGCGCCAGAACGGCCCCTGAGTGCTCGGCGCCGCTGGGGTCGACGCCGGTCAGCTCGACGCCGGAGAGCCCGGTGACGTAGGACAGGTAACCCGGGACCAGCGGCAGCACGCAGGGCGACAGGAACGACACGACGCCGGCCAGCAGGGCCACCGGTACGGACAGCAGCAGCGATCCACTGGTCACCGTGTTGGCGAAGGACTCCCCGGCCGCGGCCAGAACGTTCACCGGTCCGACCCCGGTCGACGAGCTCGTGGAAACTTTGTGGGACCAGGGCACCGCAAAAGTTCCACGAGTTCGACAGTGGCCCGGAGAACCGCAAACGCGCCGGCCTCGGGGCTGCCCGAGGTCACGCCGGTCCCTCCGCGAGCACCGAGCGCACCGTAGCCAGCAGCCGCGAGTAAGTCACGGCTCCGAGCACCCGGGCGGCCACCCGTCCCTCGCGGTCGAGCACCAGCGTGGTCGGCGTCGCGTTCGGCGGCAGCGTGCCGCGGAACGCCAGGGCGGTGCGGCCCGGCTGGTCGAACACGCTCGGGTAAGTCACCCCGTGCGTGCGGATGAACGCGTCCGCGGTCGAGCGGTGGTCCCGGTAGTTGATGCCGATGAAGGCGACGCCCTGCGCCTTGGTGGCGTCGTACACCGCCTGCAGGCCGTCGGCCTCCTCCCGGCAGGGCCCGCACCAGGACGCCCAGAAGTTCAGTACGACGACGTGTCCGCGCACCGACCGCAGGTCGAACGAGCTTCCGTCGAGCAGCTCGCCGGTGATCTCGGGCGCCGGTCCGCGGGAGTCGGCGGCCACCCGGGTCAGCCCGCCGCCCCCTGCCGTGTACCGCTTGTCGTTGCCGGCGCTGGCGTCGACCGCGGAATGCCCGACACAGCCGCTGGCCAGCAGCGCGAGGGCGGCCAGGGCAGCGCCACGACAGGCGGACGAACTGCGGGACAGCGGCACGAGGGCCTTCCGGGCGGGGATCGGTCCGGCCTATTCTCCCGACCCTGCCGGTCGGCGGCCCGGCGGGGTCGCCCACTCGGTGGCGAGCAGACCGTAGATCACGTCGTCGCCGAAGCGCCCGGCCGCCCACCCGCTCTCGCGGAGGCGGCCCTCCTCGGTGAAGCCGACCCGCTCGGCGCAGCGGCGCATGGCGGTGTTGTCCGCGAACGTCTCGAGCTGCAGCCGGTGCAGTCCTCGATACCAGAACCCGTAGCGGACGAGGAGGGCCAGTGCGTCACGGCCGAAGCCCTTGCCACGGTCGGACTCCGCACCGAGCTTGATGCCGATGTGGGCGTTGCGGTTGTACTCGTCGATTCCCCACAGCTTGCAGGTACCGACCAGCCGGCCGTCGTCCGCTACGCCTTCCTGGACACCGAAGAAGGCGACCTTCGGCGAAGTCGGCTCGTCCCACCGCTTGGACCACTCGTCGTAGCTCAGGGCGACCCAGGGCTCAGTGTCGGTCCAGGCGGTGAGGTCCAGATCCTGTCGCCAGGCGTAGAGGGTCGGCAGCTCGTCTCGACGTACCGGGCGCAGCGCCACGAGCTCGCCGCGCAGCATGAGTCCCCCTAGGTCTAGGCGCCGGCGACCCCCGGCTTGCGGGCAGCCGCACCGGCCGGTTCAGCGTAGGTGATGGAGATCACCGAGTCGCCGTCGTAGGTCAGCGAGGTGAGACTGGCCAGCCCGCACTGGCGCCGGCCCGGGTGGTGCCAGAGCCGGCGGCCCTCGACCGCCCGCCGCAGCGTCCAGATCGGCAGCTGGTGGCTGACGCACACGGCTTCCCGGCCGCGGGCGCGGGCGCGGGCGTCGGCCGTGGCCGCCAGCATCCGGCCGGCCAGCTCGGCGTACGGCTCGCCCCAGGACGGCCGCGTCGGGTTGCGGAGCTGCCACCACACCGTGGGATGACGCAGGGAGCCGTCGCCCATGCCGAAGGGGCGGCCCTCGAAGACGTTCGCGGCCTCCAACAGCCGGTCGTCGAGCTCCACCTCGAGGCCGAACCGGACGGCGACCGCGGTGGCGGTCTCCCGGGCCCGCTCCAGCGGCGAGGAGATGACCGCGGCGACGTCCCGGCCGGCCAGCGCGGCGGCGGCGGCGTCCGCCATCCGGGCGCCCTCCGCCGAGAGCCGGTAGCCGGGCAGCCGGCCGTACAGGATGCCGGCCGGGTTGTGCACCTCGCCGTGCCGCAACAGGTGCACGGTGGTGAGGTCCGTCACCCGTCGACCTCGGCGGCGGCCTTGGCGGCGTACGGCAGGGCGTCGGCCACCCGGCCAAGTGCCGCGTCGTCGTGCGCCGAGCTGACGAACCAGGCCTCGTACGCCGACGGCGGCAGGTAGACGCCGCGGTCGAGCATGGCGTGGAAGAAGGCCGCGTACCGCGCGGCGCTGCCGGCCCTGGCGGTCGCGTAGTCGACCACCGTCGCGTCGGTGAAGAACACGGAGAACAAGCTGCCGGCCGAGTTCAGCCGGTGCTCGACGCCGGCGGCGGTGAGCGCGTCGACGACCAGCGCGGACACCGTGGCGGCGGCGTCGTCGACGGCGGCGTACACCCCGTCGGTGCACTGGCGCAGGGTGGCGAGGCCAGCCGCCACCGCGACCGGGTTACCGGACAGCGTCCCGGCCTGGTAGACCGGACCCACCGGCGCCAGCCGGGACATGACGTCGCGGCGGCCGCCGAAGGCCGCCGCCGGCAGCCCGCCCCCCATCACCTTGCCGAACGTGAACAGGTCGGGTGCGACTCCCTCCACGCCGTACCAACCGGCCGGTCCGACCCGGAAGCCGGTCATCACCTCGTCGATCACCAGCAGAGCGCCCGCGGACTCGCACAGCCGGGCCAGCCCGGCGTTGAAGCCGCCCAGCGGCGGCACGACACCCATGTTGGCCGCCACCGCCTCGGTGATCACGCAGGCGATCTGGTCGGGGTACGCCGCGAACGCCGCCTCCACCGCGGAGAGGTCGTTGTAGGGCAGCACGATCGTGTCCGCTGCCGCCGCGCCGGTGACGCCGGGGGTGTCCGGCAGCCCGAACGTCGCGACGCCCGAACCGGCGCTCGCGAGCAGGGCGTCGACGTGACCGTGATAGCAGCCGGCGAACTTGACCACCTTCGACCGGCCGGTGTAGCCCCGGGCCAGCCGGATCGCCGACATGGTCGCCTCGGTGCCGGAGTTGACCAGCCGGACCGACTCCACCGGCCCGACCCGCCGGACGATCTCCTCCGCCAGCTCCACCTCGCCCTCGGTCGGCGTACCGAAGCTGGTGCCCCGGGCCGCCGCCCGCCCGACCGCCTCGACCACCGCCGGGTGGGCGTGCCCGAGGATCATCGGGCCCCACGAGCAGACCAGGTCGACGTATCTGCGGCCGTCCACGTCGGTGAGGTACGGGCCGTTACCGCTCGCCATGAACCGGGGCGTGCCGCCGACCGCGGTGAACGCGCGCACCGGCGAGTTGACCCCGCCCGGGATCACCGCGTTCGCCCGGGCGAACAGCGCCGCGGACGCGGGGGCGTCGGCGGCGTACGGCGGCATGCCAGCCATCCTGCCAGGCAGAATGGGCCTACCGGCGGTCGATCGCGGCGCCTACGATGGCGGCATGCCCGCCTGGGTCTTCTGGGTCGTCGCCGCGGCGGCGCTGGGCGTCGCCGAGATCCTGTCCCTGACATTGGTGCTCGGGCTGCTGGCCGCGGCCGCGCTGGTCGCCGCGCTGGTCGCCCTCGTCGGGGGCGGCCTGGCCCTGCAGATCCTCGCCTTCGCGCTCGGCTCGCTCGGTCTGTTGACCGTTGTCCGCCCGGTCGCCCGTAAGCACCTGCGCAACCCGCAAGAGCTCCGCTCCGGGACTGCAGCCCTGATCGGCACCTCCGGCGTCGTGGTCGAGCGGGTGGACCGGTCGAGCGGATTAGTCAAGATCGGTGGCGAAACCTGGTCGGCTCGGGCGTACGACGAGACATCAGTCATCGAACCCGGTGCCCGGGTCGAGGTGGCGCGGATCCAGGGCGCCACCGCGTTGGTTCTGGAGTAGGAGAGTCATGGACGGGCTGATCGTCGTAGTGGTCCTCGCGGTGCTGATCCTGGTCGTGCTGGCCCGGACGGTGCGGATCATCCCCCAGGCACGGGCGGGGGTGGTGGAGCGGCTGGGACGCTACAGCCGCACGCTCAACGCCGGGCTCAACATCGTCGTCCCCTTCGTCGACCGGATCCGCGACATGATCGACCTGCGGGAGCAGGTTGTGTCGTTCCCGCCACAACCGGTGATCACCGCGGACAACCTGGTCGTCAGCATCGACACGGTGATCTACTTCCAGGTGACCGACGCCAAGGCCGCGACCTACGAGATCGCCAACTACATCCAGGGGGTCGAGCAGCTCACCGTCACCACGCTGCGCAACGTCGTCGGCGGCATGGCCCTGGAGGCGACGCTCACCTCCCGGGACCAGATCAACGGCCAGCTGCGGGGGGTGCTGGACGAGGCCACCGGCAAGTGGGGTATCCGGGTCAACCGGGTGGAGATCAAGGCGATCGACCCGCCGGCATCCATCAAGGACTCGATGGAGAAGCAGATGCGGGCCGACCGCGACAAGCGGGCGGCGGTCCTGACCGCCGAGGGCGTCAAGCAGTCGCAGATCCTCACCGCCGAGGGCGACAGGCAGAGCGCGATCCTGCGCGCCGAGGGCCGTCGGCAGGCCCAGATGCTCGAGGCCGAGGGCCAGGCCAAGGCGATCGGAACCGTCTTCGCCGCCATCCACGAAGGCGACCCGGACCCCAAGCTGCTGGCTTACCAGTACCTGCAGATGCTGCCGCAGGTAGCCCAGGGCCAGTCGAACAAGGTCTGGATCGTGCCCAGTGAGCTCACCCGCGCGCTCGACGGCATCACCGGTGCGCTGGGTGGTTCGGTGAGCGGCGCCCGCGTGGTTCCGCCGCCTGCGCCCGCCCTCTCGAGCCCGGAGGGCGGAGCTGCACGGCGACCGGCCGCTCCGCCGGTCACCTCGGACGGCGATACACCGCCGCTGGCTGCCGCGCCGCCGGCGGCCCCACCAGCTCAGGCCAACAGCGACCGGGTGGTATCGCCCCGCGAGCTGTGATCCGCCCCTCGCCCATCGGTCAGAACGGCACTTGGACGCCCAGCAAGGCCTCGCCGACCCCCCGACCGGAGACCAGGCGGCAGAACTCCACCGCGTCCAGATGCAGGCTCGGCCCGCCGGTACCCCACGACCACAAGCCACCGGCCGGACCGGTCAGGGTCAACGCGCACGGCTGGCCGTGTCGGGTAGCCCACTCCGCGACCACGTCGGCGACGAGCACGCCGTCGTGCTCGGCGGTGAGTTCGGGCTCCTGACCGGTCCCGCGGGCGATGTCCACCCGGTGCATCCACGTGTCCCTGGTGAGGACCACGTCGACGAGGAACCCGAACGACCACGGTTCCACCCGGTCCCCGACCGGCTGCTCGACCGGCATTGCACGCCGGCGCAAGAACCCAGGCGTACGCCGGCGGCCGCGCACAGCCCGTGGCCCGACCGCGGCGAACCGGGCGATCACCTCTGCCGGCCCGAGGTCGGCACGCTCCTCGACCTGCACCCAGGTGAGAGCGTCGATGAAGACGCCACCCCGACGGCGGGCCGCCCGCATCTGGTGCAGCTGCTGCCGGATCGAGGCGGACATCTCCGCCATCCCCAGCACGTGCGAAGCCAGCGCCCGGACGTCCCAGCCGGGGCAGTCCGTCTCCTTGGCCCAGTCCGCCGCCGTTAGAGCGCGCAACTGCGCGAGGAACCGGCCGTACTCGGTGGCTGCCAGCCGCATCGCGGTCGAGCGGTCAAGTGCGGAGGTCCGGGGCGCAGCGGCGATGGCCTTGCGCGTCTGCGTCGTACTCATCGTGTGCCCCATCTCTCGTTCCCGGTCCGTAGTGGGCCGCGTACATGGCGACGAGCTCGGGCAGCGCCGCGGTGAAGCTTCCCGACTCGAAGGGCTCGTCCGGTGCGTTCGCCATCTGCTGGGTGAAGACGCCGCTCGTCAACACCGTCCAGGCACGGAGCAGGTCGTCAACGTCGGTGTCGGCGCGGAACAGTCCGCGCCCCCGGAGGTCCTCGAACATCCGACGCCCCCGGGCCAGGACCTCGACGGCCGGCGCGTAGGCCTCCGCGGAGGGCTCGTAGCTCGGCACCGGCCGCCAGAACATCAGCTGGGAGTACGCCGGATGCTCGACGCCCCAGCGGACGAAGGCCTGACCCGTCTCCAGCAGGTACGCCGCCAGGTCGGTGGTGGCATCGAGCCGTCCCTGCAGCCTCTCCATCGCCTGGAGCAGCTCGCGCCAGCCGCGGGCGAAGATCGCGTCGTACAGCGCGTTCTTGGAGTCGAAGTAGACGTAGAGCGACGGCGGACGGATCCCCATCCGCCTCGCTACCTCACCCAACGACAGCCCGGCAACACCCTGCTCAGCCATGACTTCGAGCGCGACATCGAGCACTTCGGAGATCGTCTCGTGTCGCCGCCGCACTCGGCGATCGACCCGGACACCCGGCTCGGCTGTCATGCCTGGTAGTTTGTCCTAACGGTATTAGGAAGTCAAGATGGTCTGAGGTTCACTCGCCTGGGCGAGGCGCTGCAACCTTCTGGCGGCCCAACACCGAGCCGGCGTCGGATCGAGCACACTCGGATGACGTCACACCCCTTTGCCGGCAGCGGTGTTAGGCGCACCGAGCGGCGACCTCCAGGATGTGCCCGTGGCCTCGAGGCGGCGAGCCGAGATTCCGCCCGCGGCACGCCGAGCGGCTATCCCGCTCACGCCCGGCCACGGTGCGGCGCACAGCGGGTCGCGCCTGACGGTGCTCCTGCCTTTCGTGCTCGTGTCGTTCGCCGCCAACTCGCTGATCACCCGGCACGTCGTCGGGAGCCACCTCCTCGACGCCGGTCTGCTCAGCGCGGTGCGATTCATCGCCGGAGCTGTAGCGCTCGGCGGACTCGCCCTCGCCCGACGCGAGCGACCGGTGGTGGGGCGAGCCAACCTGCGTCCGGCGCTGTGGCTGGGTACGTACGCGGCCTGCATCTCCTACGGCTACGGCTATATCGGTGCGGCGCCCGGGACTTTCGTCTTCTACGCCACCGTGCTGGTGACGCTCATGACGTACGACCTGGTGACCCGATCGACGGTGGAGCCACGCCGAGTGCTCGGGTCGGCGGTCTCCCTCGTGGGGATCGCGGTCCTCGCGGAGGGCTCAGTCGGTACGGTGACGCCGCTCGGGGTCATCCTGTTGGCGGCGACAGGCGCCGCGTGGGGGCTCTATACCGCCGCGGGGCGCACCGCTGGTGACCCCCGGGTGGCCACGACCGGACACTTCATCGTGCTTGCCGCGGTTGTGACAGCGCCCGCAGCGGCAGGGATGGCAGCCGGCTTGCGGGTGACCGCCGCAGGGCTGGGCTGGGCCGTGGCGATGGGGGCCGGTACGACTGCTTTCGCTTACGTCGCGTGGTATGCCTGCCAGCGCTCGATGTCGGGCACCGCGGCGGGTTCGGCGCAGCTTGTTATTCCGGTACTGACGACGGCCGGGGCGGTGCTGCTGCTGGACGAGCAGTTGTCGCTTGGGCTGCTCGTGGCGTCCGCCCTGGTCGGCGCAGGCATGTGGCTGGGCCGCCCTCGCGACACGTCTCCGCGAACTACCGGCCCGGCCCGGCCCGGCCCACCCAACCCCGCTCCGTAGTGCTGCCTGCCCGGACGAGGCTGGGAGGGCCAAGTTGACTTCGGGCCTGTCCACGCCTCGTGATCAGTTTCTGGTGCTCTTCTGCTCGACCACCGGCTCACCCTGCCTTGCCACCAACCCCACGACGTCGTCCAGCGAGCGCACGTGCTCGTGGTGGCCGTCGGCGTATGGGCAGTCGCCGTACGGGTCGAGATGCAGTGGCCGTACGCCGGCCGCCAGCGCACCCTCGACGTCGGCGTGTGCGGTGTCGCCGACGTGCACGGCGTGCTCGGGTGCGACGCCCAGCTCGGCCAGCGCGATCGCGAAGATCCTGGGGTCGGGCTTGGCCATGCCCACCAGGTGCGAGTCGACCACCACGGTGACAGGGACGCCCTCGCCGGTGCCGACCTGGCAGATCTTCCCGGCGACGAGGAGCTCGGCGATGGTGCCGGCAGCGTTGGACACGACGCCGAGTGCCACCCCGGCGTCGGCGAGCCGTCGGAGAGCGTCGATCGAACCGGGCACCACCCGGCTCCACAGGCTTTCGCCGGTCGAGCGGAAGAGCCGCCCGAGCTCCGCCGCGGCCGCGGGCACATGAGCCCGCGGTACGCCGGCGCAGATCGCCAGCGTTGCCCGGTAGATGTCCCAGTCCGGGCCGGCCTCGTCCATCGCTGCGATCCCCGCGTAATGCGCCCGGGCGAGCGCCTCATCGTCAGGGTCCGCGCCGGCGGCGCGAAGAGCGGGCAGCAGCACTCGGGGCTGCGGCAGCAGGAACACCCCGCCGACGTCAAGCAGGACCGCTTCGACCGGGGCCGCGGCGAGGCCCGCGCTCAACGGAGCGAACGGGCGACCTCGGTCGCCCAGTAGGTCAACACGAAGTCCGCACCGGCCCGCCGGATCGAGGTGAGCGACTCCAGAATCACCCGGTCCCGGTCGACCCAGCCGTTGGCCGCGGCCGCCTCCACCATCGCGTACTCGCCGGAAACCGAGTACGCCGCCACCGGCACGTCGACCGCGTCGGCGACGCGGCGTACGACGTCGAGGTAGGCCAGCGCCGGCTTGACCATGACGGCGTCGGCTCCCTCCGCGAGATCGAGCGCCACTTCACGCAGCGCCTCGGCGCCGTTGGCCGGGTCCTGCTGGTAGGTCGAGCGGTCGCCGAACCGCGGCGCGCACTCGGCGGCTTCACGGAACGGGCCGTAGAAGGCCGACGCGTACTTCGCGGCATAGGCCAGGATCGCCACGTCGGGAAAGCCGGCCCCGTCCAGTGCGGCCCGGATGGCCGCCACCTGGCCGTCCATCATCCCGCTCGGCGCCACCACGTGTGCCCCGGCCGCGGCCTGCGCCGCCGCGATCGCGGCGTACCGGTCGAGGGTGGCGTCGTTGTCGACCTCACCGTCGTCGGTGAGCAGGCCGCAGTGGCCCGAGTCGGTGTACTCGTCCAGGCACAGGTCGCTGACCACGACCAGAGCGTCGCCCACCTCGGCTACCAGGTCGGCCAGCGCGAGCTGGACGATCCCCGCTGGGTCGTCCGCAGCGGACCCGCGGGCGTCTTTCTGCGCCGGTACGCCGAAGAGCACCAGCCCACCGACCCCGGCCGCGGCCGCCTCGGCGGCCGCCTTGCGCAGCGAGTCGCGGGTGTGCTGCACGACCCCCGGCATCGAGGCGACCGGCGCCGGCTCGGGAATCCCCTCCTTGACGAACAGCGGCAGCACGAGGTCCGCCGGGTGCATACGGGTCTCGGCGAAGAGCCGCCGCAGGGCGGGCGTACGCCGCAGCCGTCGCGGCCGGGCGACCGGGAAGCTCGCTGTCACCGGGGCTTCTTGGCCTTCGCGGCCGCCCGGACCGACGGGCGGGCGGTGTCCCCGGCTTCCCGGCGCGCCGCCGCAAACGCCGCCAGCGCGTCGGCCAGCGCGGCGGCCGACGGGCTGGCCGCCTGCACGTCTACCCGCAGACCCAGGTCGGCCGCCGTCTTAGCCGTCTGAGGGCCGATGACCGCGATCACCGTGCCGGGGTGCGGCTTGCCGGCGATGCCGACCAGGTTGCGCACGGTCGAGGAGGACGTGAACAGCGCCGCATCGAAGCCGCCGGCCTTGATCGCCTCCCGGATCTCCGCCCGCGGGGGGGCCGCGCGCACCGTGCGGTACGCCGTCACGTCGTCCACGGTCCAGCCGCGCTCCTTGAGCCCGGCGACGAGGGTCTCGGTGGCGATGTCAGCCCG
Organism: Mycobacteriales bacterium; assembly: GCA_051000715.1. Taxonomy (GTDB): domain Bacteria; phylum Actinomycetota; class Actinomycetes; order JALYNC01; family JALYNC01; genus JBPCOB01. The sequence goes on from JBPCOB010000007.1 coordinate 20,362, forward strand.
CGGCAGAAACACCCGGTCGATGGGGTCCAGCAGGTCGTCGTAGGGCGGCCAGTCGGCCAGCAAGCCCTCCGAGGACTGCTCGCCGGAGGGCATCAGATCGGGCCGGATCCCAAAGTGGACGAGCGCGGCCGCGGTGGCCTCGCCGACCGCCGCCACCTTCACACCGGCGAAGGCCCGGGCGTCCAGGCCGACCTCCTCGAACCGCTCGCTGACCGCCCGGACGGCGTTGGCCGAGGTGAACGCCGCCCACTGGTAACGGCCTGACACCAGCCCGCGGACCGCACGCTCCATCGGCGCAGGTGTCCGCGGCGGTTCCACCGCGATCGTGGGCACCTCGACCGGCACCGCGCCGTAGCCGTGCAGCCGTTCGGACAGCTCGCCGGCCTGCTCCTTGGTTCGCGGCAGGAGCACCCGCCAGCCGAACAGCGGCCGCGACTCGAACCAGGACAGCCGGTCGCGGAGCCGGACCACCTCGCCCACCAGCACGACGGCCACGTCGGCCCGTTCGACGCCGGCGACGTCGTCCTCGATCCCCTCCAGGGTGGAGACCACGGTGACCTGCTCGGGGCCACCGGCCGCCCAGGTCATGGCGACCGGTGTGTCGCCGGGGCGGCCGCACTCCAGCAGGCGGCGGGCCAGCTTGCCGATGTTCGAGGCGCTCGCCGGGAACACCACCGTACGACGGGTGGCGGCGAGTCCGGCCCAGTCGGTGCCCGGGTCATCGGGGTTCGGCACCGCGGTCAGGTCGGACCCGAGCCGGGCCGCGGTGAAGGGCACGCCGACGTACGCCGCCGACCCCAACAGCATGCTGATGGCCGGCACCACCTCGAAGGAGATGCCGGCCCGGCCGCAGGCCTCGATCTCCGCCGTTCCGGCGCCCTCAAGGAACGGGTCGCCGGTGGCGAGCCGCACCACCGTCTTGCCGCTACGCGCCGCGGCCACGACCTGTCGGCCGACCGCAGCTCCCGCCGAGACGGCCGGCAGAACCTCAGCCTGCGGGTAGAGCCGGTCGCGCAGCTCGGGGGGCACCGAGGAGTCGGCGACGACGATGTCGGCGGCGGCGAGCAGCTCGGCGGCCCGCAGTGTCAGCGTGGCGGCGCCGCCGGGACCTGCGCCGACCCAGGCCACCCGGCCGGTCGGCTTCTTCGGCGTACTGGGACTCACCGGTTCTCCATCAGGTCGGCCGCGCCGGCGGCGAGCAGGTCGGCGGCCAGCCGACGGCCGACCTCCATAGCCGCCGAGGCCGGTCCGGTAGCGGACAGTCGAAGGGCTCGCGAGCCGTCCGGGGCGAGGACGGCCGCGCGCAGGTAGATCTCGGGCTCGACCCCGTCGCCCTCGGCGACGTCCGCGAGCGCGCCGACCGGCGCGGTGCAACCCGCCTCCAGGTGGCCGAGCAGCGAGCGCTCGGCGGTCACGGCGGCCCGGGTGTCGAGATCGTCGAGCCGGCCGAGCAGATCCGCGAGCCGCTCGTCACCGGCGCGGCACTCCACCGCTAGGGCCCCCTGCCCCGGGGCCGGCAGCACCTGAAGCGGATCCAGCACCTCGGTGATCTCAGCGATCCGCCCCAGCCGGGCCAGCCCGGCGCGGGCCAGGAGGACGGCGTCGACCTCCCCGTCGGCCACCCGGCGGAGCCGGGTGTCGACGTTGCCACGGATCGGGACGACCTCGAGCCCCTGCCCTAGCGCGAGCAGCTGGGCCTGTCGGCGGGGCGAGCCGGTCCCTACCCTGGCGCCCGGAGGCAGCTCGCCGAGCGTCCGGCCGGCCCGGTCGACCAGTGCGTCGCGCGGGTCCTCCCGGCGCGGGATCGCAGCCACCTGGAGCCCCGACGCGGGCGTCGTGGGCAGGTCCTTGAGGGAGTGGACGACGAAGTCGACGGCCCCCGAGAGCAGCTGCTCGCGCAGCCCCGTGACGAACACGCCCGTCCCGCCCAACTCGGCGACGGCGGCGGAGCTGCGGTCACCGAGGGTGCTGATCTCGACCAGGTCCACGGAAGCACCGCCGGCTCGGCCCAGTGCTTCGGCGACCCATCGGGACTGGGTGACCGCCAGGGTGCTACGCCGGGTGCCCAGCCGCAGAGTCCTGCCGGCGGTCGACAGCGAGGTCACGCCGGCTCCTTCGCCTCTACCCGCACGGTGGCACGGGCCACGGCCTCAGGGGTTGCCGGATCCAGTCCGAACAGTTCGCGCAGGGCGTCGGCGTAGGAGTCGCCACCCGGCTCTACGGCCAGCTCCTTGACCCGAACGGTGGGTCCGTGCAGCAGCTTCTCGACGGCGCGACGCACGGCAGTGGCCACCTCCTCACGGGAGCGTTCGTCCAGGCCGGGCAGCCGGCCGGCCAGTCGAGCCAACTCGGCGTCGACCACCTCCGCGGCCTTGGACCGCAGGGCGACCACGGTGGGCGCAACCCGGGCGGAACGCTCCTCGGCCAGGAAGGCGCCGACCTCCTCGGCCACGATGTGACGGACCGCTTCGACTTCACCCACCGTCGAGCTCCCGTCGAGCGCCGTGCTGAGCGCCTCGAGGTCGACGACGGTGACTCCGGGCAACCGCCGTACGGACGCTTCGACGTCACGCGGCAAGGCTAGGTCTAGTACGACCAGGGGCCGACCGCCGCGGCGCCGTACACCGGAGGCGACCACGTCGGACCGCAGCACGGTCCCTGGCGCACTCGTCGCGCAGACCACGAGGTCGGCGACCGAGAGGCTCTCGGCCAGCCGGTCGAGACCGACCGCGGTACCCCCGAGGGCGGTCGCCAGCCGCTCGGCGCCCGCGGCCGTGCGGTTCGCGACGGTGATCGAACCGACACCGGCCCGGCGCAGGGCGGCACCGGCCAGCGCACCCATCGAGCCGGCCCCCACGACCAGCGCCGGCCGCTCGGGAAGCGCACCGAGGACGCCCGCGGCCAGGTCCAGCCCGGCGCCGACCAGCGAGGCGCCCGCTCCGTCGATCCCGGTCTCGGACCGGGCCCGCTTGCCGACCCGTAGCGCCCGCTGCACGAGCGGGCCGAGCACCCGGCCCGTGGAGCCCTGGTCCTCGGCCACCCGGTACGCCGACCGCAGCTGACCGAGGATCTGGCCCTCGCCGACGACCATCGAGTCCAGTCCGCAGGCCACCGAGAACAGGTGCTGCGCCGCGCGGTCCTCGTAGTGGACGTACAGGTAGCTGGTGAGCGTCTCCAGCGGTACGCCGGAGGCCTCGGCCAACAGCTCGGAGATGGCAGAGACCCCCCCGTGGAACTTCTCCACCTCGGCGTAGACCTCCACCCGGTGGCAGGTGGACAGCACCAGGGACTCCAGAACGTGCGGCGCCTGGCGGAGCCGGTGCAGCACCTTGGTCAGCTCGGCGGCCGCCACGGCCACCTGCTCCAGCAGCGGGACCGGGGCGCTGCGGTAGCTCAGCCCGACGACGAGGACGCTCATCGGGCGGCCCGTTCGGTCAGCAAGGGCGTCGACGTCGTCTTGCGCTGCTCGTGGAAGGCGAGGATCTGCAGCTCGAGCGACAGGTCGACCTTGCGTACGTCCACCCCGAGCGGCACCGAGAGCACGGCCGGGGCGAAGTTGAGGATGCTCCGTACGCCGGCCGCCACCAGCCGGTCGCAGACGTCCTGGGCCGCACTGGCCGGAGTCGCGATGACCCCGATAGACACCGACTCCTCGCGGACCACCGCGGGGAGCTCATCGAGGTGGCGAACCGGCTGCCCGATGACCCGTTCCCCCACCCGCGCCGGGTCGGTGTCGATCAGCGCGGCGATCCGGAAGCCACGCGAGGCGAAGCCGTCGTAGTTGGCGAGCGCGTGGCCCAGGTGGCCCAGGCCCACGATCGCGACCGGCCAATGCTGGGTCAGCCCGAGCTCGCGGGAGATCTGGTAGACGAGATAGTCGACGTCGTAGCCGACCCCGCGAGTTCCGTAGGAGCCGAGCTGGGAGAGGTCCTTGCGGACCTTCGCGCTGTTCACGCCGGTGGCGCCCGCCAGCGCGTCGGAGCTCACGGTCGTGGTGCCGTCCTCGGCCAGCACGTGCAGGGCCCGCAGGTACACCGGCAACCGCGCCACGGTGGCGTCGGAAATGCAGCGGCCGTTCGCGGCCGCGCGGCTGGCAGCTGGCACCGGGCCGGTGCCGTTGGACGTCACGCTGGGGCGCTCCGTATGGGGCGGATCCGGATGGGGCGGATGGGGTTGCCTGTGAGCAGCGTACGACCTTGTGAACGAACGCACAAAGTCGCTGCGAGCCGCACCCGGTCGCCCACTCAGCCACGTGCACGCTGGCCACCCGACTCAGCAGTGCTCAGCCGGCGAGCGCGGCGCGCAGCCGCTCTTCGTTCACCCGCCAGAAGTCGTGCTCCTGCCCGTCGATCAACGTGACCGGGATCCGGTCGCCGTACTCGACGAAGTCCGCCTCCGAGCGGGTGATGTCGCGCTCCTCCAGCGGTACGCCGAGCTCGGTCCCGACCCGCTGCAAGACCGCCCTGGCGTCGTCGCAGAGATGGCAGCCCGGCTTGCTGAGCAAGGTGAGCCGGTGCTCGCTGGTCGGCATGGCCGTCAGGGTAGAGCTCATGCGGCGACGAGCTGTAATGTGCCGGTGGCAGCAAGTTACTGGGTGTGATCAACCGGCTTATCGGCTACAAATGACACAGACGTCGCGCGTCCGTCGGAGTTCCCACTTCGGCGCCACCGTCCGCCGACCGGAGTTACTCATGTCTGCCACCGCGCCCTCCACCGAGGTTTGACGCTGGTGAAGGACCGCTTGGAGAGTTCCGCGCTGGCTGGCCTGGCGGCACTGCGAGCGGCCGTCTTCAGCGCCTTCCCCAGCCCGGCGATGGCGGGGCCACCAGCGGGCACCGCGCCATGGATCCGGCCGGTAGCCCGCATGGAAGCGGCCACCACCGCCGGAACGGGCCCGGTCTCGGTCACCGTGCCCCGGTCGACCGGGGCGCTCGTTGGCACGTCACCCGAGCCGACGATGTCAGATACCGCACCCGAGATCGTCTCGCGAGCACGGGCGGGCGATGCCGAGGCGTTCGGCGAGCTCTACGACCAGTACGTCGGTTTCGTCTACCGCTACATCTACTACCGCGTCGGTTCGGTGGCACTGGCCGAGGATCTCGCCAGCGAGACCTTCGTCCGCGCCCTGCGCCGGCTGCCGAGTTTCCAGTGGCAGGGGCGCGACTTCGGGGCCTGGCTGGTGACGATCGCCCGCAACCTCGTCGCCGATCACTACAAGTCCGGTCGTTACCGGCTCGAGGTGACCACCGAGGACCTCGTTGCCGCCAGCCGCGGCGCGACGACGGAAGGACCGGAGCGGGAGGTCCTTGAGTCGATCACCAACGACACCTTGCTGGCGGCGGTGAAGCGACTCGGGGCTGAGCAACAGGAGTGCATCGTTCTGCGGTTCCTTCAGGGTCTCTCAGTCGCCGAGACGGCGCTCGCCATGGGCAAGAACGAAGGAGCGATCAAGGCCCTCCAGTACCGAGCGGTGCGCACCCTCGGCCGCATGCTTCCGCCGGATTTAGCCGAATGACCACATCTGATCCGGTCCTGCTTATAGCCGTAACCCGGCGCCGCTCGGCATCGTTGATCGGTCAACAGCGCGGTGCCGGCACAATCAGCGAAGGGAGCAGCGAGTGAGCCTGCTGCTCCCCCTGGCGCGCGGCCGGGCCGAAGAGTTCGCCCGCACGCTGGAGCGTCGAGCCACTTCCGACCCGGTGGCAATTTCGCTGTTCTCCCTAGCCGACGAGCTGGCCACGATGCCGGTCGGTCCCAGCGCCGAGTTCCGCTCGGCGCTGCGTCATCGGCTGGTTGCCCTGGCGGCGGACCCGCCACCGCGCGTCGTGCGCACCGCCGTCGCCGACCAGCTGACCAGCGCACTGTCCAGCTGGCTGACCGGCTGGCGCGGACAGCGCCGGCTCGCCTTCGCGGCCGGTCTGGTCGCCGTCCTTCTGCTTGGCGGCGGCATCGGACTGCGAAGCAGCCGATCAGCGCCCGGCGACGTCTTCTACGCCGTGAAGCGGGCGGCGGAGAGTGCGCAGCTGGCCACCGCCCACGGAAAGCTGGCCAGGGGCCACCGGCACCTGGAGTTCGCCGCGACCCGGTTGCGAGAGGTCACCGCTCTGGTGGACCGGAACAGCGCCTCGGTCGCGGTCGGCCCAGGCAGGGTCGTCGCCGGTCGGTTGGCCCTCAGCGAGCACAGCACGAAACTCGTCTTGAGCACGTTGTCCGAGATGGACGGCGAGATCGTGGCAGGCAGCCGCGACCTCACCGAGTACTGGCGCGAGTCCGGGCAGGAGCCCTCACTGCACACCCTGGACACCTTCGCGAAGGGCCAACGGGTGCAACTGGCGGCCGTACTGCCTGCACTCCCGGTTTCGGCCCGCACCTCGGGGCTGCAGGTGTTGGCGCGGCTGGGCACGGTCCGGCAGCGGGCCGAGGCCCTGATCGCCCAGGGCCCCTGCGACACCGCCTGCCGACGCATCGCCCGCGGGCCGACCATGTCGGGCGGCTTCGACGTACTCGGGCCGCTGCCCTGTCCCACCGTCTGTCCAGGTAGCGGCGCGACCCCGGCTCCGGTCGCGATCGTTATGACGGTCAACCCGCCGGAGGCACCGCCGTCGCCGCTGGGCACGTTCTCGCCCGAGCAGCCACTGTCGCCGTCCGAGGCGCCGCCCGTGTCGCCACCCCCGTCCGCACTGCCGACGGTTTCGACGCTGCCTTCTCCGGCGGAGACCACGTCACCCCCGGCCCCGGTCGAGACCTCGGCCGCCCCTTCACCCACTCCAGCGCCGACGCCCACGCCCACGCCCACGGAGAGCTCGAGTTCTCCGTCCCCGACCGACAACCCAACGTCCCCCACGCCGAGCGGGGTAGCCCCGACCGAGGCCGGCTCACCCACGCCGTCGGCGTCGGTCCTGTCCTGACCGCGCCTTTCGCCGTAGGGCGGTAGCAGCGAGCGATGGTGCCGCCAGCTCCGGCGCCGAGGGGGCAAGCCCCTGTCCCGGGGGCAGCTTCGGCAGCCGCTGCCCATGTCGCGGTAGCCCCCACCGACTCGACCGCCGCGGCTTTCTTCGACGTCGACAACACGATGATGATGGGCGCGTCGATCTACCACTTCGCGCGTGGGCTAGCCGCGCGGGGGTTGTTCACCACCCGCGACCTTGCCCGCTTCGGCTGGCAGCAGGTGGCATTCCGGCTCGGTGGCAGCGAGCGCTGCGGCACCATGCTGGACGCCCGGGAGACGGCGCTGGCCTTCGTGGCCGGCCGCCGGGTCGAGGAGATCGTACGGTTGGGCCAGCAGATCTACGACGAACTAATGGCGGAACGAATCTGGTCAGGGACCCGCGGGCTGGCCCAGCGGCATCTCGATGCCGGGCAGCGGGTGTGGCTGGTCACCGCCACCCCGGTGGAGCTGGCCCAGATCATCTCCGCTCGGCTCGGTCTGACCGGGGCACTGGGCACCGTCGCGGAGATCGTCGACGGCGCCTACACCGGCCGGCTCGTGGGCGAGCCGCTGCACGGGCCGGCAAAGGCGCAGGCGGTCCGGGCGCTGGCGGAAAGCAAGGGCCTCGAGCTGACCCGGTGCACTGCCTACAGTGACTCCGTCAACGACCTGCCCTTGCTCTCCCTGGTGGGTCGGGCCGTGGCGGTCAACCCCGACCCGCAGCTACGACGCGTCGCCCGGGCGGCCGGCTGGGAGGTGCATGACTTCCGGACCGGCCGCAACGCGGCCCGGGTGGGGATTCCGGCGGCGGCCGGCTTGGGCACCGTCGCTGGCGGTGTGGCCGCCGGGATCGCGCTGCGCCGGCACGCGCGCAGGCCGTGATCGAAAGCTGCCGGCTCACTTCTTGTTGCGGCGCTGGACCCTGGTCTTCTTGAGCAGCTTGCGGTGCTTCTTCTTCGCCATCCGCTTGCGCCGCTTCTTGATCACCGAGCCCACGTAGACAAACTCACTTCCCACGTACGAGCGTTCGCGCGCCCCGAGCGGGGCCGTGCCGGCTCACCCTATCGGAACCCGAGGCTGCGATCAGCCCGCCTCGACGAATGCCTTGCGCAGGTACTCATGCACCGCCTGCTCGGGCACCCGGAACGAGCGGCCGACCCGCACCGCGGGTAGCCGTGCGTCGTGAACCAGCCGGTAGACGGTCATCTTGGACACCCGCATCACGGAAGCGACCTCCGCGACGGTCAGGAATCGCACCTCCGACAGCGGGCGGTCAGGGCTTGCGGCCATGCGGCACCGGACCTTCAGGCACGCAACGGGCGACGGCTTCCCCACCGGCGCGACGGCAGCACGTGCGGTCGCAAAGGGTAGCGGCTGAGCCGGGGGCGCGTCAGCGTGATCGGTGAGACTGCTGGGACGACCTCCGGAGTCCCCGAGCTCACCCGGCCGCTGCCGGGTCCAGCCCGTGCCAGGGGAACACTGCCGACCGGGTGCCGGCAATGGCCTGGTCCACCTGGTTGGCCGGGTCGCCGGCTCCGTCCTGCCAAGGTGTCCAGGTGGGGTTCCGGCCGTCGGTCAGCAGGGTCGGCGCGGACTCCCGCGCCCGGTCAAGGCAGAGCCGCCGCCACTCCGGCGGCGTCTGGGTGCCGGGGTCCAGCGGTTCGCCGCCGGCGATGGCGAGCAGGTGCGTCCAGGCGCGGGGCACCACCCGCACGCGCTCATATCCACCACCCCCCAGAGCCACCCACCGGCCGGCGCACACCTCGTGCGCCAGCTCGTGCAGGGCGGCGTACGACGTCCGCTGTCCGTCCACGCTCAGCATGAGGTTGGCCAGGGGGTCGAGCGCATGGGAGTCGCAGCCGGACTGGCTGACCAGCACGTCCGGCCCGAACGCCCGCACCAGCGGTGGTACGACGGCGTGGAAGGCGCGCAGCCAGCCGGCGTCGCCGGTGCCCGCGGGCAGCGCGACGTTGACCGAGCCGCCCTCGGCGTCCGGCCCGCCGACCTCGGCCGGAAAGCCGGTGCCGGGAAACAGCGTTCGGCCGCTCTCGTGCAGGCTGATCGTGAGCACCCGCGGGTCGTCGTAGAAGACCGCCTGCACGCCGTCGCCGTGGTGGACGTCGACGTCGACGTACGCGATCTTCCGCGCCCCGAGCTCGAGCAGCTCGGCGATCGCCACGGCCGGGTCGTTGTAGACGCAGAAGCCGGACGCCGCTGCCGGCATGGCGTGGTGCAGGCCGCCGGCGAGGTTGACGGCGTGCAGGGAACGACCTGCCCAGACCGCTTCGGCCGCGGCCAGGCTCGCGCCGGCGACCAGGGCGGCGGCCTCGTGCATGTTCGGAAACGCCGGTACGTCCGGCGTGCCGATGCCGTGCGCGAGGTCGGCCCGCCGCGCGTCTCCGCCGGCCCGACGTACGGCGGCCAGGTAGGCCGGAGTGTGCACCCGCTCCAGCTGGTGGTCGGTCGCCGGGTCCACGCCCACGACCGTGACGCCGTCCGCCCCCAGCACCCCGAGCTCGTCGGCCAGCGCGAAGGTGAGCTCGACCCGTACCGGGGTGAGCGGATGCGCCGGGCCGAAGTCGTAGGCCCGCAGCGCCTCGTCGCGCACGACCACCGCGGGACCGCTCATGGGGCCAAGGGTACGGGCCATTGGACGCCTGGCGCCGTCCCAGAACGATCAGGCGCCTGGCCCCGCTGCAGCACCAACTCGACGCATTTGTACAGCAGAGCGGCCCAACGCCTGGATCTCAAGTGAGGTCCAGTCCGGGCGGCGGCGCCAGGACGGCATTCGAGCCGACGCAGCCCTGCAATTGTGTCCCACGCCGATAAGGGCAGGACAGCCTCTCCGAAGACTCGACGGCGAACGGGTTCCAAGATTGGTGACTGCCGCACCCGGATTGCCCCGAAAAGCGCCTTCAGTCGGCGCGCAGCGCTACCACCGGCTCGAGTCGGCCGGCGCGGCGGGCCGGTACGACGCCGAAGAATACGCCCACCGCCACGGACACGGCGAAGGCGACGATCGGCGACCACCAGGCGATCAGCGCCGGCAGCGGCGACACGGCGTTGAGCAGGAAGGAAGTGCCGACGCCGAGGGCGATCCCGAGTACGCCGCCGAGCCCGGTCAGCAGCACCGCCTCGAGCAGGAACTGCAGGAGGATGTCTCGCTGGCGGGCGCCGAGGGCCTTGCGCAGCCCGATCTCACTGGTCCGTTCGCGGACGCTGACCAGCATGATGTTCGACACCCCCACACCACCGACGAGCAGACTGATCGCCGCGATCGCCGCCAGCACGAGCGTCAGCAGGCTGAGGATCCGCCCGATCGTGCCGAGGATCTGGGTCTGGGTGACCGCCGTGAACTCCGAATCCGGATAACGGCGCTCCAGCGCGGCCAGCGTGTCCGCCTTGACCTGGCCGATGGCCGCGACGGACCGCGCCTTGATAGCCAGCGCATCCACCCGCTCGACGCCGAAGAGCCGCTGCGCCGCGGTGATCGGGATGTGCACCTCGGTGTCGCGGTCCACGCCGAAGGTGGACCCCACCCTGGTGAAGACCCCCACCACGCGGAAGCGCACGCCGGCGATCGCGACCTGCCGGCCCATCGGGTCCCGATCGGGAAACAGCCGCTGGGCCAGCTCGGCCCCCAGCACCGCGACCCGGCGGCGGGTGTCGACGTCGACCGCCCGGACGTAGCGGCCGCGCTCCACCGGCCGGTCGAAGACCCGCTGCACGTTGGCGTTCGTGCCGTTGACCGTGGCGAACGCCGCACGGGCACCGGCCCGGACCTGCTCGCCGGAGGACACCGTGGCGGCCACCGCGCCCGGGTCGTCGAGGACCCGGCCAATCGTGTCGACGTCGGCCAGCGACAGCCGGCTCACCGTGGGCGCCGAGCCGAGCTCGAACTTCCCCGGTACGACGATGACGATGTTCGATCCCAGGCCCTCGACCTGACTCGTCACCTCGTTCTTCGCGCCGGTACCAATCGCCACGAGTACGACGACCGCCGCCACGCCGATGACCACGCCGAGCATCGTGAGCAGGCTGCGCAGCCGGTTGGCACGCAGTGCGTCCACCGCCACCCGGAACGCCTCCGCCGACCTCATTCCGGGCCATCAACGAGCTGACCGTCGCGGACGTAGACCCGACGGCGTGCCCGGGCCGCGATCTCGCGGTCATGGGTGACCAGGACGACCGCCGTACCGGACTCGGCGTTGAGGCGCTCGAGGATCGCCAGCACCTCTGCCCCGCTGGCGGTGTCGAGGTTTCCGGTCGGCTCGTCGGCGAGCAGGACCCGTGGCTCCCCGACCAGGGCGCGGGCGATCGCCACCCGCTGCTGCTCGCCGCCGGAAAGCTGGTTGGGCCGGTGCCCCAGCCGATGCCCCAACCCGACCGACTCCAGCGCGGTGACCGCCCGCCGGCGCCGCTGCGCCCGACCGACCCCGCGGTAGACCAGCGGCAACGCGACGTTGTCGACGGCCGTCGTACGGGCCAGCAGCTGGAAGGACTGGAAGACGAAGCCGATGGTGGCGTTGCGCAGCCCGGCCAGCGCCTCGTCGGTCA
>JBPCOB010000008.1:0-17567 GCA_051000715.1 Mycobacteriales bacterium
CCGGACAGGCATTCCGGGTGACTCGCCACGAGGGCGTCCCGCCGATACCAGGGCAACTTGACTGGACCTTCGACGTCTGGGGCGTCCAGGTCCGCTAGCCGGCAGCGGTTACCCGATTGCCCGGCCGGCCCAGACGGCGCGCCCGGCCTCCTGGGCAAGCTGTTCGCCCCAGGGGGACTCAGCCAGGGAGGTTCGTCGAGTACTTGGCTATCCCCTGCTGGCTCGTTCCACCGAACGTCGTGAAGTAGCCCCCGAAGCCGACGGAGGTGGAGTTGGGGTCGGCCGTGATCGTGTAGACGCCGTGGTTGGAGTTCGCGCCGGGGTTCCAGGGCAGCAAGGCCCCGGTGGTGGCGTCGACCGCGGCGACGTGATGGCGGGTGGCCGAGTTCGTCGCGGTGCAGGGGCAGGCCTTGCCCACGAAGTTGAAGTGTCCACCGAGGTAGAGGACGTTGTTGCGGAGGTCGCAACCGGGGGTGTCGCCGTCATCCTCGGCGTCGAAGGTCGAGCGAGGAAGCACCGTGCCGTCGGTCAGGTTGAAGGCGGTGACGTTGTAGCGGGTGGTCGCGGTGGACTGGCTCGCGTTGTAGTTGACCCGGAAGTAGCCGCCGCAGGTGTAGACCCTCGACGAGGTGACGTGCAGCGCGTAGACGCGGCTCGTCTCCACCTGCTTGCAGGTCGGGCAGTTGCGCGGCGAGAAGATGCTGGGGTTCCAGGCCGAGACGCACGCCGCGGTCGCGCAGCTCGATGCGTCGGTGAGGGCCACCGCCGCCGCCTCGTTGCGCTGCACGCCGTTCACCAGGCCGAAGTGGCCACCGAAGTAGACGGTGCCCCCGTTGGCCGAGAAGTCGATGGTGAACACCACCGGATTGCACCGCGGCGGGCACAACGTGGTGTCGCCGTAGTACTGGGCCACGTTCGGCTTCCAGGTGGACACCAACGCTCCGGTGGTGGTGATCTCGGCCAGGCGCGACCGGGTCTGGCCGTCGATCTTGCTGAAGGCGCCGCCCAGGAACAGGTTGCCGTTCGGCCCCCGCTTGATCACGTAAATGGTGGCACCGGCGGTGACGGTGATGTTGGGGTTGACTATGCCGCGAGTTACGTCGACCGCCGCGAACCTGGCTCTTGGGATGGATCCGACCTGAGTGAAGGCGCCGCCCAGGTAGACCGTCCAGCCGAACACCGCGAGCGAGAACACCTCGCCGTTGGCGTTCGGATTCCATGGCAGCAGGTTGCCGGTCGTGCGGTCGAAGGCGGCGACGTTGTGGCGGACCACATCACGACTGGTGTCGCCCGGCGGCACTCCGGGCGGGCGGACGGTGTTGAACCTCCCCCCGATGTACATGGTGTTGCCGGAGAAGACGATGCTGCGCACGACGGCGTCCGCCGCTCCCCCGACCTGCCAGGAGGGGTCCGGTTGGGTCGCGGTCGCTCCCAGGGCGTGGCTGGGACCCACCGCCAAAAGGACGGCCATCACGACAACTGCCTTCAGAAACCGCACCGGTCTTCCTCCAGGTTTCTCTTCGAGATGATCAGACAACCCGCCGCTGGGCTGGAGATCGCGGTCCGGGACATCAGCGGTCTCGGAAACCCAATGACCCGTAGAACCAGGTTGCCCAGCACTGGTAGGAGTGCCTGCCGGGTAGAAGGCGTGAACTCGAAGAGTACCCGAATGCTTCGGCGCACCGGCCCGAAGGCTGCCGAGACTAAATCCGCTGACTCCAGGGCCGTTACCGATGACGCCCGGCGTCCGTCCGCTCAGTCGAGCGGCGAATCCGTCTGCGTGACGACGAGGTCCGTCGGCGCACCGTGGACGACCGGCACCGTCCCGAGCCGCCCGGCCCGGAAGTCGGTGAACGCCTGGCGCACCTCCGCCTCGGTGTTCATGACGAACGGCCCGGCCCACGCCACCGGCTCACGGATCGGCCGGCCGCCCAGGAGCAGCACCTCCATCGAGGCCGCGCCGTCCTGCGAGCCGGCATCAGCGGTGACTGTCAGCGCATCGCCGGAGCCGAACACGCTCAGCTGCCCCGTCCGCACCGGTCGCGCGTCTACCCCGACCGTCCCTCGACCCGCCAGAACGTAGACCAGGGCGTTCTGGTCGCTCAGCCAGGGCAGGACCACGTGGGCGCCCGGATTGATGCTGGCGTGCACCATCGTCATCGGGGTGTACGTCGACCCGGGGCCGCGGTGGCCGCCGAGGTTCCCCGCGATCAGCCGGAGCAGCGCGCCGCCGTCGTCGGAGGACAGCAGCTGTACTCGCTCCCCGCTCAGGTCCTGGTAGCGAGGATCGACCCACTTCTGCGCCCTCGGCAGGTTGACCCACAGCTGCAGCCCGTGGAAGAGCCCGCCGCTCATCACGATCTCCTCAGGCGGGGTCTCGATGTGCAGGATCCCCTTGCCGGCGGTCATCCACTGGGTGTCGCCGTCACTGATCAGGCCGCCGCCACCGTTGGAGTCGTTGTGCCGCAGCACCCCGTCGATCATGTAGGTGACCGTCTCGAACCCGCGGTGCGGATGCCAGGGAGTGCCTTTTGGCTCGCCGGGTCCGTAGTCGATCTCGCCGATCTGGTCGAGGTGGATGAACGGGTCCAGGTCGGCCAGGTCGGCGCCGGCGAACGCCCGGCGTACCGGGAAGCCTTCGCCCTCGAACCCTCGGGGCGCCGTCGTGACGGTGCGGATCGAGCGTTGTAGGGCCGTTCCTGGGTCGGGTCGGCCGATGCGCGGCAGCGTGGTGATGTCCTCGACGGTGGCGGCCGGCATGGCGGACTCCTTGAAGCTCGGGGCGGGGTAGACGCGCTCCCCAACCCGATGCCGGGCCTACTTGTTCCGTTGCGACACGTGCTCATCCGGGCGGCAGTCCGCAGAAGCGTCCGGTCGGCCGGCCATCGCCCCGCACTCCGCGTCCAGCTGCCGCGACACCGCCTCACTGATCTCTCTCAGTTGCCGGATCTGGTCCGGCCTGAGTGCGTCGAGCAGTGCCGAACGAACCCGCTCGACGTGACCGGGCGCGGCAGCAGCGAGCGCCCGGAACCCCTCGTCGGTGAGTTGCGCCACCTGGCCGCGCTTGTCGGTAGGACAGACCGCCCGACGTACCCAGCCGCGCTCTTCGAGCCGGGCCACGGCGTGGGACAGCCGACTCCTGCTCGCGAGCGATGCCTCGGCGAGGTCACGCATCCGCATGGCGCGGTCTGGTTTCTCGGACAGCCGCACGAGGATCTCGTAGTACGCGTGCGGCATCCCGGCGTCCCGCTGGAGCTGGTTGTCGAGGGCGTCGGAGAACCGCCGAGTCGCGTCCAGGAAGGCGCGCCAGGCGCGCTGCTCCTCGTCGTCGAGCCACCGGGGGTTGGGCACCCGGACATCGTACAGCGGGAATGGTTGAACTCTCAACGTCGTTCGTTAGGGTGACCGAAGGTTGAAGCTTCAACGAGAGAGGGCAAGATCATGACCATTACCTCCACCGAGACCAGCATCCCCGGCTACGTCGCCGGCACCTGGGCGATCGACCCCGTGCACTCCGAGGTCGGCTTCTCCGTCCGGGCACATGATGGTGAGCAAGGTCCGGGGCAAGTTCGGCACCTTCGAGGGAACCATCACGACGGCGCAGGACCCGCTCGCGTCCTCTGTCACGGCGACGATCGACCTGGCGTCGATCTCAACCGGTAACGACCAGCGCGACGGTCACCTGCGCTCGTCGGACTTCTTCGACGTCGAGACGCATCCGAAGATGACCTACCGCTCCACCGGTATACGGGTCGAGGACGGTGCACAGCTGGTCGACGGTGAGCTGACCATCCGCGGCGTCACCCGTCCGGTGACCCTCGCGCTCGAGGTCAACGGCATCGGGCCCGACGCCTACGGCGGCACCCGGGCCGGCTTCACCGCGACCGGTGAGATCAACCGCAAGGACTTCGGCGTCAACTGGAGCGCCGTCATCGAGGGCGGCGGGGCGGTCGTGTCCGACAAGGTCGCGCTCAGCATCGAGATCGAAGCGGTCCTCAACAACAGCTGACCTGGAACATCGCGCTGCCGAGCCGGCTCGAAGCCGGCCTCGGCAAATGCGGTGGGCTCAATCCACCGACGTCCGCAGGGAGACATCGCCATGGGCATAGTCCGGCTCAACCACGCCGTGCTTTACGTCCGCAACCTCGAGGAGACCGTCCGGTTCTACACCGACGTCCTCGGCTTCCGTCCGGTGAACATGACGCCGGACGGGTTCGCCGGTGCGGCGTTTCTCCAGGCCTCCGGTTCGACCAACGACCACGACCTCGGCCTGTTCGAGATCGGCGCGGCGGCTGGCCCGTCGCTGGCCGGCCGGTCCACGGTCGGTCTGTATCACCTTGCGTGGGAGGTGGACACCCTGGACGAGCTGGAGGCGACCGCCGGGAAGCTCTCGGCCGCCGGCGCGCTGGTCGGGGCCTCCGACCACGGCACCACGAAGAGCCTGTACGGCAAGGACCCCAACGGTCTCGAGTTCGAGATCGCCTGGATTGTCCCGGCCGACCTGCTCGACGACGAGGCACGCCACGCCCGCAGGCGCATCGGCCGACTCGACATCGCCACGGAGAAGGCCCGCTACGGCGCGAAGACTCTCGGCGGCGTCGGCGTCTCGGTTCCCGCCGGCGCCTGACGGCGTCTCGCCGATCCCACCGCGCTGCCCACGCGCATGCCGGACCTATGGCGTCAGGCGCTCGGCCAGGTAGCGCAGGGACAGCGGGTAGCGGTAGTCGATGCCGGCGTGCGTCGCGTCGAAGAGCTCGAAATACACGTCGGTCACCCCGATCCCCGCCAGCGCCTGCCGGAACGCCTCGGCACCGAGGTCGAGATACCACTCGTCGGACTTCCCGGCGTCGATCCAGACGGCCCGCAACCCGCGGAGCGCGTCGGCGTACGCCGGCACCATCCGGACCGGGTCCCAGTCGAGCCAGCGCGACCAGACCTCGGGCCGGAGCACGCCGGAGCTGGGCTCGAAGGGCAGCTCGACGCTGCCGTCGTCGTTCGCCGAGAAGGCTGCCGCGCACCCGTAGACCATGACGAGCGAGGCGTCGGTCGGCTTGCTCATCGGTGGCCGGCGGCGGAAGTCGGCCCAGAACTTCTCGTATGAGTCGTCGTAGGAGTCCCGCAGCGCCCGTGCCACCTTCGCGAACTCGGGGAGGTAGGACGCTTCGTACAACGTGTCGCCGGCGTGGGTGGCCAGTCCGCCGAACAGGTCGGGGCGCAGCATCGGAGTGATCATGGCGCCGAAGCCGCCGCTGGACTTGCCGGCGATGCCCCGGTGCGCCGCCGCGGGCAGCGTCCGGTAGTGCGCGTCGACCCACGGAACGATCTCGTCGCAAAGGTAGGTGTGGTAGCGCCCGGTGCCTGGCGAGTCGACGAACTGCGAGCCGCCGTACGCCGTCCACGCGTCGACCCACACCAGGATGCAGGGCGGCGCGTCGCCGGCCGCGAACAGGGCATCGGCGTTCTCGAGGAAGGTCCGCCGGAACGGCGAACGGTTGTGCCACATGGGCAGCGATCCGGTGTAGCCCTGGATCATGTAGACCGACGGGTAACGCCGGTCGGGTTCGACGTCATAGCCCGGCGGCTGGTAGACCTCCAGCGGCCGCTCGGCCGGGTCGTCGAGTGGGTTGTCGCGTAGGGCGGTCGAGCCGAAGACGTGGCGGTCCAGGCGGCCGGCCAGGTCGCGCGGCCAGGCGGTCATTGAGCTCCTCAGGCAGTACCGGGGTCCTGATGGGGAGGCTAACGTCCACCGCCGTCAGCGCGAACGTAGCGCTTCTCGCAGCAATTCGCGCCAGAGCCGCAGTCGCGGCTGAGGAGCCGGCTGTCCCTAGGCCACGCGCGACGGCGGCTCCCGGCCGGTCAGCACGGCGATCACGTTGTCGGCGCACAGCGAGGCCATGGCGTCCCGCGTCACCCGCGTGGCCGAGCCGATGTGGGGGACCAGCACGGTGTTGGGCAGCGCCACCAGCTCGGCCGGCACGCGGGGCTCGTCCTCGTAGACGTCGAGCCCGGCACCGGCCAGCCTCCCGGAGCGCGGCGCCTGCACTAGTGCGGTGGTGTCGGCCACGCCGCACCGCGGCAGGTGTTCACCAGCACCGCGCCCGCCTTCATCTGCGCCAGGGTGTCGATGTTGATCATGTGCTGGGTCTCGGGCGTCAGGTTGACGTGCAGGCTGACGTCGTCGGAAGCAGCCGAGCAGCTTGCCGAGCGGTTGGCGCTGCGCCCCGTGGAGCCGGGCTGCCTGCTCCATCGGAGGGGCGTCCGAGAACACCAGCCGTGGCTCGAACCCGCGTAGGGGCAACGCGTTGCCCGATGCGCCCGAAGCCCACCAGGCCGACGGGTCGCACCGGAGAGCTCGGCCGCTGCTCACTTCGGCCGGCGTCGTCATCGAGCCGTTGCGTGTCGACGATGCGGAGGTCGCGGGCGCCATTCGAGCCATCGAGGGCGGCCGGATGCTGTCGCTCGGAGACCGGTGCTGCCTCGCCCTGACGCTGCACGCGGCCGCGGAGGTGCTCACCGCGGACCGAGGCTGGGGCGAACTCGACCTACCGATTCGGGTCTGGCTCGTTCGCTGACCCCTTCGGCCCAGAGAGGCGTGCGCCGGGATGTCGGACCGCGGATCGGCGTCCGCCGCGGCCGCGTGCTCAACCCCTAACGGGCTGACGGGGCGAACGCCTCCAGTACCCGCTCGGCTCGTCTGATGCACTCGTGCGGGTCGGCGTCCGGGGAGCCGATCCGAGGATCGAAGTTCAGGTCGAGGAAGACCTCCGTCACGCCGTGGTCCTCGAGTATGGCGAGGTCCGCATTGATCCGTTCGACCGTTCCGGTCAACGGACGGCGGTCCCCATGGGCGTCCTGCTGCTCACGCCCCAGGTGCACGACGCCGCGCACGACGAACCGCAACGTCTCCGGCTGGCGGCCGGCCTCCCGCGCCGCCTCCCGGATCACCTCGATGTCGGCAGCAAGGCGGGACAGGTCCTGTCGGCTGGCGCTGATCCAGCCGTCGGCAAGCCGGCCGACGCGGCGCAGGGCGGCCTCGGCGGAGCCGCCCAGCAGCAGCGGCGGGTGCGGGCGCTGCACCGGCTTGGGGTCCACCAGACTCGGCGGCATCCGGTAGAACTCGCCCTCGAAGTCCACGACGTCGTTCGTCCAGATGGCCTGCAAGCAGCGGATGAACTCCTCGGCGCGCGCCCCCCGGCGCTCATACGGCACGCCGACAGCGGCGAACTCGTCAGGGGACCAGCCGAGCCCCAGACCCGCGTCCAGCCGGCCCGCGCACACGTGGTCCAGCGTGGTGAGCTGCTTGGCCAGCACGATTGGCGACAGGAACGGCACGTTGACGATGGCCAGCCCCAGTCGGACCCGCTCGGTCACCGCAGCGACATGCGCCAGCGCGACGATCGGGTCGTGCACCGACCGGTACGTCGGCCCCCAGTCCCCGGCGGCGGGGTGGAGCAGGCGCTGGAAGGTCCACAGCGAGGCGTAGCCGAGATCCTCGGCCCGGCGGGCGACTTCCACCATGTTGGGACCGGTTGCCCAGCTGCCCGAGATCGGCAGTCCGAAGCCGATACGCATGTCGGCGGAGACTAATTGCCCGGCGAGTGCAGCGCGCGGACCGTCTCGATGGTGTCCGCCTCCTCGCTCCGTTTGTCAGGGCGGTAACCCAGTACCCGGGCGAACCGGAGCGCCATGCCGCCGGAATAACGCGAACTGGTCTAGATGCCATCGAAGGCGACCTCTACCACCAGCTCGGGTCGAAGGTGCACGGGCCAGCCGTCCCGCGAGTCTCCAGCTCGAGGAAGCGGCCCGTCTGCCACTCGAGCATCGCGTCCGTGGGGCCCTTGAACGTCTTGCCGAGCATGACGAAGCCCCCCGTCGCGGGCTCGCGGGCCCCCAGGTGCAGGTTGGACAGCCAGCCGGCCCGGCGACCGTGTCCCCACTCGGCAGCGCGCACCACCAGGTCGAGGGTGTGCCGGGGCTTGACCTTGAGCCATCCCGCGCCCCGCCGACCAGTCTCGTACGGCGACTCGAGCGCTTTCACGACCACGCCCTCGTGCCCGCTGGCGAGGCTCTCGTCGTAGAAAGACCGCGCCTGCTCCACCTCGTCCGTCACCCGGCGTGGCACCCGCAGGTTCGGAGGCAGGACCGGCTCGATCGCGGCGTACCGCTCGGAGGCAGGTGCTTCGACGAGATCGGTGCCGTCCAGGTGGAGTACGTCGAAGAAGAACGGCGTGAGCGGCACGTCTCGTCGCAGTCGGGCCACCTCCCCCCGGCTCGCGGCCCGGCTCGCGGTCTCCTGGAACGGCCGGGGCTGCCCATCCGCGCGCAGCGCGATCACCTCCCCGTCGAGCACCACTGCGAACCTGCAGCGCCAGAGCCGCCTCCACGACCTCCGGCACGCGCTCGGTGATCGGGTCGAGCGTCCGGGTGAACACCGACACCTCGTCATCGTTGCGGTGCACCTGGATCCGTACGCCGTCGATCTTCCACTCGACCGCGGCCCTGCCCGAGCCGATCCAGCGCGGCGTCGACCGAGGTCGCGGTCTGGGCCAGCATCGGCTGGACCGGTCGCCCCACCTGTAACCGGAACCCGGCGAGCCCCGCGGCACCGGAGGCCAACGCCGCCTCGGCCACAGCAGGAAGATCGCCGGCGAGCATGGCCGCCCGTCGGATCTCGGCCATGGCCACGCCGGCGGCGCGGGCGACCGCATCGGTCATCACACCGGCCAGCGCGCCCTGGCGGAGCTCACCCCCGACAAGCCTGGAGAGAAACCGCTGCTCGGCAGCCGTCGCCCGGCCGAACAGCTGGGCGAGCTCAGCGCGCCGTACGCCGGCCGAGCCGGCCACGCCGGCCCGTTCCCAAGGCGAACGCTCGATCCGCGTCGCTCACTTCGAGGGTCGGTGAACCGGCCGGCTCCGGCAGCTCGCGCAGGGCGGCCCAGCCGACGCCGGTCCGCCGCTGGCGCAGCTCCCCGGCCAGGTAGCTCACGGCGACCGCGACCTCGCCCGACCTAGCCCGGCGTAGGCAGCCGGCGATAGCCTCGACCTTGGCCAGTCGCGAGCGCGTCGACGCGACCGACTCCGACGTCGAGGCCAGATCGGCAAGGAGCACCACGTCAGTTTGCCGAACTCGTCCGATCGCCCCGGCGGGGTCGCGACCCCGCCCGTGTGCTCACCGGCGGGCACGACCCGGTCGGCCGCCGGTCACCGCACAGCCGCGCGGCTCGGGCAGTTGGTGCAAGACTCCGGGTGGCGCCAGGTTCGCTCGCCCGCGTTCGGCCGGGAGATGACGGGACCCTTCGGAGGACACGCGCATGCCGAGCACGAGTACGACACCAGGCCCGCGCAGCGGCGGCCATCCCCGGCTCATCTTCTCCTCTGGTGGCATCGCTGCGGCAGACAGCGCGGCGGCGGCCGGGGTGCAGCGTGAGTTCACCCTTTCTTCTGGCCGGACGGTCATCGGCAGCGGCGCGGGTGCCGACCTCCGGCTTGCCGGGCTGGCAGACCGGCATGCGGAGGTGCGACTGGACGAGGCAGGCCAGTGGGTCTACGTCCATCTGGGGCCGGTAGATGCGAGCAAGGTCAATGGGCAACCGGTGACCGAGGCGGTCCTGCATACCGGCGACCGGATCGAGATCGGCGATTGGGTGCTGTCCTTCGCGAGGGACGAGTACGCCGACCATGGGGGATTCGGCCTGGTGGACGACGGGACGCTCGGAGCACCGCCGACTGCTTAGCTGGGGCGCACCCGCGCCCTCCCCGCCAGCGTGGCCGCCCCTCCGCGCGGCCGGCCCGCGGCCGCGCCCGCGGGCGATCTACGCTTGGCTGGATGAGTGCCACCTCCGATCGGAGCAACGGCGGTGACCAGCGGTCGGGCCCAGACGGGGTCTCCCGCGCGTCCGCGGCGATCGAAGCGGCTCAGCGGGCAGCCGCGCGCGCCGGCGTAGGAGTTCGTGAGGTGTCGGACCCCCGAGACCTGCGGGTGATCGCGGATCTCTTCGCCACGATCTGGCGGACCGATGCCGGACATGCGCCCGTGTGCCCGGATGTCCTGCGCGCCCTCGCGTTCAGTGGCAACTATGTGGCGGCCGCCTACGTCGGCGGCGAAATGGTCGGCGGGTCGGCCGCCTTCGTGACGCCGTCCGGCAGGTTGCACTCACACATCACCGGGGTGCGGCCGGACCGACAGGACCGCGGCGTCGCGTTCGCACTCAAGCTGCACCAGCGGGCGTGGGCATTGGTGCGGAACATCGCCACCATTGAATGGACCTACGACCCGCTGCTCCGCCGCAATGCCTTCCTGAACCTCAACAAGCTCGCCGCTCGCGGGACCGCCTACGTGCCGAACTTCTACGGCGCCATGACCGATGGGCTCAATGCCAACGACGAGAGCGACCGGCTGGTCGTCGACTGGTCGCTGACGGTGACACCCGTGGCAACCGCCGCGTCGGGGCATCCGCCGCAGGTCGACGCCGGCGGTGCGACTGTGATCCTCGACAGCGACGACGGACGACCTCGGCACCGCGCGGCCCGGCCGACCAATCGGCTGGCCTGCTGGGTGCCACCCGACATCGACGAGCTGCGCCGCCGCGATACCGGTCTGGCGGCCGCCTGGCGACGGGCGGTGCGCGCGGCGCTGGCCGGTCGCCTGGACGAGGGTTACCTCGTCACGGGGATGACTCGCGACGGGTTCTACGTGCTGACCCGACCATCGTGAGCGTCACGCTGCTCGGCCTGGAGCTGCACCGGCTGCGGATGCCGTTGGTCGCGCCCTTCCGCACGTCGTTCGGCGTCGAGACCGCCCGGGACGTGCTCCTCGTGCGGGCCCTCACCGCGGCCGCCGACGGCTGGGGTGAGTGCGTCGCCGGTGCGGAGCCGCTGTACTCCGTCGAGTACGTCGACAGCGCCCAGGAGGTGATCCGGCGGTTCCTCTTCCCGCGTCTCGCGGCTACCGCGCAGCTGACAGCGGCGGAGGTGTCAACGGTCCTGGCATCGGTCCGCGGACATCTGATGGCCAAGGCCGCGGTCGAGCTGGCGATCCTCGATGCCGAGCTGCGCACCGCCGGCGTACGGCTGGTCCACCATCTCGGCGGAGTCCGCGAGCGGGTGCCGGCGGGTGTGTCCGTCGGCATCGCCGACTCGATCCCGGAGCTGCTCGACGCCGTCGCCGGCTATCTGGCGGCGGGCTATCTGCGCATCAAGCTCAAGATCCAGCCGGGTTGGGACGTCGAGCCCGTCGCCGCGGTACGCCGGGCGCACGCCGACGTACCGCTGCAGGTTGACGCCAACGCGGCGTACGCCCGCTCCGATGCCGATCAGCTGGCGAGACTGGATGAGTTCGGCCTTCTCCTGATCGAGCAGCCGTTGCCCGAGGACGACCTGGTCGGCCACGCCGAGCTGGCTCGACGACTGCGTACGCCAATCTGCCTGGACGAGTCGATCAACTCCGCCAGGGCGGCGGAGACCGCCATCGCGCTGGGGGCGTGCAGCATCGTGAACATCAAGGCCGGTCGCGTCGGCGGCTATCTCGAGGCCCGGCGGGTGCACGACCTGTGCGCCGCTGCCGGCGTGCCGGTGTGGTGTGGCGGGATGCTCGAGACCGGCATCGGGCGAGCGGCCAACGTGGCGCTGGCCGCGCTGCCCAACTTCTCGATGCCCGGCGACACGTCGGCCTCCGAGCGGTACTTCAGCCGCGATGTCACCGCGCCGTTCGTGCTTCGCGAGGGCCACCTCGACGTGCCCGCCGGCCCGGGCATCGGCGTAGAGCCGGATGGGTCGGTGTTGCGGGAGCTGTCGAGCTCGATGGAGCTGCTGCGGGTCTGATGTTGCTGCGGTCTGACGGCGCCCGGCGGCCCACATCGAGCGTCGGAACCGCTGACATCGAGCGCCGGAACCGCCCACATCGAGCGCCGGAACAAACGTCTCCGCGCTTGCGGTTGCGGCTCCCATGACTCTCTCGTTCGCTGTCAGCTGGGACTACCGCTGCCCGTTCGCCCGCAACGCACACGAACATCTCTTGACCGGCCTGGCTGCCGGCGCGGACTGGGACGTTCGGTTCATACCGTTCTCGCTGGGCCAGGCACACGTCGCCGAGGGCGAGCCAAGCGTCTGGGACAAGCCCGAGCAGGACATCGGCATCCTGGCGCTGCAGGCCGGCGTCGTCGTCCGAGACCGCTACCCCGACCAGTTCCCGGCCGTCCACCGAGCCCTCTTCGGGGCCCGTCACGACGAGGGACGGCACCTGGAGGACCCGCAGGTGCTGCGGGACGTGCTGGTCAAGCACGGCGGGGACGCCGGCGAGGTGTTCGCCAGCATCGACGACGGGTCCGCGCTCGAGTTGGTTCGCAGCGAACACGACGATGCCGTCGAGTCGCACAACGTCTGGGGAGTCCCGACCTTCATTGCCGGGAGTGAGGCCGTCTTCATCCGGTTCATGGACCGTGCCCCCGTCGGAGCCGACCCCGCGCCGTCGGTTCGCGCCGTCGAGCGCGCCGTGAACCTGATCACCGGCTGGCCCGACCTGAACGAGTTCAAGCACACCTCCGTTCCCCGCTGACCCTCGGCCGCTACCTCCTACCCCTGCGCCCCGAATCTGTCGGACCTCCCGGGGACGATGAGCGTTCGAGTCGGAGAGGGGTCCAGGTGGCGTACGTCGACATGGTCCGATCGCACGTCGAGCGGTTGCTGCAGGATGAGTTCGAGCTGTGCCGGGTCAAGTCAGATGCGGACGGCGACTACCCACTCCGGCACGGCAGCGCCGTCTACTTCGTTCGCGTGATGGACGCCGATCCGGTGGTGGTCAACGTCTTCTGCGCCGCTGTTACCGGGGTCAAGCGCTCGGCCAAGCTGCTGGAGGAGATCAACTCTGTCAACTCCCGCGCGGTTTTCGGGCGGGCGTACTGGTCGCAGGGAGCGATCTTCGTCGAGCACACGCTGCTGGCCACTGCACTAGATCGTGAGACGCTCGGCCGCGCCTGCTCGGCGGTCGGCACCATCGCCGACGACGTGGGCCCCATGATCGCGCTCGTGTACGGCGGCACGACGGCCTTTCCAGCGCACGAACGCGATGGGGCGGTAGGGACCGAGTCCTAGCTGCGCGCCGAGGTCAGGCGTTGGCTTACTTCTTGACGGTGCGGGAGATCTTGGCCTTGCCGGTGGGTGTGTCCGGCGCCTTGGGCTGGGGGCGGGTGGGCGCGGTGGCCTTGGCGACCGAGAGCTTCTCGGCCAGCTCCTGAAGCTTCTTGCGGCCGAGCGCCTTGCGCACGCCCGGAAACATCTCGCCTTCCTCTTCCTCGACGTGGTGTCGCACGCTCTCCATGAGCACGGTGACCTTTGCGTCGAAGCGCTCCTCGGACGGGCTCATGCCCTCGAGCTCGGACAGCGTCCACTTCACGATGTGGTGCTCCTCCAGCCCCTCGAGGACCATGTCCTCCTCGTCCGGAACCTGCGCACGGACGGCCGGGTAGAAGACCTGCTCCTCGATGTGAGCGTGCACCGCGAGCTCTGAGATCATCGAGTCGACGAGTTCCCGCTTCTTGGCCGGGTCGCCGTCGTGGCCCAGCTTCTCGAACTGCTTGAAGAGCTTCTCCACGGTCTTGTGGTCGTCCTTGAGCATTGTGATCGCGTCCATGCGGTGCCCCTCCGGTCGGCTTGAGATCTCGGGGTCGCAATGCCCCACGCGGCAGCGATCAAAGCATGTCGGTGGGCGCCTGGGAACATCCGGCGACATCGGGTAGAAATTTCATCATGCGGGTAGCCGTGGTTTCGACGTACCCGCCTCGTGCTTGTGGCATCGGCACCTTCGCGGCGGACCTCCGGGAGGCGCTGCTGGGTGCCGCCCGCAACATCGCCGTGGACGTGGTGGCGATGTCCCGCGACGAGGACCGACGTTACGCGTCGGAGGTCGTGGCCCGGGTCAGGCAGGACGTTCGGGGCGACTATGCGGGCGCGGCAGCCGTGCTCACCCGGCGGGGCACCGACGTTGTCGTGATCGAGCACGAGTACGGCATCTTCGGCGGGCCGGCCGGGAGCTGGGTGCTGACGATGGCCGAGGAGCTCGAGCAGCCGCTGGTGGTAACCCTGCACACCGTGCTCTCCAGCCCGTCGGTCCGGCAGGCGGAGACGCTGCGGGCGCTGTGCGCACGAGCCACCCTGGTCACCGTCTTCACCGAGACGGCGCGCCGGATGGTCTCCGAGGCGCAGCTCGTCCCGCCTGAGCGGATCCGGGTGGTGCCGCACGGTGGTCCCAGCCGGCTGCTGCCCGGCGATCGGGACAGCGAGGAGATCAAGGCCCGGCTGCGGGTACCGCGCACGGATGCGGCCGGTCCCCGCCCGGCGCTGGAGAACGTGGCCGGCCGCACCGTGCTGGCGACCTTCGGTCTGATCTCCGCCAACAAGGGCATCGAGATGGCGATCGAGGCGATGCCGGCGATCGTGGCCAAGCACCCCGAGGCGCTCTACCTGGTGGCCGGGCGCACCCACCCGGAGGTGGCGCGGGTCGAGG
Organism: Mycobacteriales bacterium; assembly: GCA_051000715.1. Classification (GTDB taxonomy): domain Bacteria; phylum Actinomycetota; class Actinomycetes; order JALYNC01; family JALYNC01; genus JBPCOB01. The sequence goes on from JBPCOB010000008.1 coordinate 14,501, forward strand.
GAGAGCGGTACCGCCTGTCGCTGGAACGGCGGGTCCGCGACCTGGGGCTCACCGGCTGCGTGCACTTCATCGACCGCTTCCTCGACGTGGGCGACCTGGCGACGCTGCTGGCGGCGACCGACCTCTACGTCACGCCGTACCGGTCGCGGGAGCAGATCGTCTCTGGCGCCCTCACCTTCGCCATCGTGGCCGGCTGTCCCGTCGTCTCGACGCCGTACTACTACGCGGAAGACCTGCTGACCGATGGTGCCGGCGTGCTCGTTCCCTTCGACGACCCCGTGGCATTGGCCGAGGAGGTCATCGGGCTGCTCGACGACCCGGCGGCGTTGCGGGCCGCCCGCGAGGCGGCCACCGCGCTCGGTCGGACCATGACCTGGCCGGCGGTCGGCGAGCAGCTCCGGGCGGTCCTGGGCGAGGCGGTGGAGCTCGGGCCCGTGACCGCGGCCCGACCGCGTCCGGCCAGCTCACCCGCGGTGCGACCCGACCACCTGCTGACCCTCGTCGACGACGTCGGCATCGTGCAGCACGCCGACGGCGTGGTACCGCACCGGGCATCTGGCTACTGCGTCGACGACGTGGCCCGGCTCGCGCTGGTCTGCATCGGCCTGCGGAGGAGCGGCCGCGGTACGACCTACGACCGACTGCTGGCGCTGTCCCTCGGCTTCCTGCGCCACGCCTGGGACGCGAAATCGGGTGGCATGCACAACTTCATGTCCTACGACCGCCGCTGGCTCGATGGGCCGCACGTAGGCGACCACCTCGGCCGCGCCGTGTGGGCTCTGGGCACGGTGCTCGCCGCCGAGCCGCCGTTGTCGGTCCACGAACCTACCGGGCTGCTGCTCGCCGAGATGTTGCCCGCGCTCGACCGGCTTGCGGCTCCGCGGTCGATCGCCTACACGATCCTGGGCCTGAGCGCGCCCCGGCCGGATGTTCTGGGTGACGCCGGGCTGACGGTGTTGCGCAACCTGGCCGGACGGCTGGACCGGCAGTTCCAGGCTGAGTGCACGCAGAGCTGGCCGTGGTTCGAGCTCGAGCTGACCTATGACAACGCCCGGTTGCCCCAGGCCCTCCTCGCGGCCGGCCGGATGATCGAGGACGACGCCATGATCGGCCGCGGGCTGGACGGGTTGGAGTGGTATGCCCGCCTGTGCGGCCTGGAGTCGCCGTACGTGCGGCTGGTCGGCCATCGCGGGCTGCGTCCCGGCGAGCCGGTTTCTGAGTCGGGCGACGAGCAGCCGCTCGATGCCACCGCCCTGGCCGCGGCCGAGGTGGAGGCGATGGGAATCACCGGCGACGAGGAGCACGGGCGCCGCGCGGTCAAGGCCTTCGAGTGGTTCCTTGGCCGAAACCGGCTCGGACTTTCCTTGTACGACTTCGCCACCGGCGGTTGCCGGGACGGGCTGGGCGAGGCCGCCGTCAACATCAACCAGGGCGCCGAGTCGACACTGGCCTACCTGCAGGCGGTGCTGCTGCTGGACGAGGCGGGTCTGCAGACCACGCTGCCGCGGCAGTGAGGGTCGCCCTCCTGGGGCCGGTGGCCTGGCGGACGCCGCCGCGGGCCTACGGCCCGTGGGAGCAGGTCACCAGCCTGCTGGCCGAGGGACTGGTCCGTCGGGGCGTGGACGTGACGCTGTTCGCCACCCTCGACTCCGTCACCTCGGCGCGCCTCGACGGCGTCTGCCCGCGCGGCTACGGCGACGCCCCTGAGCTCGACGGGCGCGTCTGGGAGGCGCTGCACGTAGCCCATGCGCTGGACCGCTCTGGCGGGTTCGACCTGGTGCACAACCATCTCGACTGGCTGCCGCTGGCCTTCTCGGCGTTCTGCCGGACGCGGCTGCTCACCACGATCCACGGCTTCTCCGATCCGCGGATCCTGCCGGCCTTCCAGCGGTCGCACTCGGCGTACGTGTCGATCTCCGACGCCGACCGTGCGCCGGAGCTCGATTACCTCGCGACCGTCTACCACGGCGTAGACCTCTCGGTGCTGCCGTTCGCCGCCACCACGGGCGAGGAGCTGGTCGTCTTCGGCCGCATCTCGCCGGATAAGGGCACGGCGGACGCCATCGAGATCGCCCGTCGGGCGGGGCGGCCGCTGGTGATCTGCGGGCTGGTGCAGGACGAGCGCTACTTCGCCGAGAAGGTAGCGCCGTACGTCGACGGCGCCGCCGTCCGCTATCTCGGCAACGTCGGGCCGGCCGACCGGGCGCGGGTGCTGGGTTCGGCCGCGGCGTTGGTGCACCCGATCGACTTCGAGGAGCCGTTCGGCCTAGCGGTCGTGGAGTCGATGGCCTGCGGTACGCCGGTGCTGGCCTACCGCCGAGGGTCGATGCCGGAGGTGGTCGACGAGGGCGTCACCGGCCTGCTGGTCGACGACGTGGACTCCGCGGTCGAGGCGTTGCCGGACGTCGTAGGCCTGGACCGGGCTGGTTGTCGCCGCGTGGCGGAGCGGCGGTTCTCCGCCGAACGCATGGTCGACGACTACCTTCGCCTCTATGGAGAAGTCGCCGCCTCATAGCGACACGCTGTTCACGCGGTCGAGGGCGAACCCGCTGCTGAACGCGGACCGCTGGCCGTATCCGGTGAACGCGGTCATGAATGCCGGCGCCACCACGATGGACGGCACCACGGTGCTGGTCTGCCGGGTCGAGGATCGTCGGGGAATCTCGCACCTGGCCCTGGCCCGCTCCCGTGACGGCGTCTCGAACTGGGTGGTTGACGACTCGCCGTGCATGGCGCCCACTCCCGACCGGCCGGAGGAGGAGTGGGGGCTCGAGGACCCGCGGGTCACCTTCCTCGAGGAGCTCGAGGCGTGGGTGATCGCCTACACGGCCTTCGGTAGTGGCGGCCCGGCGGTCTCGCTGGCGCTGACGAAGGACTTCGTCACCTTCGAGCGGCTCGGCATGGTGATGGCACCGGAGGACAAGAACGCCGCCCTGCTGCCGCGTCGGGTCAACGGCGACTGGATCATGTACCACCGACCGATGGCCAGCATCGGCCGGCGCGGCGACATCTGGCTCTCCCGCTCGGCGGACCTGCGCAGCTGGACCGCGCCGGAGCCCGTGATGGC
>JBPCOB010000009.1:0-14393 GCA_051000715.1 Mycobacteriales bacterium
GTGCCGTACACGGCCGTCAGTGCTTCGCCGAGGTCCGCCAGGGTCGGCTCGGTCGCGGGTACGAGCTCCTGCTCGGTCACGACGATCCCTACGGTCCGCCCGTCCTCCATCACGTTCATCGCATGGATGCCGACGTCGTCAAGCCGGATGCCAGTGGGCGTCTCCTCGGTCACCTGGACCTCGGCGATCAGATGGCTCCGGGTCGCCTCCGCTCCGACGAAGTCGATGCTGGCCACCTTGCGGATGCCACTGCGCCCACCATCGGCCCCGACCAGGTACGCCGTTCGGAGCGGCCCGCCGTCGGCGAGGTAGACGTCGACGCCGGCGTCGTCCTGGGCAAAGCCAGTGACCTCGAGCCCTCGACGAATCGGCACGCCCAGCTCCTCGACCCAGCCGAGCAGGATCCGCTCGATGTGGCTCTGCCCCAGCCCCAGCGTGTACGGGTGCCGGGAAGGGAAGCCGCTGACGTTCAGCGAGGTGTTGGCGAAGCTCAGCCCCTGGGCCGTCTGTCCCTCGGCGAGGAACCGGTCGACGATGCCGCGCTGGTCGAAGATCTCGATCGTTCGCGAGTGGAACCCGCGAGCACGAGAGCCGACAAGGTCCGGCGTCGAACGCCGCTCAAGGATCACAACGTCGACCCCCGCCAACGTCAGCTCTCCCGCCAACATCAGCCCAGTCGGCCCGCTACCCACGATGGTCACGTCGTTCATGCCCAACCCCGCGCTTCCCTCCGCACGGCCGAGAAGTCTGAGGCACGAAAGGGGCCTTGCCGCAAGACCCCCACTCCGCTATACCTTGGAAGTGGCAAGGGGCCGCAGGCTCCTTGCCTTTGTCGTTCCCGATCGCGATCAGAGCAACTCAACGCCCTTGCGGTAGGCACTCACGTCGTTGTCTACGTAGACCTTGCTCACCGTCCAACCTAGGGACTCAGCGAGTTGGCGGCACTCTCGCTCCTGCCGGTCCACGACCACTCCGGCTCCGGTTCGGTCCTGCGAGAGCCGGCAGTAAATGGCAGCGCGTCGCGTCATTCCTCAATAGTGGCACAGGTCGAGGACCGTTCCAACGGCGTACTCCGCGGTGGTCATGCCGGCCTCTGACCGGTGCAGGATGGCGCGCACACGACGCATGGGATTACCTCCTCGCGGTGCCGGCGGACGGCCGGCTCGACGCTCGTACAGGCGTTCGAGCGATGAGTCGAGATTGCCGCCCGGGCGGCCCCGGTCGAAGCGCCGCGCGGCAATCTGTGGACTCCAGCAGCCAGTCGGTCACCGGTGGACAACTCAGCGCAGCACCACCGAGACCAGCCCGATGATCACCGGTGCAACGCCTAGCAGCAGGAACGCCGGCAGGAAGCACAGTCCAAGTGGCGCAACGACGAGTACGCCGGCCCGGCGCGCGGCCGCGTCCGCTGCCAGCCGGGTCCGGTCGCGCTGCTCCTCGGCGAGCCGAGACATCAAGGGAGCCAGCGCCGCACCACTGTCCGACACCCGTACCACGGCCTTGGCCACCGGCCGCACGACCGGTTCGGCCGACAGTCGGGACCACGCCTGCTCCGCGGAGCTCCCGAGTCGTAACGACACCGCCACCCCGACGAGCTCGCGGCCGAGCGGCCCGCCGAGCGCCGCCCCCACCACCTCCACCGCCGAGCCAAGCGGGCTGCCCGCCTCGAGGCAGGCGGCCACCAGGTTCAGCGCCAGGGGCAGGTCGGCGGCCAGCTCACGAGCGCGTTGGCGCTCGGCACCGGCCGGCAGCCGTCGAACCAGCGCAACGACGGCGACACCGGCTCCGATACCGAGCAGCAGGCCGAGGGTGCCGCCGACCACCCAGCCCACCGCCGTGCCGGCCGCTACGGCGGCCAACTTCGGCGACAGCGGGCTTCCGTGGGGAACCCGGCGCGGCCGCGGCGCGTGGGTGCCCAACACCGCACGCGCCCGCAGCCGGCCCGTCCCGCGGGCTGGATCCGGGAGGGCTACCGCCGCGGCCGCGGCTAGGACGGCGGCCCCCACCAGCGCCGCTACGGGCGTCATCGCGAGTCGAGGGCACGGCGCACCAACCGGCGAGTCCACAGGACGCCGAGCAGGTCGAGGGTCGCGCCGAGCACCAGGCAAGCCAGCCCGAGCGGTGTCCGCAGCAGAACCCGGACCGGGGCTGCTCCGAAACCCGCCGCCATCGCGATGCCCACGGCCGGCAGGGCCGCGAGCAGCCAGGCGGTCGTCCGGGGAGCGGCCAGCGCCGCCTGGGTCTCCAACCGCAGCCGTTCGCGGGCCCTAAGGTCGGTTGCGAGGGCATCGACCACGCCGGCTAGCGCCGCGCCGGTACGCCCGGCCACCTGCCAGCAGGTGGCGAGCTGGCGAAGCAGCAGGCCGCCAGAGTCCGAGGCCGCAGCACCGGCGGCGCTCAGAGCAGCCGAGATGTCCCCACCCAGTCTAGCGGAGACCACGGCTCGTCGCAGGGCTTCGCTCAACGGCGGCGGGAGGTCCTCCGCTGACAGGGCCAGGGCAGCATCGGGTGGCCGGCCGGCACGGAGTTCGGCCACCAGCACCGAGCACACCGAGGCGGCGGCCGCGGCGGCCCGCTCGCGGTCGGCCGCGGCTCGCACGGCGGTCAGAGCCCGTCGGCCGGCCAGTGCGCCACCGGCGCCGATCATTGCCGCGACCGGTCCCAGCAGGACCAAGGACGCCGCCGCGGCGAGCAGCGGGAGCGGCCACGGACGTAGAGCCGCTTCACGCACAATTCCTGCCAGCCGCGGGCGGCCAGCCAGCCGCCGGGCGGCCGCCGCACCGTCGGCGGTGGCGACCCAGGCGGCGCCGACGGCGAAGCCCATGGCGACCACAGTCGTCTCACTCACCCGGCCGGCCACCGCAGCCCGCGAGCGGCCAGTAGCTCCCGGAGACGCTCGGCTCCGGTCCCGAGCCACTGGCCTTCCTTCGTTACGGCGAGCGCCGGCTCGGCGGTCACCAGGCCGTCCCCGCCCCGGCTCAGCACGCGTACCTCCGCCACCCGGCGTACCCCGGGTGCTTCCCGGGTCAGGTGCACCAGCACATGGACGCCGGCGGCCAGCTGGCTGTGCAGTGCCTCGCGGCCCAGACCGGCGGCCAGCCCCAGGGCCTCCAGCCGCGCCGGCACGTCCTCTGCGCTGTTGGCGTGCACGGTGCCGCAGCCGCCTTCATGGCCGGTGTTGAGGGCGGCCAGCAGGTCGACGACTTCGGCACCCCGGACCTCCCCCACGACAAGCCGGTCCGGCCGCATCCGCAACGCCTGACGCACCAAGTCGCGCAGCGTGATGGCCCCCGCCCCCTCGACGTTGGGAGGTCTGGACTCCAGCCGTACGACGTGCGGTCGGTCCGGGCGCAGCTCGCCGGAGTCCTCCACGAGCACGATCCGCTCAGCCGCGTCGGCGAGGCCGAGCAGCGTCGACAGCAGCGTGGTCTTGCCCGTTCCGGTGCCGCCGCTGATCAGGAAGGCGAGCCGGGCCCTCACCACGGACCGCAGCAGCGCGGTGACCGGCGGGGTCAGCGAACCCGCAGCGCCGAGCTCCTCGAGGGTGAAGGCGCTCCGGCGCGGTATCCGCAACGACAGGCAGGTGCCGCCGGGACACACGGGTGGCAGCACCGCATGCAGCCGGGTGCCGTCGGAAAGCCGGGCGTCGGCGAACGGCTGCGCGTCGTCGAGCCGCCGGCCGGTCGCGGCGGTGAGCCGCTGGGCGAGCCGCCGTACGGCGGCCTCGTCCGGGAAGCGCGCCGATGCCCGGACCAGTCCGCCGCCCCGGTCGACCCAGATCTCGTTCGGAGCGTTGACCAGCACATCGGTGACATCGGGGTCGCGCAGCAAAGGCTCGAGCGGTCCGGCCCCGGCCAGTTCGGACTGAAGCCCGGCAAGCACGGACAGGAGCTGGGCGTCGCCGCGCAGCGTGCCCTCGGTGCGCAGCGCCAGCGCCACGCTGGCGGGCGTGGGCTCGGTGCCGTCGGCTGCCAGCCGACCGCGCACCCGGGCCAGCAGCTCGGCGTCTGGACCACTCACGCCGCGGCCGGCCGGGCCGGCGGCAGCAGCTCGTCGAGGAACCCGGCGCAGAACCCGGCCAGCGGCCCTCGGCCCCGCCGTGCCGGTGGCTCGCCCCGCTCCAGCGCCGCGGCGATGCCCGGCTCGGCCCGGATGGCACCGGCGAGCGGTAGCCCCAGCGAGTCGGCCACCACCTCTGCCGGCAACCCGGCCGGTGCCGGGCCCCGGACAACCACCCGGAGGTCATGGCAGTACAAACCGGCCGCTGTGGCAACCCGGGCGGCGGCGGCCGCGGCGCGAACCTCCGCAGGTACGACGAGCAGCACCACCGCGGCCCGCTCCATGGCGGCGCGAGCGGCGTCGTCGGGCCGCCGCGGGAGATCGACGACGACCAGGTCGCTTCCCCGCTCAGCCGCCGCGAGCAGCGCCGACATGGCTTCCGTCGGGATGGTCAGGGCGTCGCCGCGATCCCAGGACAGAACCGTCAGCTCGTCGACCCGGGGTAGCGCGTCGCGCAACGCCGTACCGCTGACCCGGCCTCGCGTGCCCGCCAGCTCCGGCCAGCGCAGTCCGCCCGCGGACTCACCGCCGATCACCAGGTCGATCCCGCCCCCGAGCGGGTCGGCATCAACGAGCATCGTCCGACGGCCGGCACGGACGCCGGTGACCGCAAGAGCGGCCGCCAGGCTGGTGGCGCCGGCACCCCCACGCCCGCCCAGGACTCCCACTACCGGCGCCGCTCGTGGTCGTCCCTCGGCCGCGTCGGCCAGCAGGTCGATCACCCACGACTCCGCGTCCGGAAGGAATACGACGTGATCCGCGCCGAGCGCGACAGCCCGCCGCCAGACGCCGGCGTCGTCGAGGTCGGTGCCTACGATCACGACGTCGTCGCGACGCGGTAGCCGGGACCCGGCCAACCTCTCGGCGAGGTCGCCGCCGACCAGGACCACGGGGGCGCTGCTCCAGGGTGTACGGGCCGCACCCGGATCGGCCGCCACCTCTAGCTCGGCACCGGCAGCTGCACCGAGCCGAAGGAGGTGGTCGAGCAGGTCGAGGTCGGCGGTGACCAGCAGCGCGCGCTGGGGGCCGGGCCGAGGCGAGTCCACGGGCTCTCCCGTTGTTCGTGGGAGATCCACGGTGCCCGGCAGCACCGACCGGTGGACAGGCCGGCGGCTCCATCTGTGGAGGCGCGGCGGCTATGCACAACCAGCGGGCAGCCGCTCAACCCGCCCGTTGGGCTACCGAAGTTGAGGATCGGCGATCGGGACAGAGCCAACCGATGTGGCCGACCGGCCGATGAGGCCCGCACAGTGAACGACCCCCGCTTGGGGGGGTAGCGGGGGTCGTCGCGGGTCCAGCTTCGGGGGGGTGAAGCCGGACCCCGTTTTCACTTTTGTGCGCTTGCAGGCATCCCCCGGTAGCCCACCGGCAAACCTCGACACCCCGGTGACCGAGCCGCAGCCTGGGGGCTCATCCCCGGCGGAGGGCCTCGCAGATCGCCAGCGCTTCCTGGGCGCCCGCTTCAACGGCACCCGCGCAGTGCACCAACCAGTCGGCCACGCCGGTGCCACCGCCGGCGGCGTACCCCCGCGCAGCTACCGCGTACGCCGGCCCTGAAGCGACGTGGCCGACCTCGGGCACGCCCAGCGAGCGAGAGTCCAGGCCGCGCTGCACCAGCGTCAGACGAGCTGCGGCCCGCGCCACCAGGCCGCTGCCGACCACGAACGGCCGAAGCACGAGCAGCTCGCCGTGGACCACGCCAGCCACCACGATCGCGGGCGCGGAGCTTCGCCGGACCACCAGCTCAGCCAGCGCGCTGAGCCGCCCGGAGACCTCCTCGGGTGTCGGCGGGAGGCCAAGGCCGAGCGGGTCCTCCGCCACCGCACCTGCCCGCGGGCGGCCGAGGTCGGCGTCCGCGGACCGGCCGCGGGCAGCCAGGACGTGCATCCGAGCCAGCACCTGGCGGGGGGCCCGTGGCCACGCGGGCAGCAGCGTGCCCAGCTCGGCGTAGAGCCGCATGGCGGCGACCGACGGAGAGTCGCCGGTGTCGACGAGCCCGTCGAGCAAGGCCGACGCGCGAGCCCCGCGTCGCGCCGACTCCGTCGTCACCTCGGTGGACCGGCGACGCAGTACGCCGTGCCGCAACAACCGGTCGACCACCACCCGGGCCGACTCGGCCGCTGCCGCGACGCCCGGCAGCTCGACCAGCCCGGCCAGCGGGTCCACCACCGCATCGGGAGCGCCGGGCACCGCCAGAGGGTAATGCCGACCGGCAGAGTCTGATTGCACGGTCTTGCGCGCGGCGGCTGCCTGCGTAGCGTTGGTGCCGACCCAGCGGCCAGACCACGGGAGTGTCCGATGAGCGAGCCGGAGCACGAGATCGCGCTGTCCGCCCTGCTGACGGAGGACCGCCGGTTCAAGCCACCGGCCGAGCTGGTTGCCGGGGCCAACGCCGGCCCGGAGATCTACGAGCAGGCCGCCAAGGACCGGATCGGCTTCTGGGAGGCGCAGGCCCGCGAGCTCACCTGGGCCAGCGACTGGACCGAGCCGCTGCAGTGGGAGCCGCCGTACGCCAAGTGGTTCGTCGGCGGAACGCTCAACGTCGCGGTCAACTGCGTCGACCGGCACGTCGAGGCCGGCCGGGGCGAGCGAGTGGCCTTCCATTGGGAGGGCGAGCCGGACGACGACCGCCGGACGATCACCTACGCCGACCTGCACCGCTCGGTCTGCCAGGCCGCGCACGCGCTGACCGAGCTCGGCGTACAGGCTGGTGACCGGGTGGCGATCTACCTGCCGATGATCCCGGAGACCGTGGTTGCGATGCTCGCGTGTGCCCGCATCGGCGCGCCGCACTCGGTGGTCTTCGGGGGGTTCTCCGCCGAGGCGCTCAGCAGCCGGATCCTCGACGCCGACGCCCGGGTCGTCATCACCGCCGACGGCGGCTACCGGCGCGGAGCCGCCAGCGCCCTCAAGCCGGCGGTGGACGAGGCCCTGCAGGACTGCCCCGACGTGCGCAGCGTCCTCGTCGTACGCCGGACCGGTCAGGACATCGACTGGACCGACGGCCGCGACGTCTGGTGGCACGAGCTGGTCGAGTCACAGTCGGAGACCCACGAGGCCGAAGCCTTCGACGCCGAGCACCCGCTCTACATCCTCTACACCAGCGGTACGACGGCCAAGCCCAAGGGCATCCTGCACACCACCGGCGGCTACCTCACCCAGTGCGCCGCCACCCACCGGTACGTCTTCGACCTCAAGCCGGAGACCGACGTCTACTGGTGCGCGGCCGACGTCGGCTGGGTCACCGGCCACAGCTACATCGTCTACGGCCCGCTCGCCAACGGCGCCACCAGCGTGCTGTACGAGGGCACGCCGGACACTCCGGCGAAGGACCGCTGGTGGTCGATCGTCGAGCGGTACGGCGTCACGCTGCTCTACACGGCACCGACCACGATCCGCACCTTCATGAAGTGGGGACCGGAGCTGCCCGGCGGACACGACCTGTCCTCGCTCCGGGTGCTCGGCAGCGTCGGCGAGCCGATCAACCCAGAGGCGTGGATGTGGTACCGCGAGCACATCGGCGGCGACCGGTGCCCCGTGGTCGACACCTGGTGGCAGACCGAGACCGGAGCGATCATGATCACCCCGCTGCCGGGCGTGACGGCGGCCAAGCCGGGCGCCGCCATGACGCCGTTCCCCGGCATCTGCGCCGAGATCGTCGACAGCGAGGGCTCGCCGGTGGGCAACGGCGGCGGCGGCTACCTGGTGCTCACCGAGCCCTGGCCCGGGATGCTGCGGGGCATCTGGGGCGACGACGAGCGCTACCGCGACACCTACTGGTCGCGCTTCGAGGGCCGCTACTTCGCCGGCGACGGCGCCAAGAAGGACGACGACGGGGACCTGTGGCTGCTCGGCCGGGTGGACGACGTCATGAACATCTCCGGTCACCGGATCTCGACCACCGAGGTCGAGCACGCGCTGGTGAGCCACCCGTCGGTGGCCGAGGCCGCTGTCGTCGGCGCCAGCGACCCGACAACCGGGCAGGGCATCGTCGCCTTCGTGACCGTCAAGGGATCGGTGGCCGAGGACACCTCCAGCGGTGAGGCCTTCGTCCGCGAGCTGCGCGACCACGTCTCCCGGTCGATCGGCAAGATCGCGAAGCCGCGGCAGATCCTAGTCACCCCGGAGCTGCCCAAGACCCGCAGCGGCAAGATCATGCGTCGGCTGCTCCGCGATGTCGCCGAGCACCGGGAGCTGGGCGATGTGACCACGCTCGCCGACCCGACGGTGGTCAACGCGATCGGCGAGCGGATGCCGTCGGCGCCGCCGGAGGACTGAGCCGGGGAGGGTCGGCGTACCGGCGATCAGCTCGCTCAGCGTGACTGGACGCGTGCGAGCAGCCGGCGCAGCGGGCGAGGGGGATCCGCCCGCTCGTCATGGAACCAGCGGGTGACGGTCAGGTCGGTGGAGGAGTGAGCCACGATCGAAAGAGCGATCGTGATGGCGATGATGTCGAACATCCGCCGGGCGTTCGTGGCGTCGGACTGCAACACCAGCAGCCCGTAGGTCACCGACGCGAACCCCTTGGGGCCGAACCAGGCGGCCGCGATCCACTCGCGCCGCGCAAGCTGGCTACCCAGCAGCGAGAGCGAGAGCGCCGCCGGCCGGACCAGCACGAGCAGCAGAACGGCAAGGACGTACGCCGAGAGCGGCAGCCGGCCGAGCAGGTCCGGCGACAGCAGCGCACCGAAGATCAGCAGCGCGGCCAGCTTGAGCAGCTCGGCGACCAGCTCGCCGAACCCCTCGAAAGAGGCCCGGGCGGCCGGGCTGACCGAGGACACCGTGCTGCCGGCGGCGAAGGCGGCAAGGAACGGGTTGGCGTGCGTGACGTAGCACAGCGCCAGAACGAGCAGCCCGATCGCGAAGGCGTTCAGCGGCTGGTAACGCCCGTGCGCGCGGAAGACCGGCAGCCCCTCGATGATCAGGGCGACGTATGGGACGACGATGCCGATGGCCACGCCGAGGGCCAGATCGCCCAGCACGCCGAGTCCCGAGGTGGACTCCGAGGAGACCAGCGAGATCAGGACCAGGACGAAGGGTAGCGCCAGCCCGTCGTTGAGCCCGCTCTCGACGTTGAGCAGGTGCCGCAGCCGGTGAGGCACCTCCTTGCGGCCCACCAGCGCCTCGGCGAACACCGGGTCGGTCGGCGTAAGCACCGCCGCGACCAGCATCGACTCCGCCCAGCTCAGCCCGGTGAGCAGGTGGCAGAGCAGCGTGCCGCCGGCGAAGGTGAGCGGCATCCCGAAAAGGAGCGCCCGGCCGGGCAGCCCCCAGGCCGAGCGCAGGTCGCGAACGCCCGCGTGCATGCCGTCGGAGAACAGCACGCTGAACAGCGCCAGCTCGGCGAAGCGGAGCACCAGCGGGCTCCGGGGATCGAGGTCCAGCACCCCGGTCACTCTGGAACCGGCCACAAAGCCGACCACGAGAAAGAGCAGGGCGGTGGAGACGATCGACCGGTGAGCGAGCCCGCTGATCAGTACGCCGACCATCAGCGTGCCGGCGAAGACGAGGAGCAGTACGGTCATCGCTCCTCCTCCGCCGCCCGATTCCTCCCCCACACCCCAGCGGCCGGGAGGACGCGGGCGAGCGTGTCGTGGTCGGGAACGGGGGTAGTGCGGCAAGGGTACGTGCGAGGGGACCCACCGGCGTACGACAAGGGGGACGAGATGTCCGAGCGGATCGACGCGGCGCGCTCCAGCAGCACGCCTAGCAGTGAGCCGTCCCTTGGCCAGCTGGTGGCCGGGGCGAGCAAAGAGCTGTCCAACCTGGTCCGCTCCGAGATCGAGCTGGCCAAGCTGGAGATCACCGCACAGGCCAAACGTGCCGGCATCGGCGCCGGCCTGCTGGGCGGCGCCGGCTTCCTGGCCGTGCTCGGGCTGCTATTCGTGTCGATCGCGATCGCGTTCGGGCTGCACGGCCTCGGGCTCCCGCTCGGCTGGGCGTTCCTCATCGTCGGCGTCTTCTACCTCTTCGGGGCCGGGCTTTTCGCGCTGGTCGCCCGAGGTCAGCTCAAGCGGCTGTCGCCGCCGGCGCGCACCATCCGCACCGTCCGCGACGACGTCGAGTGGGCCAAGCACCCAACCGTCGCCCCCCCGAGCCGGGTCGGCACCGCGGGCTGACCCGGCCTGCCGGCCCAGGTGTGCCAGGCTCCCCGCATGGGGGCCGCCGAGGAGTCGGTCGTGCTCGTCGAGGGGCCATGGACGCACCGCGACATCACGGCAAACGGCGCCCGGTTCCACGCCGCGGAGCTGGGCGACGGGCCACTCGTGCTGCTCCTGCACGGGTTCCCCGAGTTCTGGTGGTGCTGGCGGCACGCGCTGGTCGCGCTCGCCGACGCCGGTTTCCGAGCCGTCGCGCCCGACCTTCGCGGTTACGGCGCCAGCGACAAGCCGCCGCGCGGGTACGACGCCTTCACCCTGGCCGCGGACTGCGCTGGCATGGTGCGCGCGCTGGGCGAGCGGGACGCGGTGGTCGTCGGAACCGGCTGGGGCGGCCTGCTCGGCTGGTCGATGGCGGCCCTGCACTCCTCGGTGGTACGCCGGCTGGTCGTGATCGGTGCCGTTCATCCCCGCCGGTTGCGAACCGCGTTGGCCGGCGGGCCAAGCCTGCAGCTAGGTGCCGGCCGCCACGTGCTCGGCTTCCAGGCCCCCCGCCTGGCCGAGCGCTACCTGACCAGGGCGGACGCGGTCTCGGTCGAGCGGCTCCTGCGCGGATGGAGCGGACCGGGCTGGCCGGATACCGACACCGCCGGCCGGTACCGCGAGGCCATGCAGATCCCGGGCGTGGCGCACTCCTGCCTGGAGTACTACCGCTGGGCGGTCCGGTCGATGGTGCGCACGGACGGGCTGCGCTATGCCCGCGCGATGTCGGTGCCGGTGGCGACGCCGACCCTGCAGATACACGGCGCGGTTGACGGCTGCGTTCCGCCGGCCACTGCGGCCGGGAGTGGACGTTGGGTCGAGGCGGCGTACGAGTGGCACCTGCTGGACGGCGTGGGGCACTTCCCGCAGGAGGAGGCGCCGGAGCGGGTCAACGAACTGCTGGTGCGCTGGGCCGGCGAGGTCGCGGATGGCTGACCGCGACCGGGACCCGAGCGGCCGGGCGCGTAACGCGCGCCCCCGGGACGCCGCCGGCAGACCGCTGCCGCGCGATACCGCGGGTGTGCCGCGGGTGTCGGAGGACCTGGCGCTGACGCCGGCCGAGGCGCTCGCGGAGGCCAACCGGCTGCTCGCCACCGGGACGCCATTCGCGGCGCACGAGGTGCTCGAGGCCGCCTGGAAGACCGCGCCGCCCGCGGAGCGCGCGCTCTGGCAGGGCCTCGCCCAGCTCGCCGTCGGGCTCACTCACGCCCAGCGCGGCAACGCCACCGGGGCGGTCCGGCTGCTGCGCCGCGGCCGGGCCAGGATCGAGCCGTACGCCGCAGGGCCGCCGTACGGCGTCGCGGTCGACCGGCTCGTCGCCGCTGCTGGCTCACTCGCCAGCCGACTCGAGACGGCCGGGCTGGACGACCTCGACGAGGACGACCTGCGGCTCCGGCTCACCGGCCCTTGACCCGGAAGTCGGAAGGCGAGCTCGTGTGGTGTTCCGGCAGTCGGATCAGCCGGCCGGAGCCAGCTGAGCGACGCACAGCTCGGGCTCGACGAAGGGCATCAGCCGGCTTGCGGTAGAGACGCCCAGCCGGCTGAGACTGCCGCGCAGCAGCCCCAGGTGCACCGAGCAGACGACCTCCGGGTACGCGCGGGCGACGGCGCGAAACGGGCAGGCGTGCAGCGCGATCTGCCAGTCGGCACCGATGGCGGTGAGCTCGGGGTCGAAACCGATCTCGGCGAACAGCCCACTCACCTGCCGCGCGGCCCCGTCCACACTGCGGCCGGCCCCCGTCACGGCGGACACGAGGTACTCGGCCCAGGCCAGCCCGGCCTGCTCCGCGCGGGCCGCCCGCCCCTCGGTGGTGTCGGACAGATGGGCGGCGAGCAGGCCGGCCAGCCCTTGATAGCTATCCGCTGCGCCTCGGCTGACGGGAGCGTATGCGGTCCGTGGCCGGCCGACACCGACCTGCGGATGCGAGCGGCGGACCACCAGGCCGGCTTCGCGCAGCACCTCCAGGTGGAACCGGACGGTGGTCAGGTGCAGTCCGATCGCTCGGGCCAGGTCGTGGGCGTCGCGTGGGATGTCGTCGGCTCGCAACAGCTCGAGCAGCCGACGCCGGGTGGACGAGGCGAGCGCGCCGTGCACATCGCCGCCAGCCGCAGCGCCGGACCGGCGGCTCACGGGTCCCCGTGCGGGTAGCCGGCTACCAGCGGCGTGTCTACGCCGACGGCGCCCACCTTGGCGGCGCCGCCCGGGGAGTCCAGCGCCGCCGTGGCGCCGGGTAGCGGCTCGGCGAAGAACCGGGCGTTGTCCGCGGTGAAGGCAGACCACGGGCTCGGCACGTCGTCCTCGTAGTAGATCGCCTCCACCGGGCACACCGGCTCGCAGGCGCCGCAGTCGACGCACTCGTCGGGATGGATGTACAGCGCTCGCTCCCCTTCGTAGATGCAGTCCACCGGGCACTCCTCTACACACGCCCGGTCCAGCACGTCGATGCACGCCTCCGCGATCACGTAGGTCACAGCGGTTGGTCCTCCACTCTCCCCTCGACGGTCGATCTCCGATAGTTTAGAGTACTGGCGTTATCATTATTGCTCAAAGCGGTACGCCGAGGAGGGGGACATGCGGGTCGTTGAGGCGCGGACCGGACCGGTGCACCAGGCCCCGTCGCCGTCCAGGCCGACGGCGGAGGTGCTGATCGATCAAGACGCCGGCGGCGGAGTGCCCCAAGCACTGGACCCGGCCGGCAATTCGCAGTGGGTACCAGCTGGCCCGCTGGACCAGCTGGCAGACGACACGGCGGTGCACGTCGACCTGGCCGGCCACCCGGTCTGCCTCGCCCGCAGCGGTGGGTCGGTCCATGCCCTGCTCGACGAGTGCAGCCACGAACGAGTCGCGCTATCCGACGGCGACATCGCAAACGGCCAGGTGGAATGCTGGCTGCACGGCTCCCGCTTCGACCTGACCACCGGGGCCCCCACCGGACCCCCGGCCATCCGGCCGGTACCGGTCTATCCGGTCCGGATCACCGGCGGCGGCATCGAAGTGGCCGTGCCGGCACGGTCGGGAGGCGCGGCACATGGCTGACCCGGCCGACCAGCCCACCCCGGCGGATCTGCCCGTTCCCGCACCGTCGAGCGTTTCACCGGAGGCGGTGCGGAGCTTTCGATGGCAGCTGACAGCGGGCGAGGATGTCGTTGACCCCACCACCTGGGCCGGCTCGGTACCGCAGGCGCACGGTGTCGCACCACGGGTGCGGGTCGGCCGCAGCAGATGGTTCAACCTGCTCTGGTTACTGCCGATCGGGTTCGTCGTCCTGATCTTCGCGGTGGCGGCCGCCAAGGGCCTGCGCAACACCCCGTCGGGGCAGCGGTTCATCGAGCACTACCCGGGCACCGTCGAGGCAGCCGGCTTCGCGCGGAACGCAGGCACGCCCATGTGGGTTGGAGTGCAGCACTTCTTCAATCTGTTTTTGATGATCTTCATCATCCGGTCGGGTGTACAGATCCTCAGTGACCACCCTCGGCTCTACTGGACCCGGCACAGCACTCCGGGCAAGGACTGGTTCCGCATCCAGGAGCCGGTTCCCGCTGATCCGCTATGGACCGCGAAGAAGGACTCCATCAGCCTCCCGGGGCAGGTCGGTCTACCGGGGATACGACACTCCATCGGGCTGGCCCGCTGGTGGCATCTGGGCATCGACACCCTGTGGTTGCTCAACGGCCTGGTCTTCTACGTCTTGCTGTTCGCGACCGGGCGGTGGCGGCGCTTGGTGCCGACGAGCTGGGACGTCTTCCCCAACGCCGGGTCGGTGCTGATCCAGTACCTGTCGCTGAACTGGCCCACCGAGACCGGTTGGGTGGCTTACAACAGCCTGCAGCTGATCGCCTACTTCATCACGGTCTTCGTCGCCGCCCCACTCGCGCTCATCACCGGCCTCGGCATGTCACCGGCCTTGTCGACCCGCTTCAAGCGGATCAGCACGGCGCTCAGCATCCAGACGGCACGCTCGCTGCACTTCCTCGTGCTGGTCTGGTTCCTGCTGTTCATCGTGATCCACGTCGCCCTGGTGTTCACCACGGGTCTGCTGCGCAACCTCAACCACGTCTACGCGGGACGAAACGCGGACAGCTGGGTCGGCTTCTGGATCTTCGCGGTCTCGATGGTCGTGGTCATCGTCGGCTGGGTTGCAGCCACCCCGTTCACCCTGCGACACCCCCGGGTGGTGCAGCGCGTCGGCTACA
>JBPCOB010000010.1:0-7653 GCA_051000715.1 Mycobacteriales bacterium
CCACTCGACCCGCGAGACGTCTACGCCGCCGACCGCGCCGGCCGGCTGAGCCCGGTGGTCCGCGGCTTCCCCGCCAGGATCTACGTGCCGAACAGCAAGAGCAACACGGTGGACGTGATCGACCCGCGGACATACCGGATCGTCGGGCACTTCCGGGTCGGCGGGCTGCCGCAGCATGTCGTGCCGTCGTACGACCTCAGGACGCTGTGGGTAAACAACGACACCGGCAACTCGCTGACCCCGATCGACCCTCGCACCGGCCGACCGGGACGCCCGGTCGCGGTCGAGGACCCGTACAACCTCTACTTCACCCCCGACGGCCGGTACGCGATGGTGATGGCCGAGCGGCTACGCCGGATCGACTTCCGCGACGCGCACACGATGCGGTTGGTGCACTCCATGGCAGTGCCGTGCGCCGGGGTGAACCACGCGGACTTCTCCGCCGACGGCCGCTACTTCATCGCCAGCTGTGAGTTCTCCGGACAGCTGATCAAGGTGGACACCGCGGCCCAGCGGCTGATCGGTGTGCTGCCGCTGGCGCGGGGGTCGATGCCCCAGGACGTCAAGCTCGCGCCCGACGGCCGGGTCTTCTACGTCGCCGACATGGCCACCAACGGGCTGTGGGAGATCGACGGCCGATCCTTTCGAAAGGTCGGCGTTCTGCCGACGGGCAAGGGAGTGCACGGGCTCTACGTCAGCCGGGACTCGCGTTACCTCTACGCCTCCAACCGTGGGGAGGGAACCATCTCGGTCATCGCCCTCGCCACCCGCAGAGTCGTGCACAAGTGGGTTCTGCCGGGCGGCGGCAGCCCCGACATGGGCGGGGTGTCCGCCGACGGCAAGACGCTGTGGCTGTCCGGCCGGTACGACGGGGTGGTGTATGCCATCGACACGACGACCGGACGACAGATCGCCCGGATCAAGGTCGGAGCCGGGCCGCACGGTCTGTGCGTCTACCCGCAGCCCGGCCGGTACTCCCTCGGCCACACCGGCGTCTTCCGCTAGCCGGCCATGCTGACCTATCTCCAAGCCGTCGTCATCGGCTTGCTGCAGGGCGTCACGGAGCTGTTCCCGATCTCCAGCCTGGGCCACTCGATCCTGGTCCCGGCTCTGATCGGTGGCAGCTGGCAGCACCTGGTGACCGACCAGTCCAGTGCGGAGTCGCCGTACCTCGCCTTCATCGTCGGGTTGCACGTGGCGACGGCAGTAGCCCTGCTGATCTTCTTCTGGGCCGACTGGGTCCGGGTCATCGGCGGCTTCTTCACCACGCTGCGGACGCGTCGGGTCGAGACGTCGTCACAGCGGCTGGCCTGGCTGATCGTGCTCGCCACGATCCCGGTCGGGCTGACCGGCCTGCTCTTCGAACACCAGCTCCGGACGCTGTTCGCCAAGCCGCTGGCCGCGGCGATCTTCCTCACGCTCAACGGCGTGCTGCTGCTCGCCGGCGAGCGGCTGCGCCGTCGGGCGGCGGCGCCCGCGGAGCCCGCGCTGGTGGGTGGCCCGGGTTCCGGGGGCAGCGTGACCACAGGTGCTGCTCCGCCGGTGCGCCGGCTCGCAACGCTGCGCTACGGCGACGGCGTACTCATCGGCTCCTTCCAGATCGCCGCCCTGTTCGCAGGGATCAGCCGGTCCGGCATCACGATGGTGGGCGGGCTGCTCCGCGGCCTGAGCCACGAGGATGCGGCGCGGTTCTCCTTCTTGCTGGCCACCCCGGTGATCCTGGCGGCCGGCGTACTGAAGATCCCCGACCTCTTCGGCCCGCTCGGGGCCGGCATCCGCGGTCAGGTCGTCGCCGGCAGCGTCGTATCCGGCCTCGCGGCGTACGTGTCGGTGCGCTTCCTCACCCGTTACTTCGAGACGCGCACCCTTACGCCGTTCGGGATCTACTGCCTGCTGGCCGGCGCGCTCTGCATCGTGCGCTTCGGGATCTTCTGAAGGTTGCCTGGCGCTGCACGGCTCAGATCGACGTGCGGAACCCCGCCCTCTTACACTCCGGCCGAGTCGAGCAGGGGGGCCGCGCGTGCGCAAGGTGCTGATCGCCAACCGCGGTGAGATCGCGGTTCGGATCGCCCGTGCCTGCCGCGACGCCGGACTGGCGAGCGTCGCCGTGTACGCCGAGCCGGACCTCGACGCGCTGCACGTGCAGCTGGCCGACGAGGCACAAGCCCTTGGCGGTACGACGCCGACGACCAGCTACCTCGACATCGCCAAGGTGCTCGGAGCGGCCGCCCGTGCCGGCGCGGACGCCGTCCACCCCGGCTACGGGTTCCTCGCCGAGAACGCCGACTTCGCGACGGCCGTGATCGACGCAGGGCTGACCTGGATCGGTCCCTCCCCGGACGCGATCCGCCGGCTCGGCGACAAGGTGGAGGCGCGTCATCTGGCCGCTGCGGTCGGAGCGCCACTGGTTCCGGGCACGGCCGATCCGGTTTCCGGCGCCGACGAGGTCGTCGCCTTCGCCCGCGAGTGCGGCCTGCCGGTCGCGATCAAGGCGGCCTTCGGGGGCGGCGGCCGCGGGCTCAAGGTGGCCCGGACGCTCGAGGAAATTCCGGAGCTCTTCGCCTCCGCCGTCCGCGAGGCGCAGGCGGCGTTCGGCCGGGGCGAGTGCTTCGTCGAGCGCTACCTCGACCGGCCGCGCCACGTCGAGGCGCAGGTCCTCGGCGATCTGCACGGCAACGTCGTGGTGGTCGGCGACCGGGACTGCTCACTGCAGCGCCGGCACCAGAAGCTGGTCGAGGAGGCGCCGGCGCCATACCTGTCCGACGACCAGCGGACCGCACTGCACGCGGCTGCGCACGACATCTGCGCCAAGGCGGGGTACGCCGGCGCCGGCACGGTCGAGTTCCTGGTGGGTCGGGACGGAACAATCTCCTTCCTCGAGGTCAACACCCGGTTGCAGGTCGAGCACCCGGTCACCGAAGAAGTGACCGGGCTCGATCTGGTCCGGGAGATGTTCCGGATCGCCGACGGCGAGCGGCTGGATTACCCGACGCCGACCCCGCGCGGGCACGCGTTCGAGTTCCGGATCAACGGCGAGGACGCAGGGCGCGGGTTTCTGCCCGGACCCGGCAGCGTGCAGGTGTGGAAGCCGCCGGCCGGCCCCGGCGTACGGCTCGACTCGGGGGTGACCGCCGGCAGCGAGATCGGGCAGGCGTTCGACTCGCTGCTCGCTAAGCTGATCGTGTCCGGCGCCTCCCGCGAGCAGGCGCTCGAGCGCAGCCGGCGGGCGCTCGACGAGTTCACCGTCGAAGGGTTGGCGACGGCGCTGCCCTTCCACCGCGCAGTTGTGCGGGATCCAGCCTTTGCCGATCGCTTCGACGTGCACACCCGCTGGATCGAGACCGAGTTCGCCGGTGGCATCGAGCCGTACGCCGGCCCCGCCGCTGAACCGGAACGCGCCGCGCAGCGGGAACGGGTCACTGTCGAGGTGGACGGCCGGCGGCTGGAGGTAACCCTGCCGGCCGGGTTCGGCCCCGGCGGGAACGGGCCGGCCACCGCACGGCCACCGTCACGGCGGGGCGGCGCGACGAAGGGCGGCACCGCCGCCTCCGGCGACTCGCTGACCAGTCCGATGCAGGGGACCCTGGTCAAGGTCGCTGTCGAGGAGGGGCAGCAGGTGGCGACCGGTGAGCTCGTCGTCGTACTGGAGGCCATGAAGATGGAGCAACCGATCAACGCCCACAAGGCCGGCACGGTCACCAAGCTGGTTGCGGAGGTCGGCGCGACGGTGGCCAGCGGCGCGGTGATCTGCGAGATCGCAGACTGACCTGGGGCCGCGCGGTGGTGGCAGCGGTATAGAGGGAAGACTGTGGTGACGGCGCGGCACCGTTCCGTGCCCAGACCCCGGAGCAACGAACTGACATGACGCCCCGCTCGCTTCTCCGCCGGAGCCCGACCCTGGTCGCGCTCGTCGTTGCCCTCACCGGGCTACTCGCCACCCCGGCCCTCGCCGACGCGGCCGTGGACAACGCGGCGACCGCCCTCAAGACCTCGCCGGTATACATCGATCCGGCCGCCGTCGACAACATCAGCCAGGCCGATGGCCAGCAGCTGGCCGCCCGGATCCAGGCCACCGGCAAGTCGATCTTCCTGGCGGTACTGCCCGATCGCAGCGGGGACGAGACGGTGACATCCGGACGTCAGTTGGTCAGCACCCTGCGGCGACCAGGCACCTACATAGTGCTGGCAGGCGACCACCTTCGAGCCGGAAGCGCTGGCGGAGTGCTGCCCAGTGGCGAAGCCCAGCGACTCGTGGACAAGGCGGTCGCGAACAACAAGCCTGACAAGGTCGCGGCATTGCGGGACCTGGTTGACAGCCTCGGCACCGAGATGACTGCGCCATCGGGCCCCCGTGCCCAGCAGCCTCAGGGTGGGTTCGCCGGCCGGGACGCCGGTTCGCAGTCCAACGACAACGGCAGCGGGACCGGCGTACTGGGTGTTCTCGGACTGCTCGCACTGGGAGGTGGCGCGTTGTTCTTCTTCAGTCGGCGGCGCAAGCAGAAGGTGGCGGCCGCGCAGTTCGCGGAGGTCCGGCAGGCCTCCGAGGAGGACGTGACGGCGCTCGGCGAGGACATAGCGGCGCTCGACCTCGACGTGTCCAGGCCCGGCCTCGACGACGCGACCCGCAAGGACTACGCCGGTGCGCTGAACGCCTACGACCAGGCCAAGGACGCGCTGGCGCGGTCGCGTCGCGCTGAGGATTTGGCCGGCGTCAGCACGGCGCTGGAGGAGGGCCGCTACGCGATGACCTCGACCCGGGCCCGGCTGGCCGGCAAGGAGCCGCCGGAGCGACGGCCGCCGTGCTTCTTCAACCCCCGCCACGGCCCCTCCGTGGCCGACACCGAGTGGGCGCCACCGGGCGGCCAGGACCGCCAGGTCCCCGTCTGCGCCGCCGACCTCGACCGGCTCGAGCGCGGCGAGGACCCTGAGTCGCGCGAGGTCGTCGTCGCCGGCCAGCGGATGCCCTACTGGCAGGCCGGTCCGCAGTGGGGGCCGTGGGCGGGCGGCTACTACGGCGGCTACGGCGGGCTGGGCGGGGGGCTGCTCACCGGCATGCTGATCGGCAACATGTTCGGTGGCGGGTTCGGCGGCTACGGCGGCAACACCTACATCGACAACAACTACTACGGCGACGGCGGGGGCGGAGGGGGCGACTTCAGCAACGTCGGGGGTGGTGGTGACACCGGTGGCTGGGGTGGCGACGGCGGGGGCTGGGGCGGCGGCGACTTCGGCGGCGGCGGCGGAGACTTCGGCGGCGGCGGAGACTTCGGCGGCGGCGGCGGCGACTTCTAGCCGTTCGTGCCTGACCTTGGCGTCGTTCCACCGCTTTCCAGCCGCCTTCGCTACGCCTGGGGAGCCCGGCTGCCGGCGTACCGCCAGTGGGTGCGCCACGACCTGACCGACGCCGGCTGGCGGTGGCGGGCGCTGCGCCGGCTGCTCGTGCAGCTACTGCCGTTCCTGGTGGCGCTCGCGTTCCTGCCCGGTCCGGGCTATCTGCACGCGATGATGCCGCTGTTTCTGCTGCTCGCCAGCCTGTTCACCGCGGCGGCGTACGCCGATGACATCCGCGACCGTAGGCTGCGCCAGCACGACCTCGAGCCGCCGCCGAGCAACCCCGACGAGCTACGACGGTGAGTGCAGCATGAGCTGCCGGGCCGCCTCGGTGACGCTGCCGGACAGCGACGGATAGATCGAGAACGTGTGGGCGAGCTGGTCCACGGTGAGCCCGTGCTGCACCGCGGTGGAGATCGGGAGTATGAGCTCGCTGGCCCGCGGCGCGACCACAACGCCGCCTAGCACGGTGCCGGTGCCCGGCCGGGCGAACAGCTTCACGAAACCGTCGGTGATGCCCTGCATCTTGGCTCGTGCGTTCGTGCCCAGGGGCAGCTTCACCTGCTGCGCAGCCACCTCGCCGGACTCCACCCGGCGCTGAGTAACGCCCACGGTCGCGATCTCGGGGTCGGTGAAGACGGTGGCCGAGACGACACCGAGCCGCAGCGGCGCGACCGCCTCGCCCAGGGCGTGCCACATCGCGATCCGCCCCTGCATGGCGGCCACCGAGGCCAGCATCAGCACGCCGGTTGCGTCGCCCGCGGCGTAGATCCCGGGCGCCGTCGTACGGGAGACCCGGTCGACACTGACGAACCCGCCGCGATCGAGCGTGACGCCGACGTCCGGCAGGCCCAGCCCCTCGGTGCTCGGGACCGACCCCACAGCGATCAGGGCGTGGCTGCCCTCCACCGTACGACCGTCTTCGAGCTTGACAACGATGCCGTCCACGGTGCGGGTGACGCCGGCCGCCCGCGCCCGGCGCACGATCCGAAGTCCGCGGCGCTCCTGCACCGACTCGATCAGCAGCGCGGCGTCGGCATCCTCGGTCGGCAGCACCCGGTCGCGGCTCGATACCAGAGTGACCTGCGAGCCCAGGGCCTGGTAGGCAGCCGCAAACTCCGCGCCGGTGACGCCCGAGCCGACCACCACGAGCTCGGCTGGCAGCTCTTCGAGGTCGTAGAGCTGGCGCCAGGACAGGATCCGCTCACCGTCGGGCTCGGCTCCCGGCAGCACCCGCGGCTGGGCGCCGGTGGCGATCAGCACGACGTCGGCGGCCAGCGCCTCCTCACGGCCTTCCGGCGTACGAATGACGAGGCTGTTGGCCGCGACAAGCCGTCCCGCCCCCGGTAGGACCTTTATCCCCTCGCCGGCCAGGCGGCTGGCGATGTCCATCGACTGGGCCAGCGCCAGCGCCTTCACCCGCGAGTTCACGGCGGGCAGGTCGACGCAGACATGGTCGCTGGGCGTGTTCTCCGACCGTGCCAGCGCTGCCGGAAGCCGCACGCCGAGTAACACGGACTGGTCCAGGCGGGTCATCGCCTCGGAGGTGGCGATCAGGGTCTTGGACGGCACGCAGTCGGTGAGGACGCAGGCGCCGCCCAGGCCGTCCCGGTCGACGACCGTCACGTCCGCGCCGAGCTGTGAGCCGACAAGCGCCGCCTCGTAGCCGGCGGGGCCACCGCCGAGGATCACGATCCGGGTCACGGCCGTCATTGTCGCGCCTACGCCGCACGGGCAGCGGCGAGACCGGGATGCATCGTCGGGCCGGGTACAGGATGGGGCAATGACGGATGACCCGGCGGCAGTGTTGGACACCAGGCGGGCTGAGCTCGAGGCCGAGCTGTCGGCACTGAGCGCGCCGACGGGCGACCAGGGCGGCATCTCGTTCGGCAAGCGGGTCGGTGACGGGACGAGCGTGGCCGTCGAACGACTCTCGCAGGTTGCCGCCCACGACCGCCTGCGGGCGATGCTCACGGAGGTGACTCGGGCTCGAGTGAAGGTGGCCGAGGGAACCTACGAGATCTGCGACCGCTGCGGCGACTTCATCGGTGCGGAACGGTTACAGGCGCTGCCGTGGGCGACCCGCTGCGTGACGTGCGCGAGGCTGAGGTAACCGGATGGGGAAGGGCGGCCTCATTTCCCGACCCGAGTAACCGCGGTACGAGCGAGGCTCAGCATGGTCCCGTCGGCGACCGGCACCTCGCCGGCGTCAGCGTCGATCGTGAAGCAACCACCGGCGACGGTGATCTGTACATTGCCGTTGCCCTGAACGAGCATCCCGCCGTTCCCGATGTCGTTGATCCGAAGCTGGACGCCGCGCCC
>JBPCOB010000011.1:0-4129 GCA_051000715.1 Mycobacteriales bacterium
AGCCGGATCGGTGGCAGCCCGAGCCGGGCCGACCGGCGGGTGAACTCGCGGGAGAACCGCTCCGGGTGCAGCGGTGTCCCGTCGACCTTGCAGAACACGAGGTCATAGTCACGCCAGCCCGCACCCATGAGCAGCCGCTCGGCCGCCTGCGCCTTGCGGTGCTCCCGCAACGCCGCGACCGTCACCGCGTCGAGGGTGACCGTACGGCGGCCCTTGGCGGTCTTCGGCGTGCCGAAGCGCACCTCATGGTTGACCGTGACGACGGTCTGCCGGATCGCGGCGCGGCCGGCGGTCAGGTCGGCGTCAGCCCACCGCAGGCCCAGCGCTTCACCGCGGCGCATCCCGGTCGTGGCGAGCAGCAGGTATCCCGCCCAGTGCCGGTCCGTCGTCCGGGCGCCGTCAAGGAACCGGGCCAGATCGTGCGCGGTCCACGTCACCATGTCCGGGCTGCCCGAGGACGTGCCCCGCGGCGGGTCCGCGGCGTCGGCCGGGTTCCGGGCCAGCCTCCCCCACCGCACCGCGTCCTTGAACATTCGGTGCGCGATCGTGTGCACGTAGCGGACAGACCGCGGGGCCAGCCCGCCGCCCTCGGAGTCCTTGCGGCCCCCGGCCAGCAGGGCCGCGTACAGCCCGTTCAGCGCCCCCGCGTCGACCCCGACGAGCGGAGACGAGCCGAGGTAGGGCAGGACGTGTAGGCGCAGGTTGCGGGCGTAGCTGTAGTGCGTGGCCGGGCGCAGGGTCGGCTCGATCGCGGCCAGCCAGTCGGAGGCGAACTCGGCCAACGTCTGCCGGGACTTCGGGACGTACGCGCCCTTGTTCACCGAGCCGACGATCTCCGCCAACGCCGCTTGCGCGTCCCGCTTCGTCCGGTGCCCGCCGTGCCAACGTTGCCGCCTCCTTCCGGTCACCGGATCGGGGCCGGTGTCCACGATCACCGACCACGACTTGCCCCGTCGTACGACGCTGCCCCTCACGACTTGTCCTTTGCCTTGGCCGAGCCGGCTTGAAGCTCGGCGATGAGCTGGCGTGTGATGTGTCCGCGGCGGGCCTGAACTGTGCGGGCAGGGACCCCGGAAGTGTCGCCCAGCCGTTGCTCGCGCTCGTCGTCCAGCCGGTGGCCCCACCGTGCCCGGCCCCGGCGGACGACCGTCTCCGGTGCCACTCCCAGTCGGCCCGCGGCCTTGGTCTCTGCCTCGGTGGGCAGGTCCGCTGTCGGCTCTCCGATCAGCCATTCCTGTTGCGGGTTCGGCCCGCCGAGCAGGTATCGGACGTGCCTGCCACTCAGCCACGTCCCAGCCGAGACCGTCACCTTCGCGTTCTCGTCGACCAGCTCCCAGAGCGGAGCCGACTCGACCGCCGCCGCCTCTTCAAGGGCTACAGGCAGGAGCAGAAGCTCGGTCGCCGTCAGCTCCCGGCGCCCCAGCTCGACGGAAGCCACCGTTGCACGGGTCCACGTCAGACCAACGTGCCGCGCATTGAAGGCGACATCTTCCTGCCGTAGGCCCTGCTGGGCGCGCCATGCCGCCAGCCCCGCCCCGATGACCGCCGACAGCGGCTTCGTCCTATCGCGTCTCGTCACGACCCAGATGGTAGCCGATTCAGGCGTACCTCGCCATACGCTTGACGAACCTTTAGGGCCGGCCTACCCTCAGGCGTATCAGCCCGCACGCGTGAGGAGTCCCGGATGACGCAGGTAGTCGGTTGCCCCGAGGCGAACGACCGGCCCACGCTGCCGGTCTGGCCGGATACGGGCCTCATCCTTGGGCTATCGAAGGCCTCGACGTACGACGCGGTAGCCCGCGGAGACATCCCCTCGATTCGGATCGGCCGCCGACTGCTCGTGCCCACGGCCGCGCTCCGTCGCATGCTGCAGCTCGACGGGAAGAACCCGGCCGCCTGATGTCCACCGTCCCCGGCGTGATGATCTTCACCGGGCGAGCCGGCGGCGCCTGCCGGTTGTGGCGGGGTGTCCGGTGAGTGCGACGGTGACGGCCGCGCTGGTGGTGCGGCTAACGCCGTACCAGTGGCCCGGGTCGGAGGGGTTCCCGCCGGGTCACCAAGTCAGCCTGACCGCGGCCCACGAGGTCGAACGCGCCGTCATCGGGCTACCTGAGACGGCCCGCGTCATCGTGGACATCGGGGATGCGGTGATCGTCTCCGAGCGGCACGGCGCGATCATCGCTGACAGGCTCGCCCACTTCCGGGCCGTCGAGGTCGTCGGCACCCGCCCGGCGGGGGTTGTCGCGATGGTGGCCGCGCTCAGACAGGCGTGCGCCCGGGTCGACCAGGCGCCCGCCGCATGACCGGGCAGCGCACCCCCTGGTCCCCGCCCCGCCCACCAAGGCGGGCGCGGAGAACGAAGCACCTGCGGGTGGTGTGTGGCCGGTTCACCGCCTGGCTCGACCTCGACGGCGCCGGGCTCGTGCAGCTACTGGACGAGCTGGACAGTCGCCGCCAGTGGGACCACAGGCGGCGACTGTGGATGATCCCGCTGAACCGGCTCGACGATGTCCTGGCCCGCGCTGAGCACGGCCTGGGCTGGGTGGTCACGATCGAGGACCCGGTGGCCGACCCGGTGACCCGACGGTGACCCGGCGCAACGTCCGCGACAGGTGGACCGTCGAGGTTCTGCGCTCCGAGCAAGTCGGGGACGCCTGCAGGGTCCTGCTGCTGACGATGGCGTTGGAGATGGCCGAGAGGGGCACCGTCTCCGTGGAGCGCAGGACCCTGGCGGCCGCGCTGAACCGGCACCCACAGCGGGTGGCCGAACGCATCGCCGAAGCGCGCGAGGCTGGGCTACTCGATCTTGTGAGCGGCGCCCACCGCGGTCGGCCGGCGCAGTACGTGGCCGTGATCCCGAGCGCCGAAAGCGTACCGGTGAGCGGTACGCAATCTAGGGGAAAGGGTACGGGTGAGCGGTACGCATTAGCGGTACGCATTCCACGCTCAGCCGATGTCGATTCTGAGCGTGCGCCTATAAGAGAAAGCAGTGCGAGCGTCAGCGAGCACCTGGCCGTAGTCCAACACCGCGAGCGGCGAGACGACCACGACGGCGCCCGCGCCCTCGGTGAACACGACGAAAGCAAGAGCCGCGGCGAGGCGCAGAACTCGACCACCCCGGTTACCGTCGCTGCTGCGGTTCTCGACTCGCCCCCGACGTCGGCACCGGCCAACGTCAACCCTCGCCCTGCCATGTTGGGCAGAGCACTAGAACCAGCTCCGTACGAAAGTGGGCCACCGACCGGCCAGAGCTGCCGATGGTGCAGGGGCGAGATGAACACAAGCACCGGCCGCTGTCTCGACTGCCGCAACCGCACCTACCTCGTGGCGGTAAGCGCATGACCGCCGCGCCCTGGCGTCAACGTCACCCCGTCCACGTGGCGCGATCGTGGGCACGGGGAGCGAAGGCCGTGAGCGCGTCCCTTTCTCGCGCCGTGATCGACCTGCGCCGGGGCGCGGCACACGACCCCCTGGGGCTGACCCCCCGAGGGTCGACAGCCTCCCCTGACTGCCCGTCGCCCCTCGTGCCCCCCCGATCCGGCGGCGTCACACTTGTGCCCGCCCTGTCACAGAAGGAGACCAACCGATGACCGTCGCCTACAACCCGATGGACCTGGACCCCGACGTCCCCGACGGCCCGGGGTTCCGCGTGCCGGCCTTGCTGGCCGCCCTTCGACAGGAAGCGTTCCCGTCGGTGCCGGGGGCTCTGCGGACCGCTGTAGAGGCCCTGGAGGGCGCCGACGGCCTGGAGCGGGCGGTGATGACCTCCCCGCCGCTGGGGCTCGCTGCGTTCGTCCAGCAGGTCGCCGCGGACGTGCTGGGCGGGCGCGGTCTGCCCGAGGACTTCGCGGCGGCCGCGTACACCGCGCAGCAGTCCGCCGACCGGTTGGACGCGCAGTCGGTCGCCGTTCAGGAACTCCGTCGAGCCGTCCAGGCCCAGTTCCCGCACGTGGTCGCCGCGTGCCTGCCGGAGCTGCTGGCCGGGCTGCGTGACCAGCTGGTGACGTTGCTCACCGAGCTGCGCGCCGCGGTCGCTGACATCGGCGACCTGGACACCGCCAGCCCGCAGGCGGTCGCCGCGGCCACCGACCCGCAGCGGGCCGCCCTGTTGGCCCTGGAGGGGCTGCGC
>JBPCOB010000012.1:0-3644 GCA_051000715.1 Mycobacteriales bacterium
GGGCCCGGCGCTGACCAGCGGCTAATTCACGGAGCGGGCGACCGGGATCGAACCGGCATGGCCAGCTTGGAAGGCTGGGGCTCTGCCATTGAGCTACGCCCGCGTGGGCGCCGACGGGCTGCTGCCCTAGACTGCGATCGGCGCCCCGGGGCGTAGCGTAGTGGCTAGCGCGCCTGCTTTGGGTGCAGGAGATCGGGAGTTCGAGTCTCCCCGCCCCGACTGCTCCCGTTGGTCCCGCGGCCCGCGACGGGTTCCTGATCGCAGCTTCGCAAGGAGAAACCGCTGTGAAGAGCGCCGTCGAGACCCTCACCCCGACCCGCGTCCGGCTCACGGTCGAGGTGCCCTTCGACGAGCTGGCGCCGAGCCTCACGTCGGCGTACCGGAAGATCGCCGGGCAGGTCCGGGTGCAGGGCTTCCGGCCGGGCAAGGTGCCGCCGCGCATCCTCGACCAGCGGGTCGGCCGCGGTGTCGTGCTCGAGGAGGCGGTGTCCGACGCGGTGCCGCGCTTCTACGGTGAGGCGATCCGTGAGAACGACGTTGCCGTGCTCGGGCAGCCCGAGGTGGAGGTTACGGAGTTCGCCGACGGCGGCCAGCTCGTCTTCACCGCCGAGGTCGACGTACGCCCCGAGTTCGCGCTGCCCGACTACGACGGGCTGCCGGTCACTGTGGACGATGCGGAGGTTTCCGAAGCGGACGTCGACGAGCAGGTCGCCGGTCTGGCCGACCGGTTCGCGATGCTCACCGCGGCCGAGCGCCCGGCGCAGCCCGGCGACTTCGTCTCGATCGACATCGCGGCGACCGTGGACGGCCAGGAGGTGCCCGGCGCATCGACCACCGGGCTGTCCTACGAGGTTGGCGCCGGCAGCCTGCTGCCCGGCCTGGACGAGGCGCTGCCCGGCATGGCCGAGGGCGAGGATCGCACGTTCTCCACCGACCTGGTCGCAGGGGAGTACGCCGGCCGCACCGCTGACATCCGGGTGACGGTCCGGTCGGTCAAGGTCAAACAGCTGCCCGCGCTCGATGACGACTTCGCCCAGACGGCGAGCGAGTTCGACACCCTCGGCGAGCTGCGCTCCGACATCCGGACCCGGCTGTCCCGGGTACGCCGGCTGCAACAGGGGGCGCAGGCGCGCGACCGCGTACTGGAAGCCCTGCTCGAGCGGGTCGACGTCCCCCTTCCGGAGAAGGTGGTGGACGCCGAGGTCGAATGGCGGCGCACCTCCATGCGGGAGCAGCTGGAGGAGGCCGGGCTCACCTCCGCCGAGTACCTCGAGAGTGCCGGGCGCACCGCCGACGAGGTGGAAGCCGAGCTACAGGACGGCTCGCGGCAGGCGGTCGCAGCCCAGTTCCTGCTCGACGCCGTGGCGGCCAAGGAGGCGCTCCAGGTCACGGAGGCCGAGCTGACGGACGCGGTGGTACGCCGCGCGCAGCGTGCCGGCACCGCGCCCGGCGAATATGCCAAGGAGTTGATGCAGGGCGGCCGGCTCGCCGCCCTGACCAGTGATCTGGTCCGGGCGAAGGCGCTGGGCGTCGTTCTCGAGCGGGCCGTCGTGACCGATGCAACCGGTCGCCCGGTGGACCTCGAGGCGCTGCGGACCGACTTCGCGCAGTGACGCGGGACGTGCGCCCGTAGCGAACACCGGTCTCGAGGCGGACTGGACGGCGTACCGGGCGGGTTAGTGTCGAACGGCAGCCACTTCCAGCACAGATCGAGCAGGTGAGCCCAGTGCCGCTGTACCTCCCCGAGTCCACTGCCCCTGTGGACCGCGTGCCAACCACCGGCATGAACCTCGACGACTCCGTCTTCAACCGGCTGCTCCGCGAGCGCATCATCTTCCTCGGGTCGGTGGTCGAGGACGCCATGGCCAACACCATCTGCGCGCAGCTGCTGCTGCTCGCCGCAGAGGATCCCGGTCGTGACATCGCTCTCTACATCAACTCACCGGGCGGCTCGGTGTCGGCCGGCATGGCGATCTACGACACCATGCAGTACGTCGGCAACGACGTTGCCACGTACGCGATGGGGATGGCCGCCTCGATGGGTCAGTTCCTGCTCTGCGCGGGTACGGCGGGCAAGCGTTACGCACTTCCACACGCGCGGATCATGATGCACCAGCCCTCCGGCGGTATCGGCGGAACGGCGTCGGACATCGCGATCCAGGCCGAGCAGATGCTCTACACCAAGCGCACCATGCAGGAGCGGATCGCCTTCCACACCGGGCAGTCGATCGAGCAGATCGAGCGTGACTCCGACCGGGACCGCTGGTTCACCGCCGACGAGGCCAAGGACTACGGCTTCGTGGACTCGGTCGTGGCCCGGGCCGGGCAGGTGCCGTCGGTCGGCGCCGTCTCCTGAGCTTGGCCGCGAATCGCCGTACGACCTTTCCCGCCACGGAGGACGCCATGAGCTTCGAGCCGGTCACCGACTACACCATCCCGATCGTCATCGAGCAGACCAGCCGCGGCGAGCGCTCGTTCGACATCTACAGCCGGCTGCTGAAGGAACGGATCATCTTCCTCGGTACGCCGATCGACGACGGTGTGGCCAACGTCGTGATGGCCCAGCTGCTGCACCTGGAGTCCGAGGACCCGGATCGGGACATCTCGATCTACATCAACTCACCCGGCGGCTCTTTCACCGCGCTCACCGCGATCTACGACACGATGCAGTACGTCCGGCCGGACATCCAGACGACCTGCATGGGCCAGGCCGCCTCGGCCGCCGCCGTCCTGCTCGCGGCCGGCACCAAGGGCAAGCGGTTCGCTCTGGAGCACGCCCGGGTGCTGATCCATCAGCCGTCCGGCGGCGGCGAGGGCCAGTCCAGCGACATCGAGATCCAGGCGCGGGAGATTCTGCGGATGCGCACCCAGCTCGAGCAGATGATCGCGCAGCACACCGGTCGCAACGAGGAGCAGATCCGCCTCGACATCGAGCGGGACAAGATCCTGACCGCGCCGGAGGCGATGGACTACGGACTCATCGACGAGGTCCTCTACACCCGCAAGCTGGCGGCGGCCACCGCGAGCTGACACGCCGTCGGCCGGGCGAGCTCCGCTGATAGCGGGGTCCTGGCGGCGCTCCAGGCGGTAGCGTCGTAGCAGCGACATCCCGCGACATCGGCATCAGGTCGGCGTACCGAGAAGGGATCGAACCCGGTGGCACGAATCGGTGACGGCGGTGACCTGCTCAAGTGCTCGTTCTGCGGCAAGTCGCAGAAGCAGGTCAAGAAGCTCATCGCCGGTCCCGGCGTCTATATCTGTGACGAGTGCATCGACCTCTGCAACGAGATCATCGAGGAGGAGCTCTCCGAGTCCGCCGAGGTGCGCTGGGACGACCTGCCCAAGCCGCGGGAGATCTACGACTTCCTCGACTCCTATGTGATCGGTCAGGACTCGGCGAAGAAGACGCTGTCGGTCGCGGTCTACAACCACTACAAGCGGGTGCAGGCCGGTGGCATCGACAAGGAGGCTGTCGAGCTCGCCAAGTCCAACATCCTGCTGCTGGGGCCGACCGGATGCGGCAAGACGCTGCTGGCGCAGACCCTGGCTCGGATGCTCAACGTGCCGTTCGCGATCGCCGACGCCACCGCGCTGACCGAAGCCGGCTACGTCGGCGAGGACGTCGAGAACATCCTGCTCAAGCT
>JBPCOB010000013.1:0-13946 GCA_051000715.1 Mycobacteriales bacterium
CCGGGGGAGTCCGCCGAGGTATCGGCGAGGCGGTGACCTGCACAAACGTACGGCTACGTACTACTACGGACACGCTGCCGTAGCCTGGGGGTCAAGGGGTCGTGGGTTCGAATCCCGCCGTCCCGACCAATGTGATGTCTCGGGACATCGTGCGCACCAGTCTCGGGACATCGTGCACAGTCAGGCCTGCGGCTGGTAGTCCCTCGTCGGGTCCAGGGTCAGCTCGCGGAGCAGAACGCCGTCGGTGTTGACGACCGGATCTCGAGGTCGTGGATGAGCAGCAGCACCCGAACGCCGGCAAAGCGGCGGCCGATGCCCAGATGGTGCAGCCGGCTGTTGTGCCGGACGGTGACGACCCCGCTGGGATCGATGACGTCGTGGCGGACCCGGTAGTGGTCGGCAATCGTGGGCCGGTCCGGGCGCGGGCCGGCCTTGGGCCGGGCGGCAAAGGCCGCGGTCGGCGTCCGGCGTCCCAGCGCGCGGTGCGGCCGGATGTCGTTGTAGTAGCCGCGAAACCACTCCAGCTGGGTCTGCAGCTCCGCCACGGTGGTGGCCGGTGGCTGGCGGGCCAGCCACTTCTTCTGGGTCTGGTGGAAGCGCTCCACCTTGCCGCAGGTCTGCGGGTGGTAGGGCCGGGCATGGCGCAAGGCGATGGGCAGGGCGGCCAGCTCGATCTCGAGCGCCACCCGGCCCCGGCCCCGGTAGGCGCCGGTGAAGATGTCGGCGTTGTCGGTCAGCAGCGAGGCTGGCAGCCCGTGGCTGGCGGTGGCGGTGCGGAAGGTGCTCTACGTCCGCGGCCCGAAACACGGTCCGGGCCTCGGCCGCCAGCAGCAGACGGGAGTGGTCATCGATGACATGGAGGATCTCCACCCCGACCCCCTCGGCCAGCACCCAATGGGTGACGTCGGGGCTCCAGTCCGGCCTCGCCCTCGGCCTGGAAGCGAGCGAGGAGCTTCTGCACCCGGCGGCGGGACACCCGATACTCGCGCGCGACCTCGCTTCTGGTGCGCCCTTCCAGGAGCACCCCGGCGACCACCAACCGAGCCAGCGACATCGTCCACTCCCCTCATCAGGGTGAACGATGTCTCGCGACACCTGTGCACTATGTCCTGAACTCGGACACTGCCGTCCCGACCAACGAAGGTGCAGGTCAATTCGCAGGAAGTTGGCAGAACACCGAACCGGATGGGTCACCGGCCGCGCTTGTCCCGCACCCGCACACTGATCTCGATCGGCGTACCAGCGAATCCGAAGTCCTCACGAAGGCGGCGCTCGAGGAAGCGCCGGTAGCCGGCCTCGAGGAAACCGCTGGAGAACAGCACGAACCGCGGCGGCCGCACCGCGGCCTGGGTGACGAAGAGCACCTTGGGCTGCTTGCCCCCCCGGACCGGCGGGGGGGTGGCCGCGATGACCTCGCCGAGCCAGGAGTTGAGGCGGCCGGTGGCCACCCGGGTCTCCCAGCCGGCAAGGGCGGCCGCCAGGGCGGACGCCAGCCGGTCCACGCCTCGACCGGTACGCGCGGAGACGTTGACCCGCGGCGCCCATGACACCCGGGACAGCTGCCGGTCGATCTCCCGCTCCAGCTCGTGCCGGCGGTCCTCGTCGACCAGGTCCCACTTGTTGAAGGCCAGCACCAGGGCGCGGCCCGCCTCTTCCACCATCGAGATGACCCGCAGGTCCTGCTCGGCCAGCGGTTGACCGGCGTCGACCAGCGCGATCGCCACCTCGGCGGTGGCCAGGGCGGCGTTGGTCCGCAGACTGGAGTAGTATTCGGCGCCACTGGCCTCGCGCACCCGGCGGCGCAGGCCCGCAGTGTCCACGAAGCGCCATGTCGAGCCGCCGAAGTCGATCAAACTGTCCACGGGGTCACGGGTGGTGCCGGCCACCGGGTCGACCAGCGCCCGCTCCTCCCCCGCCAGCCGGTTGAGCAAGCTGGACTTTCCGACGTTCGGCTTGCCCAGCAACGCGACCCGCCGCGGTCCCACCGGTCCGGGGGCGACGTCGCGAGGCGCCGTAGGCAACGCCTCGAGGATCGCGTCGAGCAAGTCACCGCTCCCCCGGCCGTGGACGGCGCTGACCGCCCAGGGCTCACCCAGGCCGAGTGACCACAGCGCTGCCGCGTCCGCCTCGGCTCGCTCGTCGTCAACCTTGTTCGCCGCAAGTACCACCGGCTTGCCCGCCCGTCGTAACACCCGGGCCACCGCCTCGTCGGTGTCGGTAGCACCGACGGTCGTGTCCACCACCAGCAGCACGGCGTCCGCCGCGTCGACTGCCAGCTCGGCTGCCGCGGCGACCTTACCCGCCAGGCCACGCGCCGATCGCTCCCACCCGCCGGTATCGACCACGGTGAAGCGGCGGCCGCGCCACAGCGCGTCGTAGGTCACCCGGTCGCGAGTCACGCCCGGGACGTCCTCCACCACGGCCTCCCGCCGGCCGAGGATCCGGTTGACCAGCGTCGACTTGCCCACGTTGGGTCGACCGACCACGGCGAGAACGGGCACGGCCTCAGCGGGGGCGGGCGGCTCATCCGGATGCGCCGGCTCGGCGGGCTCCTCGTCGTACGCCGGGCGCCGGATCACCGGCCCCAGACCGGCAGGGGCTGCGGGCTGGTCACCTCGTTGTACATCCGGAGCACCTCGTCGACAACCTCGTCGGCGGTCATCGCGGTGGAGTCGAGCTCCACCGCGTCGGCGGCCTTGACCAGCGGCGCGGCCGTCCGTGAGGAGTCGAGCTTGTCCCTGCGGTCGATCTCGGCCCTGGTCTGGCTCATCGCGGCCTCGGCAGCCGCCCCGGACTCGGCGGGGCCGTCGAGCTCCCGCGAACGTCGGTTGGCTCGCGCCGAGCTCGACGCCGTGAGAAACACCTTGACGTGGGCGTCCGGCGCCACCACGGTGCCGATGTCGCGGCCCTCGACCACGATGCTGCCGGCACCGATCAACTCGCGCTGCAACCGGAGCAGCCGCGAGCGGACTGCGGGGACGGCGCTCACCACGCTCACCGCGTTGGTCACTGGTCGGCCGCGGATGGCCTCGGTGGCGTCCCGCCCCTCCACCACGATCCAGAAGTCGGCCGGATCGGTACTGGTCTGCAGCGAGACACCGACAGCCAGGTCGGCCACGGCGGCCGGGTCATCGAGGTCGGCGCGAGACTCCAGCGCGTGCCAGGTCACCGCGCGGTACATCGCACCCGTGTCCAGGTAGCGCAGGCCCAGCCGCCGGGCCACCCGTCGCGCCACCGTGGACTTCCCAGAGCCGGACGGGCCGTCGATCGCGACGATGATGCCTCGAGCCGGATGACCCCGGGCGGGTGCGGTCGGCAGGCGGGACTCGATCACCGCGCCTCCCGATTCACGCATCCGCGCACGTTGTCGGCGGCCGCGGTGGGCCGCCGGGGGCGACTCGCCGGGACAGGCTACTATCCGATCACATCCCGACCAGCCCGTACAGCCGGCCCAGCTCGTCCCGGGTCAGCTTGCGGGTACGACCCGAGCGCAGCTCGCCCAACAGCACCGGCCCGATAGCCGTTCGCACCAGCCGCTGCACCGGATGCCCGACCGTCGCCAGCATGCGTCGTACGACGTGCTGGCGCCCCTCGTGCAGCACCACCTCCACCATCGCCCGGCCAGCCGTGCTGCCCACGACCCGGAAGGCGTCCGCGACCACCGGCCCGTCCTCGAGCTCGACGCCGGCACGCAGCCGGCGGCCCAGGTCACGCGGGACCGGCGCCGCGATCTCGGCAAGATAGGTCTTCGATACGCCGTACCGCGGATGGGTCAGCCGGTTGGCCAGTTCGCCGTCGTTGGTGAGCATCAGCAGCCCTTCGGTGTCGGCGTCGAGCCGCCCCACGTGGAAGAGCCGGTCGCTCCGGCCGGCCACGAAGTCTCCTAGGGACGGCCGGCCGGCCGGGTCGCTCATCGCGCTCACGACACCGCGCGGCTTGTTGAGGGCCAGGTGGACCAGCGCCGGCGCGGTCGGGACCCGCATGCCGTCGACCCGGATCACGTCGGCAACGGGGTCCACCCGGAGGCCCTGCGCGTTCACCTGCCGGCCGTTGACCTCAACCCGGCCCTCCTCGATGAGCCGCTCGCAGGCTCGCCGGCTGCCCAGGCCCGCACCGGCGAGCACGCGCTGCAGGCGGACCCCCGCTGCCGGCTCACTCATCACCGATGTCCTCGAGCTCTGGCAGCAGCGGCCCGAGCTGGGGCAGCTCCGCCAGCGACGCGAGGCCGAGCCGCTCCAGAAAGTACGGCGTGGTACCGAAGAGCACCGCGCCGCTGTCTGGATCGATGCCGACCTCCACGACCAAACCCCGGCTCGTCAGCGTCCGCAGCACGCTGTCGACATTCACCCCCCGGACCGCGCTGATCCGGGTCCGGCTGACGGGCTGCCGGTAGGCCACGATGGCAAGGGTCTCCAGTGCGGCCGTGGTCAGCCGGGCCTGCTGCCCATCCTGCAGGAACCGCTCAACGTAGCGGGCGCATTCCGGCCGGGTGTAGAGGCGCCAACCGCCAGCAACCGGGCGCAGCTCGAAACCGCGACCGTCGGCGGCGTACTCGGCGGCCAGCTCCGCCAGGACGTCGGCCACCTCGGCCGGGGGGCACTCTACGGCCGCGGCCAGCACATCGTCTCCGACCGGCTCGTCGACGACCAGCAGCACCGCCTCCAGCGCGGCCCGCAGCGAGGGCGACGCGCTCAACGGTCGCCCCGGACGTCCGAACTAATCCACCGCACGCGCAGCGAGCCGAGCGGGGTGAGCTGGTCGAAGCGGACGGCGCCGTCCCGGTAGAGGTCGAGCAGCGCCAGGAATCGGGCCACCACCTGCAGGCTGCTCGTGCAGTCGGCCGTCAGCGCCTGGAACGTCGCGCTCTCCTCGACGCACAGCCGAGCGGACAGCATGGCCGCCTGCTCGGCGACGCTGACCCGCGGCAGGTGCAGGTGGTCGGTCCCGACGACCGGCACCGGCCGCGGCGCGAGGGTGCGGGCCGCAAGGGCGGCAAACTGCTGCGGGCCAAGACCGATCAGAACCTCGGGCAGCAACCCGGCGTACGCCGGCTCCAGGCTCACCACTCGCGGACGGCGCTGCCCCTGCTCCTCGATGCGCTCCGCGAGCAATGCGGCGGCCGCCCGGTAGGCCCGGTACTGCAGCAACCGGGCAAAAAGCAGGTCGCGAGCTTCCAGCCGGGCCAGGTCCTCTTCGTCCTCCACCTCGCCGCGCGGCAGTAGGCGGGCCGCCTTGAGGTCGAGCAGGGTGGCCGCCACCACCAGGAACTCACTGGCCTCGCCGAGATCGAAGGCCTCGCCGCCGGCGCGCAGATGGGCCAGGAACTCGTCGGTCACCTCGGCCAGCGCCACCTGCGTTACGTCGAGCTGCGACTTGGCGATCAGCCGGAGCAGCAAATCGAACGGCCCGGTGAAGGCGTCGAGATGGACGGCGAAGCCGCCGGTGGCCTCCTCGGCCAATGGTGCCCATGTACCGGTCGGCATGGCCTCAGTCGCCGCCGGCCAGGTGCAGCAGCAGCGAGCCGATCTGGTCGATGACGAACAGCAGCGGGGGCAACGTCCCGGCCAGCGGCACAACCAGGAGGAGGAGTACCGCCAGGATCCCCCAGTTCTGATCGCTGAGCACGTACTGGGCCCGTTGCCAGCCGGGGCTGCGTGGGCCCAGGGCGAACAGCACCCGGGCCCCGTCCAACGGAGGCAACGGAACCAACGAGAGCAGCGCCATCGCGAGGTTCTCGATGCCGAACAGAAGCAGCACGGTCTGGGGCGATGACCCGGCCAGCACCGATCCCCGCACCGCGGGCGCCACTACCTGGCCGTCGAGCACGAAGCTCGGGCCACCTGCCAGCAAGTAGCCGCCGATGCCGGCGGCCGCCAGGAGGAGATTGGCCACCGGTCCGGCCAGCACCGCCACGGCGTACCGCCGTGGCGTGCGCAGCCGCAGCCGGTCGAGATCCGGAGTGCCACCCCAGCCCGGACCGGCCAACCCGGCGGCGATCGCGCCGAACGGGTCCAGGTGCCGGCGGGGGTCGAGCCCGCGCCGGCCAGCACCGCCGATGAACGGCTCACCGAGGCGGCCGGCGAGAAAAGCCTGAGCCGCACCGTGGGCCACCACGCCGACAAGGAAGCCGGCCAGCAGCGCTAGCAGGGCGACAGGGTGCCGTAGGGCGTACAGCACGGTCAGCGAACCGGCCGGGCGCTCAGCGGGCCAGGCATCGCGCGAGCACCTCGCGGGCGAGCTCGCGGTAGGCCTCCGCCCCGGTCGAGCCCGGCGCGTACGTCAGAATCGGCTCGCCGGCGACCGTGCTCTCGGCGAACCGGACGGTGCGCCGGATGACCGTGTGGAAGACCTTGTCGCCGAGCGGTCCGTTGATCACGCTGGCCAGCACCTCACGGCCGTGCAGCGTGCGGCCGTCGTACATGGTGGCCAGGACGCCGTCCACCTCGAGGTCGGGGTTCAATCGCTCCTGCACCTTGCCAATCGTGTCCATCAGCAGGGCGAACCCGCGGAGCGCGAAGTACTCGCACTCCAGCGGCACGATGACCCCGTCGGAGGCGGCCAGCACGTTGAGGGTCAGCAGGCCCAGCGACGGCTGGCAGTCGATCAGCACCGCGTCGTAGCCCGGTAGCAGTGGCCGCAGCGCCCGGGCCAGCGTCTGTTCACGGGCCACCTCGTTGACCAGATGCAGCTCGGCGCCGGACAGGTCGATGTTGCTCGGCAGCAGGTCCAGGCCGGCCACCTTGGTCTCGAGCACCGCGGCGGCGGCCGGCACGTTCCGGTCGAGAAGGACGTCGTACACGGTCTGGTCCAAGGTGTTGGGCTGAAAGCCGAGGCCGACGGAGAGCGCTCCCTGCGGGTCGAAGTCGACCAGCAGCACCCGCCGGCCGTACTCCGCCAGGGCGGCTCCCAGGTTGATCGTCGTCGTCGTCTTGCCGACGCCACCCTTCTGGTTGCACAGGGCCAGCACCCGCGCCGGGCCGTGGACGGTCAGCGGCGCCGGCTCGGGAAAGTGCGGAGTCGCCCGGCCGGTGGGGCCGAGCGCCTCGACAACAGGCGCGCCGGAGCCGGACGTCGACATGGCGATAAACTTACAGGGGACGGCCCGCGCCGACGGGTCAGCCGAGAGCACGGGGATGGGCCATCGCGTAGACCTCGCGGAGCCGGTCGACGGTGACCAACGTGTAGACCTGGGTGGTTGTCACGGAGGCATGGCCGAGCAGCTCCTGGACCACCCTTACGTCGGCGCCACCGTCGAGCAGGTGGGTGGCGAAGGAGTGCCGGAGCGTGTGCGGCGAGATCGCGCCACCAAGGCCGGCCCGCTCGGCGGCAGCCCGCAGCACCGCCCACCCGCTCTGCCGCGACAGCGGCCCGCCCCGGGCGTTCAGGAACAACGCGGGGCTCCCCCGGCCGGCTGCTGCCAGCGCCGGCCTTCCGCGGACCAGGTAGGACTCGACCGCCGCCCGGGCGTAGCTACCGACCGGGACGACCCGGTCCCGGCCACCCTTACCGGCCAGCCGGACGACGGCCTCCGCCCTGTCGAGGTCATCGACGGCCAGCCCGACCGCCTCGGTGATTCGCGCGCCGGTGCCGTAGAGCAGCTCGAGCAGCGCCCGGTCTCGCAGCGACCTCGGCGTCTGGTCGAGCCCCGCCGCCTCGAGCAGTGCGCTGACCTCGGCGACCGCGATCGCCTTGGGCAGCCGCTGGGGTGGGGTCGGGGGTCGTATGTCGTGAGCCGGGTCGAGGGTGGTCGTCCCCTCCCGGAGGGCGAAGCGGTGCAGCCCGCGGACGGCGGTCACGGCCCGACCCGCCGAGCTCGCGGCCAGCGCCGGGCGGTCGGCGTCACCCTCCCGCAGTCGGGCGAGAAACTCGGCGACATCGGCCTCGACGACGTCGGCCAGCGTCGTCCGGCCGCGGCCGGCGAGCAACTCCGCGTAGCGGTGCAGGTCGCGGCGGTAAGCCATGAGCGTGTTGGTCGCCAGTCCGCGTTCGACCGCGAGGTGGTCGAGATAACCCCGGACGGTCGCCTCGACCGGGGGGCCATCCGTCAGTGCAGCACCGAGTCCAGCTGGACTGGCTCGAGTCCGTGCGCCTCGGCGACCGACGGGTAGGTGATCTGGCCGTCGGCGACGTTGACGCCCAGCGCCAGCGCCGGGTCGGCCCGCACCGCCCGGGTGACGCCGAGCTCGGCGATCGCCAGCGCGTAGGGCAGCGTCACGTTGGTGAGCGCGTACGTCGATGTGTGCGGCACCGCGCCCGGCATGTTGGCCACGCAGTAGAAGAGGCACTCGGCGACCTTGAACGTCGGGTCGGAGTGCGTGGTCGGCCGGGTCGACTCGAAGCAGCCGCCCTGGTCGACGGAGATGTCGACGAGCACCGCGCCCGGCTTCATTCGCGACACCAGCTCGTCGCTGACCAGGGTGGGTGCCTTCGCCCCTGGCACCAGCACCGCGCCGATCACCATGTCGGCGTCCAGGCAGGCCCGTTCGACTTCGTAGGCGTTGGAGGCCACGGTCTGCAAGTGACCTTGGTAGATGCGGTCGGCGTCACGCAGCTTGGACACGTTGAGGTCGAGCAGCAGCACCTCGGCCTGCATGCCCAGCGCGATCGCGGCGGCGTTCATCCCGGATACGCCGGCACCGAGGACCACCACCTTGGCGGCGTACACCCCGGAGACCCCGCCCATGAGGACGCCGCGCCCGCCGGCGTCACGCTGCAGGGTGTAGGCGCCGACCTGCGGAGCCATCCGGCCGGCCACCTCGGACATCGGCGCGAGCAGCGGCAGGGAGCGGTCGGGCAGCTGGACGGTCTCGTAGGCGATCGCGGTGATTCCCGAGCTGATCAGGGCGTCGGTGCACTCGCGCGACGCGGCCAGGTGCAGGTAGGTGAACAGGGCCTGACCCGGGCGCATCCGGTGGAACTCCGAGGCGACCGGCTCCTTGACCTTGAGGACGAGGTCCGCCTCGGCCCAGACGTCGTCTGCGCTGCCGAGGATCGACGCGCCGGCCGCGGTGAAGTACTCGTCCGGGATCGACGAGCCGAGGCCGGCTTCCTTCTCGACGTAGACCTCGTGGCCGGCCCGGACCAGCTCGTTGACGCCCGCGGGGGTGATGGCGACGCGGTACTCGTTGTCCTTGACCTCGTGCGGAATTCCGACCTTCACCGGTCCGCCCTTCTCGGCGCCTGCGGGCACCGCTCCGTGCCGCATTCTAGGCGCGCTGGTGGCGGAGGCGGGTGCGATCGCGGAGGCCAGCGGTGCTCAGGGCGTCATGCGTCAGGTAAACGGGTCGGAAGAGGTGGACGCGGGCAGAGGCGGCCCATGAAGCTCTACGCCGAAGTGCCCGGGCGGCGCGGCCGCCAGATCGTGCTCGACCTCCTCGTGCTTGCGTGGGCGCTGCTGTGGGTCAAGATCGCTTTTGTGGTGCACGACTTGGTGCGGCACTTGGGGGCACCCGGTAAGGCGTTGGAGAACGCCGGCGGCCGGCTGTCGGAATCACTCGGCGAAGCTGCCGACAAAGTGAAGGACGTGCCGCTGGCCGGCGATGCGCTGCGCCGCCCGCTCCGGGCTGCCGGCGACGCCGGTCGCTCCCTGGCCGACGTCGGCGCGGGCCAGCAGACCGCGGTCAACCGGCTGGCGCTCGCCCTCGCGCTAGTTGTAGTGATCGCGCCGGTGCTCGCCGTACTGCTCCGCTACCTGCCCGACCGGCTGCGCTGGATCCGCGACGCATCGGCGGCCAACCGGCTCCGCGAGACCGCCGGAGACCTCGACCTGTTCGCGATCCGGGCGCTCGCGCATCAGCCGCTGTCCTCGCTGGCCCGGCTCGGCCCGGACCCGGCCGGGGCCTACCTGCGTCAAGAGCCAGGTGCGGTACGTGCGCTGGCCGAACTCGAGCTCGCGGCGCTGGGACTGACCCCGAACCGCTAGACCCGCCCCGCGAGGTCGGCCCGGGCCGACGGTCACCCGACCTGGCCCGGGGAGCCGGCGGGACGTTCCGACCAGGGGGCGTCCACCGGACGCAGGCCCGAGTAGCCGGTCGCCCGGGCGGCAACCGCGGCCAGTACGCCGGCGACGGTCGCCGGGTTGTGCAGCCGGGCGGCGAGTACGCCGGCCAAGACCTCATCCAGCGGCAGCCAGGTGACCGGCATGTTGG
Source organism: Mycobacteriales bacterium (assembly GCA_051000715.1). Classification (GTDB taxonomy): domain Bacteria; phylum Actinomycetota; class Actinomycetes; order JALYNC01; family JALYNC01; genus JBPCOB01. The sequence goes on from JBPCOB010000013.1 coordinate 10,149, forward strand.
CCTCTTCGTCCTCGCCGGCGAAGCGCTCGTCGTCCACCACCGGCGTCAGGTCGCGGGCCAGATAGATCCGCATCGCCTCGTCCGACATCCCGGGCGAGGTGTAGAAGTCGACCAGCACCGCCCAGTCGCCGGCCCGGTAGCCGGCCTCCTCGTACAGCTCGCGGGCCGCGGTCTCGTGCGGCGGCTCACCGTCGACGTCGAGCAGCCCCGCCGGCGGCTCCCACAGAAGTCGGCCGGGACAATGCCGGTACTGCTGGACGAGCAGCACCCGCTCCTGCTCGTCCAGTGCGATGACCGCAACCGCACCGGGATGGACCACGACGTCCCGGTGGACGGTCGAACCCGACGGCATCCTCACCGCGTCGGTGCGGACGCGGATCACGCCGCCGCGAAAGCGCTCCTCGCGATGAATCACCGGATAGGACGCCGGGGCATCGGCCAGGATCACGAGCGGGAGCGGCTCGGCTCGGTGTCCGCCAGCGTGACACCGGCCACGGCGCTCCCCCGCCGCTCGGCGCGAGCCACCGCCGCGGCCACGAACGCGCGGAACAGGGGGTGCGCCCGGGTCGGGCGGCTGCGCAGCTCGGGGTGCGCCTGCGTGCCCACGAAGAACGGGTGCTCCGAGCGCGGCAGCTCCGCGATCTCGACCAGCCGGCCGTCCGGCGAGGTGCCGGAGAAGACCAGGCCGGCCTCCTCCAGCCGTGACCGGTAGGCGTTGTTGACCTCGTAGCGGTGGCGGTGGCGGTCGTCGACGTACGCCTCGCCGTAGGCCTCGCCGGCGACCGAGCCGGCCAGCAGCCGGGTCGGCCAGCGACCCAGCCGCATGGTGCCGCCCATGTCGCGCTTGCCGGCGACCACGTCGCGCTGGTCGGCCATCGTCGCGATCACCGGGTACGGCGTCGCGGGATCGAACTCGGCGGAGTTCGCGGCGGTCAGCCCGCCCCGGTGCCGCGCGACCTCGATCACCATGCACTGCAGCCCCAGGCACAGTCCCAGGGTCGGGATGCCGTGCTCCCGGGCGTGCCGGATCGCGCCGACCTTGCCCTCGATCCCCCTTACGCCGAACCCGCCCGGCACCAGGACGCCGTCCACGCCGTTGAGCTCGTCGGCCGCGCCCGCCGCCGTCTCGCAGGAGTCGCTGGTCACCCAGCGGATCTCCACCCGGGCGTCGGCTGCGAAGCCGCCCGCCCGCAGTGCCTCGGTCACCGACAGGTAGGCGTCGGGCAGGTCGACGTACTTGCCGACCAGCGCGACCGTCACCGCCTTGGCTGGTGCGTGCACCCGGCGGAGCAGGTCGTCCCAGGCGGTCCAGTCCACGTCGCGGAACGGCAGCCGGAGCCGGCGTACGACGTAGGCGTCGAGACCCTCGCCGTGCAGCACCTTGGGGATGTCGTAGATCGACGGCGCGTCGGTGGCGGAGACGACCGCCTCCTCGTCGACGTCGCACATCAGGCTCACCTTGCGCTTCAGCGCGACCGGGATCGGACGGTCCGATCGGCAGACGATGGCGTCCGGCGCGATGCCGATCGAACGTAGGGCCGCGACCGAGTGCTGCGTGGGCTTGGTCTTGAGCTCGCCCGACGGGCCGATGGAGGGGATCAGCGAGACGTGCAGGAAGAAGCAGTTGTCCCGACCGACGTCCTGTCGGACCTGGCGGATCGCCTCGAGGAACGGCAGCGACTCGATGTCGCCGACGGTGCCGCCCACCTCAGTGATCACGACGTCGACGTGGCTCTCGGCCACCTCACGGATCCGCGACTTGATCTCGTTGGTGATGTGCGGAATCACCTGGACGGTGTCGCCGAGGTACTCCCCGCGCCGCTCCTTGGCGATCACCGACGAGTAGACCTGGCCGGTCGTCACGTTGGCAGAGCCGTGCAGGTCGACGTCGAGAAAGCGCTCGTAGTGCCCGACGTCGAGGTCGGTCTCCGCGCCGTCCTCGGTGACGAAGACCTCACCGTGCTGGAACGGGTTCATCGTGCCGGGGTCGACGTTGAGGTAGGGGTCGAGCTTCTGCATGGTGACCCGCAGGCCTCGCGACTTGAGCAGGCTGCCCAGGCTGGAGGCGGTCAGCCCCTTTCCGAGGGACGAGGCGACTCCTCCGGTGACGAAGAGGTGCTTGGTCGGCCCGGATGACAAGTGCGGCGAAGCGGCCAACTGAACTCCCGTGGTCGGTCCCGGTGGTGGGATGCTGCGGCGGTCGGATCGCTCGAGCCCGGCTGAGCGGGGCTCGCGGCGTGTCGACCGTCCACGGGATTCGATCCTACCAAGGCTCACGGACCTTCCCGACCGCCGCGCCGGAAGCCACGGCCGGTCGAGCCCGTCGAGACCTCAGTCGGCGGCCTGGCGAGCGCCGGGCATCGCGCCGTCGGCGGCACCCACCGCGCCGTACTGCCCGGACTGGCCAACGGCCTGGCCCGCGAGCGCCAGCACGGTGACGACCTGCCCAGCCGCGCTGCCGACGGTGTCGACGGTCGAGACCCCACGAGCGGTGCCGGCGTCGGCACGCACCGCCTTGAGCGCGCCGGGCTCGCGCGCGGAGGCCGGCGGGCCGGCCAGCACCACGCCACCGCTGCCGGCGTCGACCGCTCGCACCAGGGTGGTGACGATGCTGGCGGAGCCCTGCTTCCGGCTGGCGTCGCCCCGGCCGGGACCGGCGACGAAGAGCACGAGATCTCCCTGCCGGCTGAGTCTCCCCCGGGCACTGAGCAAGTGGGCGGCTGCCATCGCGCCGAGGATGGTGGTGGCGGGCGTGTCCACCCTGGCCCCGCCCCGCTGCTTGGTCGCGACGGCGCGGGCGACCAGGGCGCCGATGCGCTCGTAGGGGGAGGCGCCCGCGGGGATCTTCAGCTGACCCGCTCGCACGTCGAGCTGGTGACCGAGTTCGTCGACCAGCTGCTTGCCGCTGGCCTCGACCAGCGGGGTGCCGGCCCGCAAGGTGCCGCCGACGCTGCCGCCGGCCGTGCCGATGAGACCGGTCAGCGCGCTCACGTCGGCCTGGCGGGCGCCCGGGAGGACCACGAGGCTGACCACGTGGCCGCGCAGCCGGTCGCCGATCAGCCCGGGTGCCGCGGTCTTGGCGAACGCGTCGTCGAAGGCGCCGCTCTTGCGCAGGGTGGCGACCTCGCTCTGCAGGGCCGAGCGGGTCTGCCGGTCCGACTGCACCTGGTCGGCCAGCCGGGTGTCGACGTGGCCCTTGAGCGGTCCCCCGCCGAGGACGACGCCCACCGCGAGGGCCAGGAAGACCGAGACCATGGAGACGATGTGGGAGCGGAAAGAGATCACGGGAAGAGTCCTTGGATCTAGGGGAGTACGTAGGACAGCTGGGCGCTCAGACCGGCGGACAGCGACGACCACCACTGCTGGCCGACCGGCGTCGTGGCGATCGCGACGCCGAGGGCGACCAGCCCGGCGAGCAGCACCAGGGCGAGGTGCCAGAGCCGCACCCTCCCGGCGTACAGCTGGGGCACGCCTTTGGCGTCGACGAGCTTGGGCCCGACCCGCAGCCGGGTCAGGAAGGTGCTGGCCAGACCGGCCCTCTGACGGTCGAGGAACTCGTCGAGGGTGGCGTGGGTGCCGACCGTGACGATCAGGCTGGCGCCGCACACGTCGGCGAGGAGCAGGGCCATGTCGGCACTCGCGCCCGAGGCCGAAAGGGTCTGCGAGCGGACGCCGAGCCGGGCGAGCCGGTCGCCGCCGATGGCTCGCCCGGACCGGTCGGCGTGCAGCACCACCTCGCGGCTGGTGCGCAGCGCCTTGTCGGAGACCGTGCTGCCACGCTCCCCGGCCGCGCTGCCC
>JBPCOB010000014.1:0-2917 GCA_051000715.1 Mycobacteriales bacterium
GCCACGACGGCGGTGTTCAACTCCACCTACAAGCAGCAGGCGGAGGTCGACGCTCGGCTGACCAACGGCGCCGACGTGACCGTGACCGAGTCGCCAGGCAGCAACGTCGGCCCCGGTGCCGCCAGCGCTCTGACGAAGGTCAAGGGCGTGTCCAGCGTCGAGCCGCTGCAGCACCGCTACGCCTACGTCGGCGCCGACCTCCAGGACCTCTACGGCGTGCGGCCCAACACGATCGGCTCCGCCGGCAAGCTCCAGGACGCGTGGTTCCAAGGCGGCAGCGCCAACCAGCTGATGGGCACCCTGGCCAAGCGGCCCGACAGCGTGCTGGTGTCGGCAGAGACCGTCAAGGACTTCCAGCTTCACCCCGGCGACGCGATTCGCCTGCGCCTCCAGAACGGGACCACCAAGAAGTTCACCAGCGTCCCGTTCCACTATGCGGGTGTCGCCAAGGAGTTCCCCACCGCCCCCACTGACTCGTTCCTGGTGGCAAACGCGGACTACGTGGCAAAGATGACCGGCACCGGGGCGGTGGGCACCTTCCTGGTCCAGACCGGCGGCGCCAGCCCCGCGGCGGTGGCCCACGACGTCCGCAACGTGGTCGGCACCCGCGCCCAGGTCACCGACATCTCCACCTCACGCCGCGTGGTCGGCTCAAACCTCACGGCCGTCGAGCTGTCCGGGCTCACCAAGGTCGAGCTCGGGTTCGCGCTCGCCCTCGCGGTCGCCTCCACCGGCCTCGCACTCGGCCTCGGCTTCAGCGAACGGCGCCGCACCTTCGCGATCGCAAGCGCGCTCGGCGCCAGCCCGCGCCAGCTCGGTGGGTTCGTCTGGGGCGAGTCGGCCGTGGTGACCGGCGGCGGGCTGGTGCTGGGCACCGGCATCGCCGCGGGCCTGTCGCTGATGCTCGTCAAGGTTCTCACCGGCGTGTTCGACCCCCCACCCGACGTGCTCGCCGTGCCATGGGGCTACCTGGGCGGCGTTGTCGTGCTGGCCGTGGGCTCAGTGAGCGCCGCCGGCGTGTTAACGCTGCGCGCACTGCGGCGTCCGGCGATCGACGAGCTGCGCGAGCTGTGAGATCGCTGTGCGCCTGGATGGCGGCGACGGCCTTAGCGGTCGGCGTGCTCGCTTGCGGCCAATCCGCGCCCCGCGGCGGTCCCGGAGCCGCGAAAGCGGACGCGAGCGGCACGTTTCCCCGGCCCGAGCGGGTGGCGGTGATGGTGCTCGAGAACCGCAGCTTCGGCCAGGTGATCGGCAGCCCCAAGGCGCCATACATCAACTCCCTGGCACGGCGCTACGCGCTGGCCACCAAGTACTACGCGATCGGCCACCCATCGCTGCCGAACTACGTCGCGCTGACCGGAGGCGCCAAGAATGGGATCGGTACCAACTGCAAGCAGTGCGACACCGAGCAGCCGAACCTGCTCAATCAGCTCGACGCGCACGGAGTCGACTGGAGGGCGTACTTCGAGGGGCTTCCAAAGGGTGACCGGCTAACCAGCAGGACCACCAGATACAACCCGTTCTACAACCCGTTCGGCTACTACGAACGGGTGTCCGACCCCAAGAAGTCGCGGGGAGGCATCGTCGCGTTCGACCGCCTCAGAAAGGATCTCGCAAGCCGCCGGCTCCAGCAGTTCAGCTGGATCGCTCCCAACGTGTTCCACGACGGCCACAATCACTCTCTCCAAGGCGCCGACCGGTTCGCTTCCAAGCTCGTGCCGCGGGTGCTACGTGCGCTCGGGCCGAACGGCGTCCTGTACTTGACCTGGGACGAAGGCCGGGACAGCGACAGGGCCGGCGTAAGGGGCGAATCTGGAGGCGGGCAGGTGGCGTTGATCGCCGCCGGCGGCGCGGCGCGGCCTGGTGCCCGCATAGCTGTTCCGGCCAACCACTACGCGCTGCTGCGCACGATCGAAGCCGGCTTCGGGCTGCCCGCCCTGCGCAACGCCGGCAATCGCGGCACCCCGCTGCTGTCAGGGCTGCTCAAGTCGCGCAGGACGGCTGCCGGCGTGCAGCGGCGGTTACTCTCGACCGGCCAGGCGTACTCGCCTTGCAGTTCCGCGCGATGTAAGAGGTAGCTCAACCCGATCGCGTTGGTGTCTTCGACGCTCCCAGACAGCAGTATGCGCCCGCGGCCGTCCGTGCCAACCCTTGGATGGAGCCGACGTCTCCGGCCGTGAGCCGCTGGAGATTCCGGCACCGGCGCGTCCGGCAGTCTCCGTTCACCGCTGCACCGGCGCCGCCGCTTGAGACGCGCTGTCCGGTGTGTCGCCGGCCGATCGCGTTCTCGGTCGAGGACACGGTGATGCTCCACGGATTGGTGTTTCACCTGCCATGCGCCCAGGGCCCCGGCGCCGAAGGTGCGGTCTGGGCGGCGTAGTCAGAGCCGCCGGGTCGCTTAGGTCCGGGCACGCGCGCCCGCACCCAGGCGGGTTGTCCTCGCCGGAGGCGGGCTACTCGGGCGGTGCGAGCACGAAGATCTCCACGGCCATGTCCGGGTTGGTGTGGTTGGTCGACATGAATGCCATGACCTGTCGCTGTACTTGGGTCTCCACGAGGCTCACGAGTTGCTGTCGCATCATCTGCTGGAAGTCCTGGCGGGTATCGAGCACCCGCTTTTCGTGGCCGCCGTCGACGAGGTGCTGCTCTCCCTTGGTGAGCGTGTCGCCCATCAAGATCGTGACCATGTCATCGGTGATCGTGGTGCGGGCCTTGGTCGGTCCTCGCCCGGTGTACTCGCGCACGATCTGCACGGCACCGTTCGAGATCCTGCTCGCCTGGCTGCCGCGAAAGTCTGTGGGGGTTGTGGCCTCCATGAGGACCCCTATCGGTGCTTCCTCGGTTTTCAGACCACCGGAAGGGTGAGGAAGCAGCGTGCCCCACAAGCAGTAACCGGAGGCTAGCGCCTTGCGAGTCC
>JBPCOB010000015.1:0-7244 GCA_051000715.1 Mycobacteriales bacterium
CAGCGGCGCGTCGGGGCCGTCAGGCGGTGGTACGCCGCTGGCGACGGCTGGCCAGCTCGTCCGCTTCGGTCGCGGCGCCGGCGCCGGCATCGGACGCCGGCTCGCTGGGCAGGGCGGCCAGGGAGCCTTCCACCTCGCGCACCACCCGGCCGACGGCGATGCCGAAGACCCCCTGTCCGCCCTGCACCAGGTCGATCACCTCGTCCGGGGAGGCGCAGTCGTAGACGGTCGCGCCGTCGCTCATCAGCGTGGTCCGTGAGAGGTCCTCGACCCCGAGTCGGCGGAGGTGGGCGACCGCCGTACGGATGTTCTGCAGGGAGACGCCGGTGTCCAGCAGCCGCTTGACGACCTTGAGGACGAGAATGTCTCGGAAGGAGTACAGCCGGGAGCTGCCCGAGCCGGTCGCCGGGCGGATGCTCGGCTCTACCAGCCCGGTTCGGGCCCAGTAGTCCAGCTGGCGGTAGCTGATCCCGGCCGCCGCGCACGCCGTGGTCCCGCGGTAGCCCGTGGCGGTCGCCCGGTCGCCCTCGGCCCCGCCGAAGAGCACGCCCTGCTCGCTGCGCTGCGGGCCCGGCCTTCGGCTCCCGGCGGCCACGTCGTCCTGCTGCACTCCACCCGCCTCTCGCGGACTCCGCCGGCCCCAAGGACGGCGATACTGGGCTGCGACGCTAGGGAGCCGAAGCCGCCCGGTCAACGGCCGCTTCGGCATGTCGCCGATCTGAACCTTTACTTGAGGCTAGGCTTTCCCATAGGTCAGGCGTTCAGGAGCCGATCTGAAAGTCCTCAGGAGAGATGGTGTCCAAGAACTCACGGAACTTCTCAACCTCGTTCTCCTGCTCGTCCGGGATGGCGATGCCAGCTTCCGTGAGCACTGACTCGTCGGCGTAGATGCTCGCTCCGGTGCGGATGGCCAAGGCGATGGCATCCGAGGGCCGGGCGCTGACCCGCAGCCCGCTGGCGAAGACGAGGTCGGCGTAGTAGACGCTGTCGCGCAGCTCGGTGATCTGCACGGCGTGCAGCCTGGCCTCCAAGGCCGTCAGCACGTCGCGCAGCAGGTCATGGGTGAGCGGTCGCGGAGGCGCCATTCCGGACTGGGCCACCGCAATCGCGGACGCCTCGACCGGCCCGATCCAGATCGGTAGGAAGCGCTCGCCGTTCACCTCCTTGAGGAGCACAATCGGCTGGCTCTCCGGCAGCTGTAGCCGGACGCCTACCACGCTCACTTCGTGCACGCCGGACCTCGCTCCCCACTGGCCCGAAACGGGCGGCCCGCCGAGCCCCCCTCAACCTACACCGGCGGGACGCAGTCGGGCCGAGGAGCCGGGCGGGCTCAGCGGGACAGCATCGGCCGCAGCGCGGCCCGCACGAGGGCCACATGCAGGCGCACAGACAGGGCGGCCAGCTGGCGTGCAACCGCCTCGGCGCGAGCCCGTGACTCCGGATTGCGCTGACGCACGACGGGGCTGATCACCTGCTCGACCAGCCCGACCTCCCGGTCGGCAGCCAGCTTGAACATGCGCAGGTGCCGCGCGCCGATACCGAAGCCGGCGAGCTCGGCGACCGCCTGCGCGATCAGCAGCGCGTCGCTGTCGTAGTGCTCGCCCTGTGGCCGGGAGGCAACCAGGCCGAACCGCTCCAGCTCGGCGAGCTGACCGGGATCGAGACCGGAGGCCTCGAGGAGCTCTGGACGGGAAAGCCGGATCTGTCCAGGATCGGTGCCAAAAGCCTCCGGGCCAGGTGCATCGGGCTCCAGGGCGTCGCCGGGGATCTGCGGCTGGCCGCCGCGAACGGGTGCCTGCAGGCCCCGGTCGAGGGCGTCGAGATGCGCTTTGATGACGCGCAGCGGGAGGTAATGCTCCCGCTGCGCAGTGAGCACGTACCGCAGCCGCTCGACGTCGGACCGGCTGAACTTGCGGTAGCCCGAAGAGGTCCGCTCCGGTTGCACCAATCCCTCGCTCTCGAGGAACCGGATCTTCGAGATGCTTACGTCGGGGAAGTCCGAACGCAGCTGGGCCAGGACGTCACCGATGCTCAGGTAGCCGCGGCCGCCGGGCGGCGCCGCGCTCATGCCGTCGGCCGGGCCAGGAACATCAGCCGGAACTTGCCGACCTGAACCTCGTCGCCGCCGGTCAGCGCCGCCTCCTCGATGCGCTCGCGATTTCGGTAGGTGCCGTTGAGGCTGCCGACGTCACGAACGACGAAGCGCTCCCCCGTCCGCGCGAACTCGGCGTGCCGGCGGGACACCGTGACGTCATCGAGGAAGATGTCGCTGTCCGGGTGGCGGCCGGCCGTGGTGAGGTCCTTGTCGAGCAGAAAGCGGCTTCCGGCGTTGGGGCCACGCTTGACGACCAGCATGGCCGAACCCGGCAGCAGCGCCTCCACGGTCGCCGCGTCGGCCAGCGAGTCCTCGTCGACGGCATCGGCGTCGGGCGAGTCCACGCTCGCCAGCGAGATGGTGGAGGTGGAGTCGGCGTGGCCATCTGGCCCGACGGGGTCACCGGGCCGCGTCAGGGGTGCGCCACAGCGGGCGCAGAACCGGCTTTCGTCGGAGTTCTGCTGGCCGCACTGCGTGCAGAAGACGGTCGGCATGGGCGGAGCGACCTCCGGCGCGGGATGTCCCGGCGGCGGGAAGCTCAGGCCGCCGGCTCGAGATGCGCACCACACGTTAGTGAGCCGGAAAACTCAAGGTCAATCGCTGGCACGCCCGGCAATGCTAACTCTGAGGCTGAGCGTAAGGTTTACTTCAGGTGCTGGCAACCAGGTTGCTGTACGCCGCCGCGTCCAGCAGGCCGTCCACGGAGTCGATATCCCGTGCGGTGATCTCCACCATCCAGCCGTCCCCGTACGGGTCCGAGTTCACCAGTTCCGGCTGGGAGTCCAACGCCTCGTTGCGGGCCGCGACCGTCCCCGAAACCGGAGCGTAGATGTCCGAGACGCTCTTCGTCGACTCGAGCTCGCCAAGCGGCTGCCCCGCCTGGACCTGCGTACCGACCTCGGGGAGGGTCACGAACACGATGTCCCCGAGAGCGTCCTGCGCGAAGGACGTGATGCCGATCCGGACCGTGTCGCCGGAGGCCCGGACCCACTCGTGCTCGGCGGTGTACTTGAGGTCCTCGGGGTACACGCTGGCCCTTCGATCGACGCCGGCAAGTCGGGCCGGGCGAGCCTAACCACGCCGCTTCGCCGCCCGCAACGGCAGCAGGACACGAGGCTGCTGCAGCCGGTGCTCATTCCACGGTGTCGCACGCACTGGGTTGGCGCGGCTACTCTCCGGCCGCTTCGGCCAGCAGCCGACGGGCCTGCACGACGTAGAGCACGCCGGCCCACCAGTACAGGGCGAAGCCCCAGAGCACGAAGGCCCAGCCGACCGGACGCACGATCTCGCCGCCGGTCGCCCGGCCGGCTCCCAGCAGGACCAGCGGAAAGCCGGCGAGCAGGTTGAACGTCGCCGCCTTGCCGAGAAAGTGCACTGGCAGTGGGCCGTAGCCGCGCCGGCGCAGAACCGGCAGGAAGCCCGCGAGCACCAGGTCGCGGGCGAGCAGCCCAACCGGCAGCCAGATCGGTACGACGTGGCGAAGGGTCAGGCCCACCATCGTCGCGACGACGTAGAGCCGGTCGACCAACGGGTCGAGCAGGGCGCCGAGCCGGCTGTACTGCCCCCACGCGCGCGCGATCCGGCCGTCGAGGTAGTCGGTGAGACCGCTCAGCATGAGTACGGCGACCGCCGCGCCGTCCGCCCGAGCTTCGAGCACCAGGTAGAGAAACAGGGGGATGCCGGCCAGGCGCAGGAGGCTGAGCGCATTGGGGACGGTGAGGATGCGAGTCGTCCCGGCATCGGGCAACTCCGCCGCCGAAGCCGACGCCGAGGGCTCGGCCACTCCGCCTCCTGAGCCCGTGATCGCCGAGCCGCAGCCTAGCCAGGCCTCGCTAGCAGCCGGTCGAAGAGTCGCCGGACCTCGGCTCCGGTGAACTCCAGGGTGGCGTCGCCCACGGCCAGCTCCACCCGTCGCCAGCACCGCGAATCGGTCGGCACGCTCTCGGCGAAGGTCCAGGTGCCGGTCTCCTCGGCCAGGTCCAGGGCGGCCTCGCGCAGCGAGCTCGCCGACGTCCGCAGCCGGATATGCATCATCGGCACCTGTGGCGGGTCCGGAACCACCTCCACGTCCGGATGGCCGCGCAGCGCCTCGGCGATCTCGGTCGCCTTGAGGAAGTAGTCCGCCATGCGGCCCAACCGGCTGTGCAGCGCGGCCCGGGCGGCCAGCGCGTACGGGTAGAGGTGGAACAGGTTGCCGCCGTGCCGCCGCTGCCACACCCGCGCCACTGCGATCACGTCCTCCGGGCCGCTCAAGCAGCAGCCGGCGATACCGCCGAGTCCCTTGTAGAACGACACGTAGACCGTGTCGAAGAGCCCGGCGATCTCGGCGTACGAGCGGCGGTAGTACGGCGCGGTCTCCCACAGGCGGGCGCCGTCGAGGTGCAGGGCCACGCCGCCCTCGCGCGCCCACTCCGTCTGGGCCACCAGGTCGTCCCACTCGGGCAGCCGGCCACCGAGCGGACGTTGCGGCAGTTCGAGCACGAGGGCGGCCAGCGGCTCGCGAATCTGCCGCAGCTGCTCAAGGCTGATCAGGTCGTTGCGGTCACCGACGAGCCGGCCGTGCAGACCGTGCAGGTGCTCGTACGCCTTGTCCTCGTGCATCTCGAGGTGACAGGTGGGGTGGAACGCGACCGTCCGGACGCCCTTTCGATCGGCCCAGATCCGCAACGCGATCTGCTGCGCCATGGTGCCGCTGGGCATGAACACCGCCGCCGGCTTGCCGAGCAGCGCGGCGACCTCGGTCTCGAGCTCCTCCAGCACCGCGCCGCTGCCGTAGTAGTCCGGTTTGAGGTCAACAGGCGTGCTCTCGACCAACGCGCTCAGCTCCTCGTGCGGCCATGGTCGGCCGTGCCCACCGAGAAAGCGCGTGCACCGGTCGCGGACCGCCTCAAGTTCCCGGGCGGCCGGCACCGGCTGTTCCTCCCCTGCCACGGTGTCCATGTCGCAAGGCTCCCATCCGAGCGCGACAATGGCCTCTCCAACCCGGCCACCGGTGAGCGGCCGCTCGGTGCCTTCCACCCATCCGGTTCATCGCTTGCCGAACAGACGCGCGCTCTTTACCGGACCCGAACATGCCCGGCGCATCATGAGGCCATGGTCGACGCCGAGCTCGCCCACCTGTGGCGCCGGGCCGGTTTCGGAGCGCGGCCCGAGGAGCTGGCGGGCAGCTACGACGCGGCGCTCAACTCGTTGCTGACTCCCGGGCGCGCCGACTCCGGGGTGGCGAGGACGCCGCCGCCCGACCTCGGACCCGAGCCGGTACGCGCCGGCAAGGACGCGACCGGGGAGGCCAAAGCGGCGTACCGCAAGGAACTACGCCGCCAGAACGAGCTGCTGCTGACCTGGTGGCTCGACCGGATGGTGGCGGCGAGACAGCCCTTCGCCGAGAAGATGACGTTCTTCTGGCACGGACACTTCGCCACCTCTGTGCAGAAGGTTCGTAGCGCGCGGCTGATGCAGGTCCAGAACGCGACGTTGCGCGAGCTGGGTCGCGGCGGGTTCGGCAGCCTGGCCCGCGCCATGGTCCGCGACCCGGCGATGCTGGTGTGGCTGGACGGGCCCACCAACCGCAAGGCGTCGCCCAACGAGAACCTCGGGCGCGAGCTGATGGAGCTGTTCACCCTCGGCCACGGTCACTACACCGACGAGGACGTCAAGGCGGCGGCGCGCGCCCTCACCGGCTGGCGGGTGGACCGCAGGACGGGGACGGCGCACGTCTTCGAGCGCGCACACGACGAGGGGGCCAAGACGCTGCTCGGCACGACGGCGGCGTACGACGACCAGTCGCTGGTGGACCTGCTCGTCGGCCGCCCGGAGTCGGCCGGTTTCGTGGTTGGCCGGCTGTGGGGGCGGTTCGTCTCCCCAGATCCGCCGTCCGCCGCCGTGGCGGACCGGCTCGTTGCGGCGTACGGCCCAGGCCTCGACATCACCGGACTGATGCGGGCCATGCTGGGCACCGAGGAGTTCCGCAAGTCACGGGGCGCCCTCGCCAAGTCACCGGTCGAGCTGCTGGTCGGCGCCCTGCGGGCCTTCGACCTTCAGCCGTCGGTGTTGCCGGTGACCGACCGCCGACTCGTCATCGGTGTGCTCCGGAGCATGGGGCAGGTGCCGTTCCGACCGCCGAGCGTTGGTGGCTGGCCGGCCGGCCGCGCCTGGCTGGGGACGTCGGCCGCCGCGGCCCGACTCCGGCTCGGCAGGTGGCTCGCCGAGCACGCCGACCTCACGGCGGTCGCCAGGTCCTCACCCGCTTCACGGGTCGACGCGCTCGCCGTTGGGCTGTCGGTCGAGTCCTGGACCACTCGTACCCGGGCCGTACTGGCGGACGCCGCGGCAGACCCGAAGCGGCTTCTCACGCTGGCCGTCGCCTCGCCCGAGTACGCCGTCGCCTGAAGGGATCCCGGTTTCGTGGACACGTTGACCCGGCGCCGCTTTCTCACCGCCTCCGGCGTCACCGCGGCCGGCGCGCTCGCCGCCGGGTTCAGCCGGCGCTCCCTGGCGGACCTCTTCACCGCGGCGCGGCAGGACCCGCTCCCCACCGGCACCGCGGTGCTCGTCCTGGTGACGCTCTACGGCGGCAACGACGGGCTCAACACCGTGATTCCGTACGCTGACCCTGCCTATCACGCCGGCCGCCCCGGGCTGGCCTACCCGGCCGACGAGGTGCGCCGCCTCGACGACTCGCTCGGGCTGAACCCGGCGATGAAGGGGCTGGAGACGCTGTGGCGAGCCAGGCGGCTGGCCGTCGTCCGAGGGGTCGGCTACCCCAAGCCGGACCGTAGCCACTTCCGGTCCATGGACATCTGGCAGACCGCCTCCCCGGACCGGCCGGTGTCGACCGGCTGGATCGGGCGATGGCTGGACGCGACCGGAACCGACCCGTTGCGGGCGGTGTCCATCGGGGCGGTCCCGCCGCCGCTGATCGCCGGCGAACGCTCGGCCGGAGCGGCGGTTCCGCTCGGCCGTCTAGCAGCGCCGACCGGCGCGCTCGGCCGTGGCCTGGCGGGGCTGGCCCGCACGCAGGCCGGCGAACCGCGGATGCAGGCGGCCGCCGCGGCCGGCGTGGCCGACCTTCTCCGCCTCGACGCGACGTACGGACCGGTAGTGGACCCCGCCGCGGACGCCGGCACGGATGCCGGCCAGGACGACGAGG
>JBPCOB010000016.1:0-4462 GCA_051000715.1 Mycobacteriales bacterium
TAGCCCCAGGCTTCCTGGTAGACCCCGGCGGGGGTGCGTGAGCGCAGGATCACTCGCGGGCCGCGCTGGTGGGTTTTCAGCTCGTCGAAGATCGACTCGATCTCCCAGCGTTGGGCGTAGAGCGCGGCCAGCTCCCGGGCCGGGGCGGCGGCCGGGTCCAAGATGGTGGTGACCAGCCGGTAGCCGGTGCCGGCCGCGGCCGGACGGCCGGCGTCGTCCAGTGTGTACTCGATGACTCGCACCGTGCGCACGTGTTCGCGGGTGCCCTTGTCAGCAGTGGCGACCAGCTCGGATAGGAACGAGCCGTCGGGCAGGGCCTGCAGGACAGGTAGCACGGCGTTGCTCTTGGCCCGCTACAACAGATCGGCCCCGCCGGTGCATGCCTTGTCCCACAATGGGAATGCGGTGAACCCACGGTCAGACTTAGTAGCGTCTAGCGCTACATCACCGCTAGCATCCCCAGTTACTCAAGGAGGACGTCCACGTGCCACGGTCTGGGACCAGCACGACCAGCAGACCGGCCGGCGCTCGGTCGACGGCCACCAGGGCGACGGCCACCAGGGCGACGGCCACTACCTCGCGGCGGCCGGGGCAGGAACCGCGTACCGCCGGATTGCGCCGGATCGGACTCGGCCTGGCCGGCATCGTCGGCGTGATCGCCCTGTTGGAGAGCGTCGTCCGAGTCGGACTTCTGCCCGAGGCCTGGTTCCCGCCGCCGTCGGAGATCTTCCCGGCCTTCGGTCGGCTGGTCAGCACCGGCGACCTGTTTCTCCCGCTCGGCCAGACGCTGCAGGGCTGGGTTCTCGGCGTACTGGCGGCCGGCGTCATCGCCGTACCGCTCGGCGTGCTGATCGGATCGATCGAGCTGGCCCACCGGGTGACGCGTTTCCTGCTCGAGTTCCTCCGTCCGATCCCGCCGGTGGCGCTGATCCCGGCCGCGGTCCTCATCTTCGGCGGCAACCTCGACATGAAGGTCTTCCTGATCGCGTTCGGCACCTTCTGGCTGATCCTGGTGCAGACCGTGTACGGCGTCCACGGCGTCGACCCGACCGTCCGGGACACCGGCCGCGCCTACGGGCTCGACCGGCGCGCCATCCTCATCCGCATCACGTTGCCCAGCGCGCTGCCCTACATCGCCACCGGGCTGCGGATCGCCTCGGCGATCGGCCTGATCCTCGCCGTTACCGCCGAGATCGTCGTCGGTGTCCCCGGGATCGGCGTCCAGATCACCCAGGCCCAGTCCGCCGGCGGCGCCGAGGCGCTGATGTACGCCTGGATCCTCGCTGCCGGTCTGCTCGGCTGGGTGCTCAACGGCGCCATCCAGACGATCGAACGCCGGGTCCTGCACTGGCATCCGTCCTTCCGAGGAGGTGCCCGCTGATGCGCGGCCGGGTGGCCGACTGGGTCCTGGCCCTCGTCCTGCCGATCGTCGTGCTCGTGGTCTATGACCTCTGGGCTCGCGGGGCGGACGACTTCTTCTTCCCACCGTTGGCCGAGATCGGCTCGACCTTCGCCGAGGACTGGCTGTTCACCCGGGTCGCCACCGACCT
The DNA here is from genome assembly GCA_051000715.1 of Mycobacteriales bacterium. Lineage (GTDB taxonomy): Bacteria > Actinomycetota > Actinomycetes > JALYNC01 > JALYNC01 > JBPCOB01. The sequence continues at coordinate 1,551 of JBPCOB010000016.1, forward strand.
GTTGCCGAGTCTGGGCCGGATGCTCACCGGCTACGGCCTGGCGGTGCTGATCGGGGTCGCGCTGGGCACGCTGCTCGGCTTGTCCCGCACGCTGTCGACGGCGCTGGATCCGGTGCTGCAGTTCCTGCGTGCCCTGCCGCCGCCGGCGCTGATCCCGGTGTCGCTGCTGGTCTTCGGCGCGGGTGACAGCGCCAAGATCTTCCTGATCGTGCTCGGCGCGGTTTGGCCGGTGCTGCTCAACACCGTCGACGGCGTACGAAGCGTGGACCAGACCGCGCTGGACATGGCGCGCTCGTACCGGATCCCGGCCCGCGCCCGGCTGACCAGGTTGGTGCTCCCCTCGGCGTTGCCGCGGATCTTCGCCGGTGCCCGCACCGCCCTGGCGATCGCGATCATCCTGATGGTCGTCAGCGAGCTGATCGGCGCGGACAACGGCGTCGGCTACTACGTCCAGCTCGCACAACGCGGGTTCAACATCCCCGAGATGTGGGCCGGGACGGTCCTGTTGGGCCTGCTCGGATTCGGCTTCAACGCGGTGTTCGTGACGGTCGAGAAGCGCGTCCTGCACTGGCATCTGGCCACCACCGAGCGCGGCGTACGCGCCACGACCCCTCGGCGGCGCCGCACCATCGGCAAAGAGACCGCCGCCGCAATCGAGCGCCCCACCGGAACGGAGACCACTGATGCTCGACGTCCGTGAGCTGACCAAGAACTACGACCCGGCCGGCGATCCGGCCATGGCCGACCTGACCTTCACGGTGCGGGAACGGGAATTCGTCTGCATCGTCGGCTCTTCGGGCTGCGGCAAGACGACGATGCTGCGTTGCCTGTCCGGTTTGCTCGCTCCCACCTCGGGCGAGATCAGCCTCGACGGCGCGTCGGTCGACGGCCCGCCCGAGGACATGGCCTTCGTCTTCCAGGACTACAGCCGCTCGTTGCTGCCGTGGATGACCGTCGCCGGAAACGTCGGGTTCCCGCTGAAGTACAAAGGGCTGTCCAAGGCCGACGCCGCCGCTGCGACCGCCGAGGCGCTGGATGCCGTCGCGCTCGGCGATCGAGGGGAGAGCTACCCCTGGCAGCTGTCCGGAGGCATGCAACAGCGGGTGGCCATCGCCCGAGCGCTGGCCTACCAGCCGCGGATCCTGCTGATGGACGAGCCGTTCGCCTCGGTCGATGCACAGACCCGTGCCGAACTCGAGGATCTGCTGCTCGACATCTGGCGGCGGTATGAGATCACCGTCCTGTTCGTCACCCATGACATCGACGAGGCTGTGTACCTCTCCCAGCGAGTTCTGGTGTTGCACAAGCCCGCTCACGTACACGAGGTCGTCGACGTCGACCTGCCTACCGAGCGCGACCAGCTGGCCACCAAGCGGCTGCCGCGCTTCGGCGAGCTGCGCTCCCGGGTCCTGTCCAGCCTGCGCGCACCCGAGCCGGCCGCCGTCCGTACGCCGTGATCGTCCTGAACCACACCCCCCCGTATCCCCAGCAGAAGGGCCCCACCCCATGAAGACCACGCCTCGCCTCGGCGCCACCGCAGCCGTCGCGGCACTCCTGCTCACCGGCTGCGGAGGTTCCGACGACGCCGCGCAGCCAGATGAGGAGGGGCGGACCACGCTGCGGGTCGCCGACACCGCCGGCGCCCCGCTTTACTTCCTCAGTTACGGCGACCAACAGGGCTTCTTCGAAGACGCTGGCCTCGACCTGGAGATCACCGCATCCAGCGGCGGCGCCACTGTCATCCCGCAGCTGGTCAGCGGTGACGTCGATGTGGCCGGTTCCAACGTCGTGTCCGGCCTGATCGCGATCAGTCAGGGCCTGCCGATCCAGATGGTCGCTGCCGGTACGAGTACCTCGGAGGACCCGGAGCAGGACTTCTCCGCGCTGATGGTGGCCGGTGACAGTCCGGTCACCGAGATCGGTCAGCTCGAGGGTCAGCGGGTAGCGGTCAACAGCCTGCGCAACATCAACGACATCGTGCTCGGCAGCGCGCTTGAGGAAGCCGGCCTGAGCTATGACAGCGTCGAGTTCGTCGAGATCCCGTTCCCGGACATGGCTGCTGCGGTGCAGAGCGGAGACGTCGCGGCAGCGATGATCATCGAACCGTTCATCACCGTCGCCGAGGGACAGGGTCTGCAGATCATCGGCCGGCCGTTCTCCGATCTCAAGCCGGGCCTGCAGATCGGGACCTACCTGATGACCGAGGAATTGGTGAACGAGAACCCCGAGGCCGTCGAGGGTTTCCAGGAGGGTGTGCAGGCCACCGCCGACGCGATCGCCGCGGACCCGGACGCCTTCCGGGCCGCGCTACCCGAGCTCGGGGACATCGATCCGGAGCTGGCTCAGAACGTGCGGATCAACCTCTGGCGGGGCGGGACCGACTGCGAATCCCTGGATCTGATCCAGGGCCTGATGGTCGAGTACGGCCTGATCGAGGAGGAGGTCGACCTCGACGCAGCGGTCGTCGGCTGAGCCGGTCTGCAGTGCTGACCGGGCGCGAACGCACCGGCAGTCATGGTCCGAAGTCTGCCGGGTCGGTCATCACCTCGAGGAGCGTCGGGTGGTCGGCACCGCGGGCGGCGGCCAGCCCTTCGCGGAGGTCGGCGAGGGTGTCGACCAGCTGGCCGGGTACGCCGAAGCCGCTGCTGATGTCGGCGATCCGCGGTCCGGCGATGTCCACGCCCGGGAACTGCTGCCGTGCAACGGCTTCCCCACCGAGCCGACGAAGCGCGGCACCCACGGGTTGTGCGTGTCGAGCGGGCCGCCGACGGGGCGCGGGTGGTGCATGTCGAGACGGCCGATTCCTCGGCGGCGGGGTGCCCGGAGTGCGGGACTGTGTCGACCTCGGTGAAGGGGAAATCGGTTACCGCGCCGAAGGATCTGCCCTACGGGCAGGATCCGATCCGGGTGCG
>JBPCOB010000017.1:0-3588 GCA_051000715.1 Mycobacteriales bacterium
GACCATCAGCGGCACCTGATCCGGTGCCGGGATCACGACCCGGAAAGCGACCAGCAGCTCCTCACCGGAGGGCAGCCGCCACTTTCGCTGTTTGGGCCAGACGTCGAGCATCGAGAACCCCGACGCGATGTGGGCTAGTCGTGCGGCGTCGGCGGATTCGAGCGCGTTCACCAGGCTCTTGATGCCGGGAACTCCAGCGAGGATGTCGGCCATCGACGGCTCGAGACGCTCGCGATCCTCGATAGCCATGAGTTCGATGAAGTTGGCGACTCCGTCGCCCCTCGGCGTCAGGATCACCAGCCGGTTCGCCACACCGCCAGCGGCGATGCTGCTGCGGGGAGTGGTGCTGAACCCGAGACGCTCGAACGCAGCCCCGGCCTGCTCGGTGTCGCCCACCTGGCACATGACGTGGTCTATGTCGAGGATGCCGTTGGCCAACGTCATGCCGATTGATCCGTTGGACGGATCGGCATCATCGTCGAAGGCCCCGTCCTTTCTGGCGCTCGGAGCTCGATGCGCGTACCGACGCTGTTGGGCACGAATGCTGCCGGAAACAGCGCAGCGAGCCGGTGGATCGCCCGCCAGCCGGTGCAGTGCGCCGGCACGATGACGTCCGGGGCAAACCCGGCAAAGGCCTCGCAGATCTTGGGGATGAGTGGCTCGAAGATGGGGCCGTTCAGGTGAAAGCCCCCGATGATGGCGCAGATCCGCTCGACACCGGTGAGCCGCTGGGCATACCTCACGGTGTTGACGACACCTGCGTGACCGCAGCCGGTCATCACGACCAGGCCGCGATCACGGACGTGGACGATGACCGCCTGATCATCGAGCACCAGGGGATCGGGCTCCCACCGGTCGGCACGCCACACGTCCTGAACGGGAAAGCCGGGCTCGAAGTCATTCGTTCGGTCCACTTCGCCGGTAACGAGAATCGAGTGATGGAGGACGAACGACGGCTGCTGTTGCTCGACGATGTCGAAGCCCGCTCCCTCGAGCGCGGATCTGCTGGTAGACGGCAGTTCCCAGGGGTCGCGCCCGGGCATGGTGACCCGACGCCGACTCCAGAAAGCTGGATGGATGACCACGGGAAGGTCGGTCTTGCCGACCGCGCGCACGAAGCCGTCCAGACCGGTCGTGTGATCGAAGTGGCCGTGGCTGAGGACAACGGCTTCCAGTTGTAAGGGATCGATGCCCAGGCACCGCAGATTGTGTGCGAGCCCGTCGGGAGTCCGGCCCGCGTCGAAGAGCATGTGCGCCTGCCTACCGGCGGTGTCGACGCTCACCATCGCGGAGAAGCCATGCTCCGCACGCGGGTGGTCGGGTGCCTCGCCGCCGTCGAGGGTGGCGGCCGTTGTCCGTACCGGGCTGGGCTCTGTGAACCTGGTGGCGGGTCCCTGTTTCGGCATGAACACGTCGATGACGTTGTCCACGACGGTGGTGACAGTCACTGCGTCGACAGGCGCGAGTGCGACCCGCTCGCTCCCAGCCACTGCCACCTCCCATGACACTGACGGCGGACGCCTGCCTGGCTCGGCGAGCCTTGCTCGAGGAACATCGACACGGGTCGAGACAGAAGGTCATTCTTCCACTGGACGAGGCGAACTTCAAGCCGCCGGGGCCGCAGCGCGTCCCCATTGACACGGCGGCTCGCGCAGGAGCCGTATGCCGGTTACCAGAAAGCTATTCTACCTTTGCCGGCCGCCACGGCCGAGGTCGACGGTCGAACCGGGAGGAGTTCCGGGTGTATCGATCTCCGGATGACTTGGTGCACGCGATGGCCACCGGGCGACTGTCGCGGCGGGCTTTTATCGGCCGCCTGACCGCGCTGGGCGTGTCGGCGACGGGGATCGCCTCGGTCCTGGCGGCGTGCGACAGCAGCGAGCCGAGCCGAGGACCCACCGGCGCCGCCGACGGACAGCCACCTCAGGGTGACCTGATTCTGTACAAGGGCCCGTTCTCGCCTGACGACGAGGCGCAGGTGAAGCAGCTGTTGACGAACTTCACCGGCGAATTCCCCAGCGTCAACGTCACCCAGGAATCGTTTGCCTGGGAGGCCATGGCCGAGCAGTTCCCCACGCGGTTCCTGAGCAACTCTCCGCCGGACGTCAACGCTGTGCCTGATCTCGAGTACGCCAAGTGGGTCAATAGACGCGCGTTCGAGGATCTCACGCCGTACGTGACCGATCCGAGCTGGGAGCAGGAGTTCGCCACCATACCCGAGGAGATCTGGGACATCGCCAGGACCGCGGACGGGAAGATCTATGGAATCCCCTGGTGGGGCGTGGTCCTGTCGATGCTGTTTGTCAACCGTGACCTGCTCGATAAAGCAGGGGTCACTGATTTCAACTCGTCGGTGGATGCATTCGCCGCCGCGGTACGCCAGGTCAGCGAGATCAGCGAGATCAGCGACGACACCTTCGGCTTCGCGATGCGAACCGACCAGTTCAATCCCGCCGCCTTCGACTGGGCGGCGTGGCCGCACACCTCGGGAGAGCCCGGCTCCTGAACGACGACTGGACCAGCTGTGCGGTCACAACACGTCCGCGGCGCAACAGACGTTCGAGGTGCTGGCCGACCTGCAGACAGAGCGGAACGTCGCGCCGGAGCCGGGTGCCTACGACCAGCAGGTACTGCAGGACCTCTTCATCGGAGGCCGGATAGGCATCACGCGCGCGGGTAACAGCTTTCGTCGCCGACCTTCGGGAACAGGCACCGGCCATCGAGTACGACGTGGCTGCCATCCCCCCCGGCCCGAGCCCTGTCTGTCAGGGTGAGGTGAGACACCTGGGTTAGCCGAAGATCACTTCAGGGCGAGACCGGAACGTGATGACGTTGACCGTGAACCTTGCTGTTGCTGACCGCCGCGATGATGGTGCGGTGGATCCCTCGAGCCCGCGGCCACGCCGCCGCCGGTTCACCGCGGAGTACAAGCTGGGCGTGGTGGAGGAGTACGACCGGCTGACCGAGCCGGGCGCCAAGGGAGCGCTGCTGCGCCGGGAAGGTCTGTACTCCTCGCACGTGGTGGAGTGGCGCCGGGCCCGCGATGTCGGCGCCTTGTCGGCGTTGGCCGCCCAGGCCCGCCGACCGGACAGGTCGGCCGGGCAGGTCGAGTTGGAGCGGATGCGCGCCCGCGCGGAGCGGACCGAGGCCGAGCTGGCCAAGACCCGGGCCGCCCTGGATGTCGTGGGAAAAGCACACGCGCTCTTGGAACTACTCTCCGAGAGCGCGGACACCGAGCCGAGGTCGCGCAGGTGATCGACGCCGCGTTCGCCGAGGTGCAGCCGCTGCTGTCCACCAGTGCGGGTGCACCCTGCTGGGTAAGGCCCGCGCGACCCATTACCGGCGGCTGAGCCCAGCACCGGTGAAACCGGCGGTGCCGCGTTGCGCGCCGGCGAACCAGCGCGATGAGGCCGAACGTTGGGCGGTGCTGGACGTGCTGCGCTCGCCCAGGTTCGTCGCCGCCGGCGCAGGTGTGGGCCACTCTGCTGGACGAGGGCCGCTACCTGTGCTCGCAGTCGAGCATGTACCGGCTGCTACGCCACAGCGGTGAAGTCCATGAGCGGCGCGCTCAGGCCAGCCACCCGGCCA
>JBPCOB010000018.1:0-3801 GCA_051000715.1 Mycobacteriales bacterium
TTGGCTACAGGCCGCCGGTACCCACATCATGGGCCGCGTCACCTACGAGGAGATGGCCGGCTTCTGGCCGACCGCAACCGGCACGTACGCGCCGCCGATGAACGACGTACCCAAGGTCGTGTTCTCCAGGACCTTAGCCAAGGCCGAATGGCCGACCTCGCGAATTGCCCGCGGCGACCTCGCCGAAGAAATCCACCGCCTCAAGGGCGAGCCCGACGGCGACATCATCGCCTTCGGTGGCCACACCTTCGCCCAAGCGCTGTCCCGCGTCGATCTGGTCGACGAGTACCGCCTCGTCACCCGCCCGGCCGCGCTCGGCAGCGGTGAGCCGATGTTCAAGGACCTCGGCACGGTGCTGCACCTCGACCTCGTCGCCTCCGACGCCTACTCCGACGGCACCGTGATCACCGTCTACCGGCCGCTTCGTCGTCTCGCCTGACATCAGCACGGCCGGGCTGACCCAGGCCGCCCCAGAGCCCCGCAGGCATTTCGTCCTGGGCCGGCATCTGATCCACGGTGGCTCGACACCGGTCCCTATCGACTCCGACCGGCCGATGGTCGGTCGACCGGGTTTCATCCACGGGCCTTGGGGGTCGGTCGGCAACTTCGAGGTGGCGGTCTCGCTGGCGGCCGGCGGCCTTGCGCACTACTGGCGCGACAACGACGACCCCACGCCCCCCTGGCGGGGCCCGATCCGCCTCGGCGACCAGGCCCATGTCACCAACGACGCCCCTCTCACCCACACCACCTTCGGCCAACTCGACGTGACGGCGCGCAATACCTTCAGCGACTTCCGAGCCGACCACTTCCGGACGGTCTGGGCGCAGCCGTGGACCCGCGCGACGCCCGGCCCGGTCCTGTGACCTGCCGGGGTGTTTTAGGGGTTCTCCGGCACGAAGCGTGGACTGTGGCCTCGGATATCGCGGGGTGGCCGGTGAACGCGGCGGGTCCGCGGTTGGGCTTGACCGCTGGCCTCACCAGCCGTTCGCGGCTACCGGTGTCTCGTACGACGGCTGGTCGGCGGGTAGGTCGTCAATCCCCGGCGGTGCCGCGGTCATCGGGTCGTTGGGATCCGCGGCCGGGTCGGCGTCGCCCACCTGGTACTGGACCATCATGTCGTGGTCCTCATGGACCAGGTTGTGGCAGTGCACCATGTAGCGGCCGCCGCTGCTGCCCTCGCCGGTGGCGAAGCGCATGAGGACCTGCACGGTTTCTTCCGGTCCGACGTACACCGTGTCCTTGGGACCGCGTTCCCAGGCGAACGGGGCGCTTCCGTTGCGGGACAGCACCTGGAAGTCGACCAGGTGGATGTGCACCGGGTGGAACCAGTCGTCGCGGCGGTTCTGGATCTCCCACAGCTGCACCTCGCCGAGTTCGGGGTGGGCCACAAGGTCGGTGAAGCCGCTAGCCACGACGTTCATCCACATCTGGTCGTTGATCTCCCAGCCCCCGGCGCGGCTGCGCTCCCCATCTAGCCGGGTGGTCTGCCGCGCCTGGTCTCGCGTTAGCGCCATCGCCTCGATCGCTCCTGGGCCGAACGTCGAGCCGGTCGGGGATGGCGTTGTTCGCCCCGTCGAAGGCCTCGTCGGTGACTTCGAAGCGCATGACCTTGTCGGTGTCGGCGAAGTCGTCGTTGCGCGGGTTGCTGGCGTTGAGCAGGTCCACCAGCGTGCCGACGGCATAGCGGCCGAAGTCGATGAGCACCTCGTACCGTTCGGCGCCGCCCTGCCGGAACTCGGCCACGGCTTGCGGGACCGACATCAAGCCACCGTCGGTGGCCACGATCATGAGTGGTTCGCCGCTGCTCAAATGTAGCCGGTAGGAGCGCGACGCCGAGGCGGTCCAACACCCGGAATCGGTACACCCGCCGCTTGACTTTCATTGTCGGCCACGCCACGCCGTTGACGACGATCACGTCGCCGTACAGCCCGGCGTGGTTCTGGTCCTGAAAGGAGAGCGAACCGTCCCCGGCGAACAGGGCGTCGGTGAGCACGAGCGGAACGTCGAACTCGTCGCGTGGCAGTTGGCCGCGCTCGAACTCGTCGTAGAGGTGGTACTGCGCGAGCAGGCCGCTGTACACGTTCTGCGACGTGTGGTCGACGGCGCGGTCGTGGTACCAGAGGGTGCGGGCGCCCTGGAAGTTCGGGTACTCGTACTCCTTGTAGGACCCGACCGCGGTGACGTCGTTGGCGTAGCCGTCGTACTGCGGCAACGAGGCCGATCCGTGCAGGTGCGTGGACGTCTCGAAGTCATGCCCGAACAGGGGATGGACGGCGGGCAGCTGGTTGCGTACCCGCAGCTGGACCCGGGTGCCGCGGTCGACGGCGATCGTCGGGCCGGGGAACAGCCCGTTGTAGCCGTATACCGCCGTGCTCAGCCCCGGCAGGATGCTGGCCCGCCCGGCGGTCTCGGTGACCGTGTACTTCGCGAACAGGCCGCGCTCGTCTGTGCCCGTCTCGTACGGCCGCAGCACCGGGGGTCGGCGGAACGCGGCGCCGTACGGCGGCGGGATGTCGGCGCCCGCGGCCCGGCTCGGGGTCCGGGTGGCGAGGTCCCAGGCGATGGGCGCCGTGATTCCGGCCGCTCCAGCGGCGGCGACCGCGCCCCACGTCAAGAAGGTGCGCCGCTTCATGCGGCGGCCGGCGGCCGGCGGACGGGGGGCGAGGGGGGGTCGGTAGGCCACCTCGCTATCCTTGGTGCCCGGTCACCGGGCGTCGTCGTCCCGGCGCAGGCTTGCCGGGTGCTGCCACGGCAGTACGCCGACCATGTCGCATCCTGCTGACCGTGGTCGGAGCGCGAAGAATCCGCCGTAGTGGCCGAAGTCAGCCGGCCACCAGTCCTGCGAGGTCGTCATGACGGCGTCCACGTCACGGGTCAGGGCGTCGAGGTCGACGGTGCCGAAGGCCGCGGCGTAATACGAACTCCTCGCCCATGGGGTTGGCCACGGCGGGGCGCTTGCGCTGGATCTTCAGGTTGAGCTGGTTCGGCCACAATCACCGTTCCCCGCGCCCTCGATGGGGTGGTTCGGGCCCCGGTGTGCGCGACGGGGCACTGGGCCTCGCTCTCCTCCGAGTTCATGTCTCCGACGACGGCGTCGTGCTCGGCCATGCGATTCCCGCCGGGGGGTGGGGGCTGCGCCCGGATCCCTACTTTGCGGTACGACGGCCGATCGCGTCGATCAGCCGCTTGGGCGTGACCCCGGCCAGCGCGGCCACGATCTTGGCCGGCCCGCCGACGGCGTACCGGTTGCGGGGTCGCTCCGCCCGTAGCGCATCGAGAATGGTCTCGGCCACGGTGGACGGTGAGGCGCCGTGCTTGGCCGCGGAACGCAGGCTGTCCTGGAACGACCGCAGCCGGGTGGCGTACCGCCGCGTCTCCGGATGCCCGCCGGCCAGCAGCTTCTCGACGTCCTGCGCCGCCTTGGCCCAGATCGGCGTCGCGATCGGTCCCGGCTCGATCAACACGACGTCGAGGCCCTCGGGCGCGAGCTCCTGCCGCCAGGCGTTGGCCACCGCTTCCATGGCGAACTTCGAGGCGTGGTACGCCCCGGCGAACTGCACCGCGGTCTTGCCACCGATGGACCCGACGAAGACGATCCTGCCGTTGGCGGCGCGCAGCAGTGGCAGGAACGCCTGGGTGACCGCGACCTGGCCCACCACGTTGACGTCCAGCTCCGCCCGCAGCTGCTCGGCGGTGAGGAGCTCGAGCGGACCGGGCACGCCGATGCCGGCCACATTCACCACTGCGTCCAGCCCGCTTTGGGCGACGTGCTCGCGGACCTGGTCGGCGGCGGCCGCGATG
>JBPCOB010000019.1:0-9735 GCA_051000715.1 Mycobacteriales bacterium
TCGACGCCGCAGTTGTTCGACACGGTGACCAGGTCGGTCGCCGCACCGTCGTACAGCGCCTGGATCAGCACCTGCGGAATGCCGCACAGGCCGAAGCCGCCGACCGCGAGGCTGGCGCCAGACGGGATGTCGGCGACCGCCTCCGCCGCGGAGGAGACGACCTTGTCCATGGCCGGCCAGCCTAGAGCAGCCGGCGGACGCCCTCGACGTCGATGCCGGCCGTAGCCGTGACCCGCTCGGTCGCCACCTTGTGAGCCAGGCCGCCGATATCCAGGTGTCGGCACAGCACGACTCCGGCGCCGGCGACCAGCGGCGCCAGCAGTCCGGCCAGCCAGCCGTCTACCGTGTCGTAAGGCAGGACCGACAGCACCCGATCACCTGGACCGAGACCCCAGCGCAACGCGGCGGCTCGAGCCGCGTCGACAAGCTGTGCTCCGGAGTGGCGCTCGAGAGCCGGCGCGGCCGGGTCGACCGGCACCGACGGCGAGAAGGAGTCGCCGTAGCCGAGCACCTCGGCGCCGTAGTCCGTGATCCCGATCGGTACGTCGCCTAGCGGACCGCCCAGCGGGCGCAGACCCACGGCGACGACCTCGGCGGCGCCGGTCGAGCGTGCCTCCGGCAACCGGTCCGCCGCGGCTAAGGCGACCTCGGCGGCGCCCTCGTGCCGGACCGACAGGCCGACGGACCAGCAGGCCATGGCCACGACGGCCGTCTGCCAGTGCAGCGGAAGCAGCAGCGCGGCCCGGTCGCCGGGACCGCGGTCGAGCCCGTGCACCAGAAGGTTGGCGGTCTTTGCCACCCAGTTCGCGAAGGTGGCCACGGACAGCTCCACCCGGGCGCCGGCGGCGTCGTCGTAGTAGGTGAGCAGCGGGCGGGTCGGATCACCGGCCAGGGCGGCGGCGAGCAGCGTGGGCGGGGTCAGGGTGCGCAGCCCGAGTTGTTCGATGCGGCCGTGATCAGCGTGGGCGGGCTGGCCGTGACCGACGGGGTGGGGCTGGTCGGGGCCGTGACCTCCACCGCGTGCGCGCCGGCGTACCCGCTGCCCACCACGAGCTGCAGGGTGCGGCCCAGCGTCGGGTCCGGGACGAGCTGCGCCCCGGGTACGGCGGCCGCCAGCGTCCGCGCCGAGTCGGCCCGGCTCGGGCCGTAGCGGATCACCGTCGCGGTGGCGCCGGTGCCACGGTTGCCGCCGATCGTCGTCGAGAAGCCGGCGTTGCGCAGGTCAGCCGTGGCCCGGGTGGCCAGACCGGCAGTACCGGCACCGTTGTAGACCCGCACCGAGATGGCGGACGGTGCAACGATCAGCCGCGGACCGGCCGGTGTGGGGGCCGCCGACGGCTTGCCGGCGTCGTCCCGCAGGCTCGCGAACAGGGCCGCCGTCCTCGGCTCGTCGAGCAGCAGGACGCTCTGGCCGCCGCCCCGCACCGCGTCGCCAGTGATGGGCAGCGTGGCGAACTGCACGTGTTGCGGGTCCAGCCTGCGGGCCCGCAGGGCGAGATCCCGCAGGGACAGCCCGCGGTCGGCGCTCACCGACTTGGTGACCTTGTCCAGAAAGCGCGACAGCGTCACCGGGTTGATCAACGTCCGGGCGCTGGTCACCTTGCGCATGACGGCGCTGATGAAGTACTGCTGGCGCTTGATCCGGCCGAGGTCGCTGCCGGGAAGGCCGTGACGCTGGCGGACGAAGGCGAGGGCGGTCTTGCCGTAGATGTGGTGCTGGCCGGCGCTGAGGTTGATGTGGGCGCCGGACTCGTCCTTGGCGTCGTGCTGCAGGCAGACGTCGATGCCGCCGAGGGTGTCCACCATCCGCTGGAAGCCGAGGAAATCGATCTGGACGTAGTGGTCGATACGCAGGCCGGAGAGGTTCTCGATGGTGGCGATGAGCAGTGCCGGGTTACCAGCGGGGAGCCCGCCGGCGGCGAAGGCCGCGTTGAGCTTGGCGAAATACGCCGAGTGCACCTTGCCTTCGCGGTCGGTCCACGCCGGGATCTGCACCCAGGAGTCGCGCGGCATCGAGACCAGGATCGCCTTCGACCCGTCGGCCGGGAGATGCGCGAGGATCATGGTGTCGGAGCGGGCCCCGGCGGTGGTGTCGTTGCCGAGCTCCGCCTTGGTGAAGCCGGCACGGGTGTCTGATCCGACGAGCAGGATGTTCTCCGCCTTGCCCGTCGCAACCGGCTGGCGATGGCCCGGGAGGACGATGTCCTGGACCCGCGCGATGTTGCCGTCGTAGTGCCGATAGGCGACGTAGCCGCCGAGCGAGGCGACCAGCACCAGGACGGAGAGGATCGCCGCCAGCCAGCCGAGCACCCGTGGCCACCGGCGGCGGCGTACCGGCGCCTGCGGCGCCGCGGTTCCTCGCCGGCGGGGGTCGAGCTCCGGCGGCAACGTCCGGTACGTCGGCGGTGCACTCACCGGTGGGAGAACCTCCAGCTCCGCGCGGGCAGTCGCCCGCGAACCCATTCACCTCTGAAGACGCGCCGGTGAGGCTCGAGGTTCCGCTGGCGGCAGGGATGGCTGCGCCGATGATCCTAGCCGAGAAAGCGGCGGAGCGCGGGTACGTTGGGCGCCATGAAGGCGCTCGTGCTCTCCGGCGGAGCCGGGATCAGGCTGCGTCCACATCGAGCGGCCCGATGCGCAGATCCTGCTGACCAAGGTGCTCGATCCGAGCCAGTTCGGAGTCGCGGAACTGAGTGCCGACGGTCGGGTGTCCCGGCTGGTCGAGAAGCCGGCGCACCCAGGAGCGATCTGGCCCTGGTCGGTGTCTACATGTTCCGGCGCTGCCGCGGGCCCACCGGCTGCTGGGCGGCCACAGCAAGGTCTCGATCGCCTGACCAGCCGCCGTCAGCGACACCGCGCGCCACCAGGCGGGCCGTCGCTGCCAACCCGGTAGGTCCCCGCGGCGGACGCCTCCAACAGGACCCCGTCACCGGCCCGCCGCAGGCAGCCGGCCGGCCCCCGGACGACCAGCCACCGCGACCACCGGAGGCGCAGCAGGACCGACTGGGCAGCCGGCACGTCGAGGGTGACGGAGTCCGGGGTGGCGGCCAGCAGCCGGCCCGGCGGGCTCACCAGCGGAGTGGGGTCGCGCACCCGCCACAGCCGCCAGTGCGCGTCGCTCCAGACCGGCTCGAGCTCCGGCTGGCCGGCCTGCACAAGCCGGGCCTCGGCCGTGGCCGCCCAGTCCAGCGGGACGTCGGCCAGCGCCACGTATCCCACCGCGGAGTCGGCGAGCCAGGACCGGTACGCCGCGGGAGTGAGCCGGCCGTCGTAGAACAGCGGGTTTCGAGCCACGTCGAGTTGCCGCTCCCAGCCGCGGGCGAGCGGAAAGGAGCGGGCCACGACCGCGGCTTCCCAGTGGTTGCGCTGGGGGACTACCTCCACCCGGCCGGTCTCGGCGTTTCGCTGGTGCAGCTGCGCCAGCAACCCGGCGCTGTAACCGGCCCCTGCTGAGCGGTCTCCGGCGTACCGGAGATCGCCGAGCGCCGGGGATGCCTGCCAGTACGCCGTCAGGGCCAACACCGGGACCAGCACCACCCGCGGTCCGCGCGCCAGAGCGGCCAGCAACGGACCGGCGAGGAGTAGACCGAGGCGTTCGGCGTTGCTGCCCACAGCCGTCGGGAGCAGGAAGGCGGCCAGCACCCCGCCGGCGTACAGCAGGGCCCCGAGCCGGACGGCGCGGGCCGTCCGGGGAACCACCAGCGCGACGACCAGTGCGGCCAGCAGCGTCGGCCACGCCACCCGCCAGGCGTAGGGCATCGTGCCGCCCTCGCCGAAACCGGCCTGGACTGCCAGCAGCGGTAACGCAGCACCCAGGACGAGGGTGCCGCCGTCCCGGCGCCGCCCGGTCCCGGCCAGAGCCAGTCCGGCCAGGCCCACGAAGAGCCCGGCCACCGGGCTCAGCAGCGTGGTGACGGCGGCAAGCAGCCCGGAAAGGGCGACGCGGGCGCGCGGAACCGGCGGCCGGCGGGGGAGCGCCAACAGGGTGGCCAGGCCGACCGCGGCCCCGAGCCCGAAGGTGACCCGGCCGCTGACCAGGTTCGCTACCAGGACCACGGCGCCCCAGGCCGCGCCCCAGCCGGGGCGGGCGGCGTCCGTCCGGTGGAGCAAGGCGGCCAGCGCCACCGCGCCGGCGACCGCCGCCAGCGCGCCGGCCAGCCGGACTCCGACGGTGGCCATCAGGGAAGGAGCCAGCACGCTGTACGCCGCCGGGTGCACGCCGCCGTACCAGCGCAGGTCGTAGGCGGCCCAGCCGTGCCCGGACCAGAAGTCGGCGCGGGCCACCTGCGCCGCGAGATCGGTACCGCTCGGGGGCAGCAGCAGCACCAAAACGGCCAGCACTGCCGAGATGCAGCCAGCCACCACCATGGAGGAGGTTGCGCCGGGATAACGGATGCCCCTCAGCCGCCCCGGCGGCGGCCGGATTGCTGCTCTCACCGCTAGTCTGACTGGCATCATCCGGTCGCGCCGCGCCTGTTGAGGCGGCTCCTCCCGGGCGATGCCGAACCGCCGTACCGGGCCTGCTGCCGGTAACGGATGACGACGCCGACGTTGTCCAAGGGAGTCACCAGCGTGCACCGCAGCGCCCGGCCCCTCGTCGTCCCGGGCCGGGCTCGTCGATGGGCGGCGTCCGAGCCAGGTTTGCAATCACCTCCCCGCACCGTACTGGGCGGCGGGCGGACCCGGCTTGCCCCGCGCCGGACCGTCTTCGCCCCGAGAGCCGGCGCCCGGTGACAGCAGAGAGCGCGTCCCCAGCCGCCGAGCCGGCCTGGGCGCTCGCCACTTCCGAGGCACCGGCACTGCCCCTGCACGCGGAGAATCGCATCGAGGTCGTCGGTGCGCCGAACCGCCCGCGAGTGACGCTCTGGGGCCTGGCCATGGTGCTGGCGGTGGCCGGCGGCGTACTGCTGCGGTTCTGGACCACCTCGGACCTCTGGCTGGACGAGGCCCAGTCGCTGGTGGTGGCGCGGCTGCCCCTCCATGAGCTGCCGAATGCGCTGCGCCAGGACG
The DNA here is from genome assembly GCA_051000715.1 of Mycobacteriales bacterium. Taxonomy (GTDB): domain Bacteria; phylum Actinomycetota; class Actinomycetes; order JALYNC01; family JALYNC01; genus JBPCOB01. The sequence continues at coordinate 5,011 of JBPCOB010000019.1, forward strand.
GTGCGCCGCCGCTGTACTACCTGCTGCTGCACGGGTGGACCGCCGTCTTCGGGACCGGCGACCAGGCCGTTCGGGCGCTGTCCGGGGTCATCAGCGTGGCCTGCCTGCCGCTGATCTGGTCCATGGGCCGGCGGCTCGGCGGACCGCGGGTCGGCGGGATCAGTCTGCTGCTGCTCGCCTCGTCACCGTTCGCCGTCCGCTATGCCACCGAGACGCGGATGTACTCGTTGGTGATACTGCTCACCCTCCTTGGTTTCCACGCGCTGGACTGGAACGACCGCCGCCCCGGCTGGCAGCCGGCGCTGGCCGTCGGGCTGGACACCGCCGCTTTGCTCTACACGCACTACTGGGGCATCTGGCTGGTGGCCGTGGTCGCGGCCGGCCTGGGGTGGCGGTCGGTGCGCGGTCCGTCGCGGCAGGGCAGCCGGTGGGCGCTGGCGGGCGTCGCCGCCGGCACGACGGCGTTTCTTCCGTGGGTGCCGATCCTGTTCTTCCAGCTTCGGCACACCGGTACGCCGTGGGCGGACCCGGCCTCGCTGGCCGGGGTGGTCCACTCGGTCGGGCTGTGGGCCGGCGGCTCCGGCACGTTCGGACGGCTGCTGGGACTTGTGTTCTTCGCGCTGCTCGGGCTCGGCGTCTTCGGCCGGCCGCAGGGCCCGGCGGGCATCCTGCTGGACCTGCGCGGCCGCCCGCCCGCCCGTGGGCTGGCGGCGGTCTCGGTGGGCACCATGGCGGTGGCTCTCACCGCGGCGGTGATCACGTCCAGCAGCTACTCGGTCCGCTACACCGCGGTGGCGTTCGCCCCGTTCCTGGTCCTGCTGGCGCTGGGTGCCGACACCTTCGCCGACGTACGCCTGCTCCGCGGGCTGGTCGCCGCCGCCGTGGTGCTCGGCTTCGTGGCCGCCGTCCCGCTGGTCGGCCAGGCTCGGACCCAGGCTGGGCAGGTCGCTGCCGCGCTGACCGAGCGGGCGGGTCCGGGGGACGTGGTCGTCTACTGCCCCGATCAGCTCGGGCCGGCGGTCAGCCGGCTGGCGCCGTCCAGCCTGGACCAGCTCGTCTATCCCAGCGGCGGGCCCCCGCAGCGCGTGAACTGGATCGACTACGCCGCCCGCAACGCGGCGTCCTCGCCGGCGGACTTCGTTCGGATGATCGACAAGCGCGGCCGTGGCCACGGAATCTGGCTCGTCTACACGAGCGGCTACCACTCTCTGACACAGAAGTGCCGGCGGGTACGCAACCTGCTGAAGAGTTCCCGCCCCATGACCGCGGTGTTGACCGCCCGGCCGAGGGTCTTCGAGCGGGAGTCCCTTTTCTACTTCCGGCCCCGCTGAGTCGGTGCATGGGCCAAGATGGGAAGTCCCAGTTCCGGAGGTCCCGCATGCGCCGTACTCACGAAGACCGTCGTACGATCTGCCGGTCCGCCGTTGGCTTGCTGCCGTTGATGGCGGCGGTGGCCATGGTGGCCGGCGCCGTCCCCCCAGTCGCGGCTGCGCAGCCCACGTCGCGAACGCAGTTGACGCCGGCGCAGGCGCAGGGGCCGAGCACCATCGCGGTCTTCCGGCCGTCAGAGGGCAAGTGGTACTTCCGGGGCCTCGGGACGGTGTCGTACGGCCTCAACGGCGACATCCCGGAGCCCCGCGACTACAACAACGACGGCCGGATCGACCTGGCGGTCTTCCGGCCCTCAGAAGGCAAGTGGTACATCCGCGGCGCGGTCCCGATCTCCTACGGGCTGAAGGGCGACATCCCGATCCCTCGGGACTACAACGGCGACCGGCGGATCGACCTCGCAGTCTGGCGGCCCTCGAACGGCACCTGGTACCTCCGCGGGCTGGCAACCGTGCAATGGGGCCTGCCCGGAGACATTCCCGTGAGCACACCCCCCCAGGTGGCTCTCTAGCGTTCAGGGCTCAGGCGGACGGGCGGACTGTCGGGGACCTCAGGTTGCGGGCCGGCGGGCGTTGCGTCCCAGGCCTGCGTCGCGAGCGGCGACGGCGGCCGATGTGCGGTCGGTGACCTGCAGCTTCACGAGGATGTTCGACACGTGGTTGCTGACCGTCTTGGCGGCGACGTCCAGCCGGGCGGCGATGCCGGCCGTCGGGATCCCCGCTGCCAGGAGGTCGAGCACTTCGAGCTCCCGGCTCGTCAAGGACGGGAAGGGCGCAACCTGGGTTGCGGCCGAGGGCGAGGTCAGCTGGCTGAGCACACGCAGCGCCACGCCTGGACCGAAGATCACCTCCCCGGCGGCGATCGCGCCGACGGCACGCGCGATGTCGTCCTGCTCGGCGCCCTTCAGCAGGTAACCGCGCGGGCCCGCGCGCATGGCTGCGAACAGTGTGTCCTCGTCGTCGAACATGGTCAGCACGCACACCGCCACCGATGGGGCGGCTCGCGCGAGCTCGCGGATGGCCTGGAAGCCATCACCTTCGGGCATCTGAAGGTCCATGAGCACCACGTCGGGTAGGTGGATCACGGCTTCACGAACTGCCTCCCGCCCGGTGGCGGCCACCGCCACCACCTCGAACCCGTCGAGCGAGGAGAGCAGGGCCGACAGGCCCGAGCGCACGACCGGGTGGTCGTCGGCGATGAGCACGCGCGTCACGCGATCACCAGCGGCAAGGACACCCGCACGTGCCCACCGTCGGGCCAGGTCCCACGTCACACCGGCCGGCGAGTTCCGCGACACGTTCGTGCATGCCGGCGATCCCCACCCCGGGGGCCCAGTCGTCAGGACCTTGTTGGAGCGGCTGACCGTCGTCGTTGACCTCGAAGAACAGTTCGGTGTCGCAATGCAGTCGTACGACGACTCTCGAGGCGGTCGAGTGCCGGACGGCGTTCGTGAGGGCCTCCATGACGATCCGATACGCGGCCACCTCGACGGCGGCCGGCAGCGGCGGGAGCTGGGCGGGCGCGTCCACCACGGCCGCCAGCATCGACCCGTCCGAGCGACGGGCGGTCTGCGCGGCCCGCACCTGCAGGGCCGCCACCAGCCCCAGCTCGTCCAGGGCGGGGGGACCCAGGTCCTCGACGATCCGCCGTACCTCACCGATGGCGGGCCTGCTGTCCGCCCGGACCGCGGTGATCATCCCGAGCGCGACGGCGGGCGAGCCCTCGGCGAGGTTGGCTGCCGCGTCCGCCGAGAGGGCGACCCCAGTCAGCAAGGGACCCAGTACGTCGTGCAGGTCGCGGCGCAGTCGCCGCCGCTCCTCCTCACGGGCGAGGACCAGCCGCTCGCGCGAGATTGCAGCTGGTCCGATAGGCAGGTCGCGTGCACCGCCGCCGACAGCGGGCCGGCCAGCAGGGTGAGCACCCGCTCGTCCGCCGGTCCCAGGCGCTTCTCGCCGGACCGCAGGCCCACGGTTAGCGACCCGTCGTTCAACGGCAGCGAGGCGACCGGGCCTCCGGCACGCCGGCTGCGGCGACGATCGTGCCGTCGACCAGGACGCCGACATACGGCAGGCGCAACGCCGCGCGCACCTCCTCCAAGGTCCCCTCGAGACCAGCGGCCAGGCGGTTTCCCACGCGCGAGGCGATCCGCAGCGGATCGGCCCGTTCGCCGTAGAGGAGCCGGTCGACCGATCGCTGGAGGCGAGCCCGCAGCGGCAGCGCGAGCAGCGCCGCGATCAGGGCGGACGCGACGCCCGACAGCACGGCGACCAGACCGGCGTACGCCGCGAGAACGAGACCGGAGAGCAGGGCGTAGGTCGCTCCCCGGGCGATGACGAGCCGAATGTCGAGTAGCTGGTGCCGCAGCACCCCGATCGCCACCGCCGCTGGCAGCAGCGGGATCGCAAGAGGACGGCCTGTGGTGTGCCGGCAACCAGGGACCACGGCGCGACCGCGACCAGCAGGACGGCCGCTGCGGTCAGCAGCCAGAGGATCTGCCGACGCACGGCCTCCGTGCCTCGTCGGTAGCGGACGCCAAGGCAGACCAAGCCGATGAACACGGACAGCGGCCAGCGCACCTCGCTGATCGTCCAGAGCCAGGAGAGCCGGTTGTGGTCGGCGAGCGTGAGGTACGAGCTGGGAAGGGCCAGGCAACACGGTCGGCCCGAGGCCAACCTCGAAGACGAACAGCGGAGACGTCGCGGCGACCGCGATCGCCACGTTGACGTGTTGGGACTACGGCGGCACCAACCACTACCTCGATCCGGGATCGGTTCTGTGGGCCCGGCAAGTGAGCTCTTCCGTGACGACGGGTGACAGCTGCGGCGCGGTGGTCCGGGCCAGCTCAGCCAACGACCTCGTCGTCGGCATCCGGCCGGGCGGCAACTACTGCCTGGTGGATCCTGGTGCCGCGGGGTCCGAGGTCGGTGGCGCGGCGGTATCGGCCGGCACCTGGGTCACCCTGGGTGTTGAGGGTGAGTTGTACGCCAACTTCGGCACCTTTGGCCCCGGCGACTGGCTCCGCTGCACCGCCCGTGACGTCACGCACAACAAGGTGATTGATCCGGCGGCTGCCGCATGGGTAACCTGCTGACAAGGTCGCGGCGACTGCGTACGCCGGTCTATTGCAGACGACTACAGCGGCAACGGTCCGGTTCCGCTGTCGAAAGGACGGCTCTCAGGAGGGGTCGGCCACGGAGAGCGTCTATGTTCTTCTCCGTCCCTGAGTGCGGCCACGACGACTGATGAGGCAGCCCCAGCTGCCAAGTCAAGGATGCGCGAGCGGATCGTCTCCAACGCTGATGTCCACGGCTTCAAACTCTCCGCCGAAGACATCTC
>JBPCOB010000020.1:0-2977 GCA_051000715.1 Mycobacteriales bacterium
GTGGGGGCGCGGCGTGGTGGAGTACGGCCTTACCGACTTGCAGCCGCGCGAGCAGCGGTGAGCGCTGACGGTATCTTCCTGATCACCGAGGGCGAGACCCTCGTTGAGATGGCCGCGGCGCCGTACACCAGCGAAGAGGTGCTGCAGGAGCTGCTCGCCCGGTATCCGAACCTTCTCGCCGGCGGGCAGATCAACCCCAGCACACCACGCCGATGGCTGCTCGTTGCCCGTGAGATGGGTGTCCCCCGCCAGGCGGGCGGCGGCGACCACTGGTCGCTGGACCACCTCTTCCTCGACCAGGACGCCGTCCCCACGATCGTGGCGGTCAAGCGCAGCACTGACACCCGCATCCGCCGCGAGGTCGTCGGGCAGATGCTCGACTACGCCGCCAACGGGGTGCGCTACTGGCCGGCCGAGGAGTTGCGAGCCCGGCTGATCACCCGGCTTTGGCAACCCTGCCAACGCCGACACCGCCGTTGCGGAGCTGCTCGACGGCGCTGGCGACGTTGACGGCTTCTGGGCGAAGGTCGCGGACAACTTGCGTACGGGGCGGGTGCGGATGCTCTTCGTCGCCGACCGCATCCCCGTCGAGCTGCAGCGCATGGTCGAGTTCCTCAACGAACAGATGTCGGACGCCGAGGTGCTCGCGCTGGAGGTGAAGCAGTACGCCGCCGAGGGACACCGCACCCTCGTGCCGACGCTCATCGGGCGGACCGCCGCCGCACAGCAGGCGAAACGGCAAAGCGAGCAGCTGCCCTTCGAGGAGCTGGTCGTTCGAGGTGGGCCGGACAGCATCGAACTGGAGCGCCGCCTGCCCGCCTGGGTCACCGAAAAGGGGTGGCGGAGTTCCACCACGTCCGCGGCACGAAAGGTGGTCACGCCGGACGGGCTGCTCGTCTTCCAGTACGACCCGACGTTCGCCGCGGTCGAGATGGATCTGGAGCGGCAGCGAAAGCGGGGTCAGCCCGAGCTGGCCGACGCGCTCGTCGCCGACCTGGAGCGGATCGCCGGCCGCCGACTTACGCGTAAGGCGCCGAATGTCCCAGTCGCAGCAGTGCTGCCGAACTGGGCGGCGTTCATGGACGACATCGTGCCGCGCTACGTCACCGCGCTCGGCCAGCCCGCCGACGATGCTGCTCAATCCCCAGGTAACCCGAGCATCTCGCCCGAACCTGCGGAACCCGGCCTCGACGAACCGAGCGAACCTGTTGGACTCGCGAGCGGGTAGCAGCCACGGGCCCCGGCGCCGTACGAGAAGGAACGCCGCGTCCACTCGGTGGGGAGTGGAAACACGGGGCTCGCGCCTAGTGGCGCGTGGAGCTGGTCAGTCGCTACACCGAACGCCGGTTCGCAACGCCGCGGAACGGCTCCCGCGGCGAGCCGTTGTCCGCTCAGCCCAGCGAACCCGGGTTGGCTGGCACGTCGACCGCATGTTGGCGCAGCGCCTCCAACGGAACGATGTCCAGGGCCCGGACGTGCGTGGCGGCCAGCACGATGGGTGCGGCGACGCCGTCCTGATAAGCCTGCAACCACCGCGCGGCCACCACGCACCAGCGGTCCCCGGGACGAAGCCCGGGAAAGCGGTACTCCGGTCGGGGGGTGCTGAGGTCGTTCCCGACCCGCTGCTGGTGAGCGAGGAACTCTGCCGAGACGACCGCACAAACGGTGTGGCTGCCGAGATCCTCGGCGCCGGTGCTGCAGCACCCGTCGCGGTAGAAGCCGGTCAGCGGGTCGGTCCCACAGGGCTCCAACTCGGCGCCGAGCACGTTCCGTTCACCGTCCATCGCGACAGCCTGTCATGAGCGAGTGCTCCTCCAGAATCGGCGGCGGAGGCGGAGCGATCCTGACCGAGATCGTGGGCCACACCGGCTTTGAGATCGGCGGGGGCGGTAGACGTCGCGCCGGTGCGCGACGTCCAGGACGGTGACGTACGCCGGATGTCATCGACGCCGTAGAGGCAGCCGTGCCATCACGACTGCGCCCGGGATAGGACAGCCACCTAGTCTCGCTGCTGCTGTACCGACTCTTCGAAGTTGACGATCTTCTGCTCCTGGACCGGCTGGTAGCCGATCTCCTGGTAGATCGCATTGGACGTTGGGTTGGCGAGGTCGGTGAACAGCACGACGTGCTCGGCGTCGTGCTCGAGGGCGTCGCGAGTGCAGGCCGCGGTCACCGCTGCGCCGTAGCCACGGCGACGATGCTCTGGCGGGGTGTACACCGGGCCGACTCGTGCGACTCCCGATGCGGTTCGGTTGCGGGCTGCCAACGACACGACGGTGCCCGCGTCGTCCTCCCACAGCCACAGCAGTCCGTTCTCCAGCCGGTCGCGCACGAGCAGCTCGGCGTCGACGGCCAGAGCGCCGGACTCCGTCTGGAACTTCCTGAACCAGTCCACCGCGGTTTCGAAGTCGGCGCGGCACGCCAGGCGTGACCGTCCGGACGGCGGCGGAACCGGTGGGCGCAGCGTGCCGAGAATGTAGAGCTGGGTGCGCATCGTCGTCGCCCGCAGCCGGCCGGCCGCGGTCCACGCCGCTGCGAACCGGTCGACCGTCGCCGTGTCGCCGCTGACTCCTGGCACGCTCACCGCATTGGCGCGAAGTGCGGCCACGAGTTCGTCCACCGCGTGATCCGGGACGGCGGCAAGGAGCAGCCCGTACGGCGGGGTCATGCTCACGGCTCCCGTCACCCCGTCGGTGTCGTACCAGCCGAACAACATGGGTTTCGGAGACCATCGGTGACCCGCCCGCACGCTCTCGATCACCGTCAGAGCAACGGTGTTCTCGGCGGGACGAGCCGCCAGGAGATCCCAGGTGCGCTCGGCGTACACCTCGACCTCGTCGGTGAAATGCCACGGCATCCCCCCACCCTGAGGGCCGCGGCGACGTGACGTCGAGCGCTTATCCGCCGAAGTCGCAAGTCAAGACAGCCCAGCCGGCATCCACGTCCACCAGCGCGGCCGGCGTGCTGCGCCGTCAAC
>JBPCOB010000021.1:0-27529 GCA_051000715.1 Mycobacteriales bacterium
GTCATCAGCAGGAAGCCGACCACGACCAGCACCGGCGATGCCGCCTCGTACGGGACCACCTCGGCCAGCGGCGTCAGAAAGATGGCCAGGATGAAGAGCAGCCCGGTGACGACGCTGGCCAGCCCGGTCCGCGCGCCCTCACCCACGCCGGCGGCGGATTCGATGTAGGTCGTGTTCGACGAGCAGGACGCCGCGCCGCCAGCGACCGCCGCCAGCGAATCGACCAGTAGGACGTTGCCGACACCTGGCAGCCGGCCGTCCCTGTCCAGCAGACCGCCCTCGTTGGCCACCCCGACGACGGTTCCCATGGTGTCGAAGAAGTCGGCCAGCATCAGCGTGAACACCAGCAGCACCGTGGTGATGATCCCGACCCGGACGAAGGAGCCACCGAGGCTGAAGTGGCCGAGCAGCCCGAAGTCCGGTGAGCTCGCCAGCTTGTCCGGCAGCTTGGGGACGTTGAGGCTCCAGCCTTTGGGGTTCTTGCCGCCCAGCGACGGCGGCACGTCCACGAAGGCGTTCAGGACGATCGCGAAGATGGTCGTCGCGATGATCGAGATGAGGATGCCGCCGCGGACCCGCCGAGCGACCAGCACCGAGGTCACCAGCAGGCCGACGGCGAACACGACCGTGGGCCAGCCCTGCAGCCGGCCGCCGAGGCCGAGCTCCACCGGCACCGGCCCGTTGGCCGATCGGCGGACGAAACCGGCGTCGACGAAGCCGATGAAGGCGATGAACAGCCCGATCCCCACACTGATCGACTGCTTCAAGGCCAGCGGAATGGCGTCGAGGACGCGCTGCCGGACACCGGTGAGCACGAGTAGCGTGATCGCCAACCCCTCGAGCACGACGACGCCCATGGCGTCGGGCCAGGACATGGTGCCGGCCAGCTGGAAGGCGACCACACCATTGAGTCCCAGCCCCGCCGCCAGCGCGAACGGGTAGCGGCCGACCAACCCCATCACCACCGTGGCGACCGCAGCCACCAACGCCGTCGAGGTGGTGACGGCGGCGAAGGACAGTGTCCTTCCATTCGCGTCCTTGGCGCCCGACAGAATGATCGGGTTGAGCACGACGATGTAGGCCATCGTGAAGAACGTCGCGAACCCGCCGCGCACCTCGCGCTGCACCGACGAGCCGCGCTCGGAGATTCGGAAGTAGCGGTCCAGGCCGGTGCCGGCCGTGGTGTCGATCGCGACGCTCATGGCTCCCCCTCCAGAGGCGTACGCCGCGACAGCGTGCCAGAGTCGGCCGCCCGGCGCCGAGACACGTCGTCCGTCATTCGTCGTTCGTCGTACGCCGCCGCCCGGTCGACCGGCGGTAGCGTCGGTGCGGTGGCCAGAGCACCGCGGCGTCCCGACCCGCCCGCACTGGAGTCCGACGACGTCTTGGTGGTATCCCTGGGTACGGCGGCCTGGGCCGCCCTGCTTGTCGGGTTGCTGCCTTTCCGGGCCCGGCTGGTCGAGACCGGCCACGGCTGGTGGCTGTGGACCTGCCTGGTCGGCACGTTGCTCGGCCTGGTGGGCGTCGGCTACTGCCGCCGTCGGCGAGCCGCGATCGGCGGCGACCGGAGCGGCGGAACCGCCGAGCCGCCGCTGCGTGAGCCGCTGCCGTAAGCCGCCGCGGCCGGCGACTACTCGTCGAGGTCCGCGTCGTCCAGCACGACCGCCAGGGCGGCCGGATCGCGCAGCACCGCCTCGAGCGCCCATCGGTCCGGCCAGCATCCAGCAGCCCACGCGAGCCCGCGACCCAGCCCGTCCGGCCGGGCGTGCACGACCCCGTCGACCACCCGCCAGGCCGTCGTGACCGGGCGCCTGTCGGCGTCCTCGACGGTCAGCTCGTCGTGCGAGACGAATGTCGACGGCAGCCCGGCCACCACCTCTCGCGCCACCCCGGGAACCGGACGCTCCGAGCCGACGGACCGGACCCGGTACGCCGAGAGCTCGCTGGCTAGCAAGACGTCGAGCAGGTCGGCGACCGCCCGAGCGGTCGGCAGCGGCGCCGGCACCACCGCCCGGCCGCCCACCAGCGAACGCAGGTCGGGCGCGTCGACCACGACGGCGTCCGGGACCGGTACGACGCACAGCCGGCCGTCGCGGACCGCCCGGACGCGCGGCGGCGACCCCTCGAACCCGGTCTCGGCGAGCCGGCCATGGATCACCCGGACGGCACCGCGGCTCATCGTGCGGGCCGGATCGCCCAGCCGATCCAGCACGCCGGCGGGGTCGGCGTCTTCGAGTGCGGCCAGGACGCCGATCGCGCGCAGCCAGGCAGGGTCGTGGCCGGCCGGCGCCTCGTCGTACAGGCCGGCAAGCAGCGGATCACCATCGGGAAGTCGCAGCTCCGTCGGCGCCCGGCCGCCGAGCACCGGATGCGTCGAGAGCCACCAGGCGGTGTAGGACCGCAGCCGCACCCGGCCACCGTCGGGAAGCAGCGCGAACGCCGGCTCGGTCACCGCCGCCCGCAACGGCGGCTCGGCCAGCAGGTCGAGCGCGGCCGGCCAGCCGGCCGGCCGGACCAGCTCGAGGTCGCGCACCGCGACGAGCTCGGCCAGCACCGGTGGCAGCTCGGTCGCCGGCAGCGCGGCTCGAACCGCCGCCACCCACTCCGGCTCGCCGTCGAGGTCATAGGCCGGGTCGAGCGCGACGTCGGCCGCCCGTACGACGGCAAAGCTCGCCAGCACGCCCACGGCCGTGAGCACCTCGGCGCCCCAGCGGTCGACCAGGGCGGGATCGACCCTCCCGAACGGCGCGTCGTCGGCGACCACGGCGGCCAGCGGGCCGCCCGGCAGCAGCAGCTCGCCCGCCGGGTACCACTCGCCGTCCTCGCCCGGCAAGGCCAGCTCGGCGAGCTCGGGCAGCTCGGAAGCTCTCAGCCCAGCGGCTCGGACCAACGCCAGCACCGCATCCATAATCGTCTCGGGGTCGTCCTCGTCGTAGGAGGACGCCACGGCGGCCCGCACCCGCGGGTGGTCGAGGACCGCCCGCGGCGTGGCCGGGACCGCTCCCAGCAGCGTCAGCAGCGAGCTGGTCGCCTCCGGATGCGCCACCCGGAGCATGAGCGCGGTCAGTACGCCGGCCGGCACGTCCGGCCCGGCCAGCAGGATGCCGCGCGGCCCGCTCGCCAGCCCGCCATCGGCCAGCGGTACCGGCAAAGCACCCAGCGCGTCGCGCTCCGGTGCGCCGAGGTGGGAGTGGCCGATGGCGTCGTAGAGCCGCCGCCACCACACCGGCTCGCGGGTGAGCCCCTGCAGCAGGTCCACCAGGTCGGCCGGACCGAGCCGGCGTACGCCGAGAACCGCGAGCGGGCCCAGCCGGGGCGCCCAGTCCGCCGGCAGCAGCCCGGGCAGCACGGTGACCAGCGCATCGACGACGGGCGGCGCCAGGTCGAGGGCCAGCGCGTCCGGCGGCCGGATCCGGACCGCGGGGTCCTCGGCGGCCGGCAGGAACGGCGTGCGAACCAGCTGGTCCAGGATCGCCCGCCGCAGCACGGCGTCGATCTCGCCGAGGGCAAGTCCGGACGGCACCAGCTCGAGCACGGCCGGCGTCGCCGGCAGCTCGGCCACGAGGTCGGCGTACGCCTGCGCCGAACGGGTCAGCAGGAACTCGCGCAGCGGTCCGGGGGCCACGTGCCGGCGGGTCGGGTCCAGCGGCAGCGAGGCGGCGAGCACGGCCGGCAGCGACAACGGCTCGTCGGTCGGCGTCGGCGCGTGGACGACGGCGGGCACGGTCCCCGGGAGGGGTGCCGGCGCCCCCGCAGCGTCGAGCGGCAACGCCCAGGACAGCGACCAGGCCGGTCGGTCGCGCTCCTCGACCGGTCGGTCGGCCAGCAGCTCAGGAGCCAGCCGGCCGGTCCGGGTCACCACCCGCCAGCGGGTCCGCTCAGCGTCGTCGTCCACAACGACATCACCGCCGTGTCGGGCCGCGGACAACCGGCGTACCCGGCCGTCCACCGCCACCTCGATCTCGGCCAGGTCGGGGAGGACCAGCAGCAGCGTGGGGTCGAGCTCCCCGAGCAGCCGGCGGGTCAGCGCCGCGGCGGGGGCGTCGCGCAGCGGCAGCAGCACCTCGGTGTCGTAGCCGGCCGGCGGCACGCCGGTCGCCGGCCAGGGCAACCGCAACACCGGGGGCCGGCCGCCGCGGCGCGCCAGCTCGTCGGCCAGCTGCGGAAGCTCGGCCACCGCCGTCGCAGCCTCCGCTCGCGACCAGTGGACCGCGCCGGAGCGGGAATGGATGGCCGGCTCATCGGTCACCGCCAGTACGGCGGCGAAGCCGACGCCGAACCGGCCCACCGTCTCGCCGTCGCGTTTGGCCGACGCCCGCAAGGTGCTCAGCGCCTCGACGCCCGGGCGGTCGAGCGGCGAGCCGGTGTTGGCGGCCAGGAGCACTCCACCGGTCAGGCGGAGCGCCAGCCGGCCCGGTACGCCGCCCCGTCGGGCGGCATCCGCGGCGTTCTGGGCCAGCTCGACGACCAGCCGGTCGCGGTAGCTGCCGAGCGCGAGGTCGTCCTCGGCGTTGGCGTCCTCGCGGAAGCGCGCCGGCGAGGCGGCCCAGGCATCGAGCACCCGGGACCGCAGCGCCGCGGTGTCGAACGGGTCGATCAGCTGTGCCCGAGTGGCTCACCGGTCTCGGCGTCGTCCACCGAGCCCGCCGAGGGCGTACCGGCCGCGGGTGCGGCGGCAACGACCTCGAAGCGGTAGTCGTCGACCAGCGCGGGCACCCGGTCGGGTGTCGCGGGCCCGACCACGGCCTCGGAGTGCGCGCCGCAGCCGTGGTCGGCCGAGACCACCCGGCCGTCATCGGGGGCGTACTCGTTGGCGCAGGCCCCGAAGAGGGGGCCGAGCCCGCCGATCAGCCGGACGTAGAAGCCGCAGGTCCCGCAGCTGGCCGGCGCCGCCTGCGCGATGGGGGTCGAGGGTCCGGGCGCTCCGTCGTACCACCGGTCGGCGGCGTCGTCGCGACCGTCGAGGGAGAGCACCCGGACCCGGCCGAGCCCCAGCTCGACGGCGACCGCCTCCTCCTCCGGGTCGTCGCCAGCGGCGTACGCCGGCGCCAGCCGCTCGTCATCGATCGGCGTGACCAGCAGGTCCCCGACGCCGAGGTCGCCGGGCCGGACCCGCTCGCTCCAGGGCAACCACTGCGGCGCCAGGAGCGCACCGGCCCCGGGCAGCAGCACCACCTCGTCGACCGTGACGGCCTTGGCACGGGCGGCCCGGGCGACGCTGACCGCCCACCGCCAGCCGGCGTACGCCGGGTCGGTCGAGGCGAAGAAGTGGGTGCCGAGCCGGTCACCCTCGGCCACGAAACCCTGGTACTCACCAACGGCACGGCCGGCTTCGCCGTCGGCCGCCGAGCGAGCCAGCTCGACCGCGTCGGCGCAGGCGGCGTCCAGGACGGCGGCGCGGGTGCGAACGGTCAGGGTCACGCACAGCAGTGTCCCGCATGTCGGTCCGGCGTAGAACACTGGCACCGTGCCCTCCACCGGATCCTCCCGGGTCGCGATGGTCTCCCGCGCCGCGGCCGGTCGGTGGAGCGCCGCGGCCGGCTCGCTACGGGCAGCCGGGCGCGCGGTTGCGGCGGTGGTCGGCTGGCTTCGCGCGCGGACCCGCACCCACGGCGCCGGAGAGAGCGGGCTGGCGCAGCTGATGGAGCTGCAGGCGGTTCAAAGCGCGGGCGACGCGCTGGTGGCGGTGTCCCTGGCCGGCACGCTGTTCTTCGGCGTACCGGTCGGCCAGGCCCGCGGCAGGGTCGCACTGTACCTGCTGCTCACGATGGCGCCGTTCGCCCTGCTCGCGCCGGTGATCGGGCCGGCACTGGACCGGGTCCGCCGCGGCCGGCGGGTCGCGATGGCCACCACCATGCTCGGTCGGGCGCTGCTGGCCTGGGCCATGGCCCGTGCGCTGGTGACCGCCAACCCGATCGCGCTCTACCCGGCGGCCTTCGGCGTACTGGTCCTGTCAAAGGCGTACGCCGTCTCCCGCGGTGCGGTGATCCCCCGGGTGCTCCCCGACGGTACCGGGCTGGTCCGCGCGAATGCGCGTCTGACGCTGGCCGGGCTCGTTCTCGCGACCGTCGCAGCCGCCGTCGGAGCGGGGGTGTCCAGCCTGGTCGGGCCTGCCTGGACGCTCCGGCTCGCGGCGGCGGTCTTCCTGGGCGGCAGCTTTCTGGCCTTCCTGATGCCGGCACACGTCGATTGCGCCGACGAGCCGGCTGCCGGTTGGGACGAGCTCGATCCGGAGGCCGGCGCCGGGTTGGCGGCGCGGCTGCGACGCGGGTTCGGTCCGGTGGTCGGCACGGCGATGGGGGCGGCCGCGGCGACCCGCGCCCTCGGCGGCTTCCTGACGCTCTACCTGGCGTTCCTGGTCCGTACCCACCCGCTGGGCGGCCTGGGCAGTGGGCCGGCGCTCGGTGTGATCATCGCCGGTGCCGCCGTCGGCGGGCTGGTGGGCACCGGGATCGGCGCCCGGCTGCCCAGCGGCCGGCCGGAGGCCCTGGTGGTGCTTGCCGCCGGCGCAGCGACCGTGGCCTGCGCGCTGGCGGCGGTGCTGTTCGGGTTGGCCGCCGTCGTCGCGGTGGCTCTGGTAGCCGGGCTGGCGCAGTCGCTGAGCAAGCTCGCTCTCGACGCGCTGATCCAGCGTGAGGTGCGGGAGCAGGTGCGCAGCTCGGTCTTCGCCCGCTCGGAGACGACCCTGCAACTGGCCTGGGTGCTCGGCGGCGGGGTGGGGGTCGTACTGCCGGTGCCGGGCGCACTCGGGCTAGGGCTGGCGGCGACCGTGCTCGCGGCGGCGTTCGTCGGTACGGTGCGCGGCCTGCGCGGGACGCGGCTGGTCCGGCGCCCAGTGTCGAACCGCTAGAGCTCGAGCTCCCGAGCCACGGCGTGGACCACCTCGGCCAGCTTGCGACTGGTACGCCGGTCCGGGTACCGGTCCCGGCGAAGCTCGTTCTGCACGCCGTCCAGCAGCCGGATCATGTCTTCGATCATGCCGTGCAGTTCGTCCGGCGAGCGGCGCGGCACTGCCACCGGGGGCTTACCCTCTAGCGACGGCAGCGGGTCGAGCAGCCGGACCGACAGCGCCTGGTCCCCGCGGCGACCCGCACCCACCCCGAACTCCACCCGTGACCCCGGCGAAAGGGTGACCACCCCGCCGGGCAGTGCCGAGGAGTGCACGAAGACGTCACCGCCGTCGTCGCGCGAGAGGAAGCCGAAGCCCTTCTCGGTGTCGTACCACTTGACCTTGCCGGTGGCCACTGGAACCTCGTCACACTTGGGTAAGCGGGGCACCGCGAAAGGTCGCGGCGGTCTAGGCTAACCGGGCGGCGTAGCTGTTCCCAACGCCTTTCACCAGCCCGAGAGCTGGCCCAACCGGGTCGACTCTCTCGTCGACAATCGCGCAGACGTCCGCATCCCCTTGGGGGTCACACAGTGACAGAGCACGTGGACGGCGGTGGTGCGCCCGAGCCGCAGACAACGGGGTCAGAGACGCTCAGGCTCGGGTCGCCCGAGCCTGAGCCAGGACGTCGGCGCGGCACTGGGACCATCGCCGCGGTGGTCGCGGCCGTGCTCCTCGTCGTCGGCGCCGGCGTGGGGCTCGCGGCGTACCGGGCACTGTCCGGCGGCGGGACCCAGCCGGAGAAGTACGCGCCGGCCTCGAGCTTCGCCTTCGCCAAGCTCGACCTTGACCCGGCCGCATCTCAGAAGATGGCGATCCGGCGGTTCGCCCAGAGGTTCCCCTCGTCCCCCACGAACAAGGGCTCCGGTGACCTCCGCGACCAGTTTTTGCGCAGCGCCTTCGGCAACAGCCGCGACATCGACTACGACCGCGACGTGAAGCCCTGGCTCGGCGACCGGGCCGCTGTCGCGGGGTTCCTCGACACCGAGGGCAAGCCCCAGGCCGAGCTGATCCTGCAGTACACCGACCGGGACAAGGCCCGCCGCGGCCTGGAGAAGATGGCGTCCGGTTCCCGCGGTTCGCACTACTCGCTCCAGGACGGGTACGCCGTCCTGGCCGAGACGCAGGCGGCCGTCGACCAGGCGGTGCGCCAGGCGGCGACATCGAACCTCGGCGCCGACGCCCGTTACCGCAAGGACGTCGACGGGCTCACCGGGTCCCAGGTGATCACCGCCTGGGTGGACATCGAGCGCTCGGTCTCGGCCGGCCAGCGCAACGCCGCCGGCCGGAGCAAGCTGCCGCCCGGGCTGGCCGAAGCGGCCAAGGGCCGGCTGGCGCTCGGCGTACACGCCGGCGAGGACTACGTCGAGGTCGAGGGTGCGACCTACGACACCTCGACGCCGGCCTCGAGCGGGTCGGCGACCGACATGCTCAAGAAGCTGCCCGAAGGCACCCTGGCCGCCGTGTCGATCGGCGACGCCGGCAAGGCGATCACGTCCGGTTTCGACCGCCTCCGCGCCACGCCGGGGTTCGACCGGATCCAGCCCACCCTCGACTCGATCCAGCAGCAGACCGGGCTCCGGCTGCCGGGCGACCTGGCGACCCTGCTGGGCCGGTCGGCGGTGTTCTCGCTGGGCAGCCTGCCGAGGGCCGGCGCCGAGCCGCTGGTGGGCCTGCGCAGCCGGCCGACCGACGTGGGCGCCGGCCGGAAGATCACTGAGCAGATCGCCGCGCTCGCCCGCTCGTCCGGCGGAGTCACGGTGGAGACCCGGCAGGCCGGCGACGACGTCATTCTCGCCGTCGGTCCGGGGTACGCCGGCCGGCTGGCCGAGGACGGCCGGCTGGGTGATGCCAAGCTGTTCCGCTCGGCGATGGGAGATCTGCCGGCCAAGGTCGGCTTCGCGGCGTACGCCGATCTCGGGGCCCTGGTGCGCGACGTCCCTCGGGACAGTGCCGACCTGAGCCATCTCGCCGGGTTCGGCCTCTCAACCTGGCAGGACGGCAAGTCCCAGCGACTGCGGATACGGCTCGTCGCCCGCTAAGGGTAGGCGTCCGGTTCCGCCAGCAGTTCGTTCATCGAGCCGGACCGGAACCCGCGCGGGTCGACCTCCACCCGGTCGAAGTCCTCGACGGCCAGCAGGTCGTCGCAACCTGCCAGCGCCGCCACCAGCGGTGCGTCCACCTCGACCCGCGCCCGGCCGCCGCCGAGGTCGCGGACCCGTAGGTTGCGGACGGCGAACCCCTGCGCCACCAGCGCGGCCCGCAGCCCGGTTTCGGCCCGGTCCACCGTGGCCAGCCGAGCTGGGGTGATGGTCACGCCGTAGGCCACCCGGCTGGACAGACACGCCGCCGCCGGCTTGTCCCAGGTGGGCAGGCCCCAGTCGCGGCTGGCCGCGCGCACCTGCGCCTTGGTGAAGCCGGCGTCGCGCAATGGCGTCACCGCACCCCGCTCGGCCGCGGCCCGGATGCCCGGTCGGAACCCGGCCACCGCGTCGTCGGCGTTCGTGCCGGTGGCCACCGCCCGCAGCCCGAGGCGGGTGGCGAGCGGACCGAGGACGTCGAGCAGCTCGGCCTTGCAGAAGTAGCAGCGGTCGCCGGCGTTGGCGCGGTAGCCGGCCCGCGCCATCTCCTGCGTGCCCGGCGTCTCATGCCGTACGCCGAGACCGGTCGCGAAGCTCGCGGCCCGGTCCAGCTCTCCGCTGGCCAGGCTCGCCGAGACCGCGGTCGCCGCCACCACCGCCTCCGGCCCGAGGGCGCGGACCGCGGCTGCCAGCAGGAAGGCCGAGTCCGCGCCGCCGGAGAAGGCCACCAGCACCGAGCCAAGGCCGCGCAGCCGCCGGTCGAGTTCCAACAGCCGATCGGACAGCTCGACGTGCGCCACCGAGCCAGCCTACGGTCCGAGGACGCCAAAGGGCGGTCCCGCTTGGCGGGACCGCCCTTTGAGAGCCTTCGGCGACTAGAAGTCCATGTCCCCGCCGCCCATGCCGCCACCGGCGCCGGCCGGTGCGGACTTCTCCGGCTTGTCCGCGATGACGACCTCGGTCGTCAGGAACAGCGCCGCGATCGACGCGGCGTTCTGCAGCGCCGAGCGGGTGACCTTCGCGGGGTCGATGATCCCGGCCGCCAGCATGTCGACGTACTCGCCGGTGGACGCGTCGAGCCCCTTGCCCGGCTCGAGGTTGCGCACCTTCTCGACCACCACGCCGCCCTCGAGGCCGGAGTTGATCGCGATCTGCTTGATCGGAGCCTCGAGCGCCAGCTTGACGATGTTGGCGCCGGTCGCCTCGTCACCGGTCAGGTCGAGCTTGTCGAACGCGGTGTTGGCCGCCTGCAGCAGCGCGACGCCACCGCCGGCGACGATGCCCTCTTCGACGGCTGCCTTCGCGTTGCGAACGGCGTCCTCGATGCGGTGCTTGCGCTCCTTGAGCTCGACCTCGGTGGCCGCGCCGACCTTGAGGACCGCGACGCCGCCGGCCAGCTTGGCCAGCCGCTCCTGCAGCTTCTCCTTGTCGTAGTCGGAGTCGCTTTTCTCGATCTCGGCCCGAATCTGGTTGACCCGACCGGCGATCTGGTCGGCGTCGCCGCCGCCCTCGACGATCGTGGTCTCGTCCTTGGTGATGACGACCTTGCGGGCCCGGCCGAGCAGGTCGAGGGTGGCGTTCTCGAGCTTGAGCCCGACCTCCTCGGTGATCACCTGGCCACCGGTGAGGATGGAGATGTCACCGAGCATGGCCTTGCGGCGGTCACCGAAGCCCGGGGCCTTGACCGCGGCGGAGCGGAACGTTCCGCGGATCTTGTTGACCACCAGCGTGGCGAGGGCCTCGCCCTCGACGTCCTCGGCGATGATCGCCAACGGCTTGCCGCCCTGCATGACCTTCTCCAGCAGCGGAAGCAGGTCCTTGACCGCCGACACCTTGCTGTTGACCACGAGCACGTACGGGTCGTCGAGGACGGCCTCCATGCGCTCGGGGTCGGTCACGAAGTACGGCGAGATGTAACCCTTGTCGAAGCGCATGCCCTCGGTGAGCTCCAGCTCCAGGCCGAACGTGTTGCTCTCCTCGACGGTGATGACGCCTTCCTTGCCCACCTTGTCCATCGCCTCGGCGATGAAGTCGCCGATCGCGGTATCACCCGCGGAGATGGCGGCCGTGGACGCGATCTGCTCTCGGGTCTCGACGTCCTTGGCCGCGTTGGACAGCGCTTCGGACACCGCCTCGACGGCAGCCTCGATGCCCTTCTTCAGGGCCAACGGGTTGGCGCCGGCGGCCACGTTGCGCAAGCCCTCCCGCACCAGAGCCTGGGCGAGGACGGTGGCGGTGGTCGTACCGTCGCCGGCCACGTCGTCGGTCTTCTTGGCGACCTCCTTGACGAGCTCAGCGCCGATCTTCTCGTACGGGTCCTCGAGCTCGATCTCCTTGGCGATGCTGACGCCGTCGTTGGTAATCGTCGGCGCCCCCCACTTCTTTTCTAGGACGACGTTGCGGCCCTTGGGGCCCAGCGTCACCCGTACTGCGTCGGCGAGTTGGTTCATGCCCCGCTCGAGGCCCCGCCGTGCCTCCTCTGCGAACGCGATGGTCTTGGTCATGCGGTTCCCTCCGCTTGCTTCGACTACTCGATATAGACCGGGTACGGCGCCCGCGACGGACGGTCCGACCGGCGTACGCCGACCACGACCTCACCGGTCCGGCCTGTCACTCGGCAGGGCCGAGTGCCAACCATGTTTAGCACTCGACACCGGAGAGTGCAAGCCAGCGAAGAGCCGCGTGCCTCCGCTGGTTCCCCGGCAGCCGGAGGGGTACGGCCGGGCTACACACCCGCCGGAGGATCACATGACGCTGCCCACCGTGCCGCTCGGCAGCACCGACATGTCGATCACCCGGGTGGGCTTCGGCGCCTGGGCCGTCGGCGGTGGGGGTTGGAAGTTCGGCTGGGGCAGCTCCGACGACGACGAGTCGGTCCGGGGAATCCGATACGCCGTCGACCAGGGAGTGAACTGGCTCGACACCGCGCCGGTCTACGGGCTGGGGCACTCCGAGCAGGTCGTCGGCCGGGCGCTACGCGACATGCCGGCGGCGGATCGCCCATACGTCTTCACCAAGTGCGGCCTGACTTTCGACCGCAGCCGTCCCGACGAGGGTCCGCACAACGTCCTGGCGACAGCCAGCCTGCGACGGGAGGTCGAGGACTCGCTACGCCGCCTCGGCGTCGACCGCATCGACCTCTATCAGGTGCACTGGCCGCCGGAGGACGGTACGCCGCTCGCGGAGTACTGGCAGACGATGCTCGACCTCAAGGAGCAGGGCCTGGTGCGGGCCGTGGGTCTGAGCAACCACGGCATCGACCAGCTCACCGAGGCGGAGGCCGTTGGCCACGTCGACTCCTTGCAGCCGCCGTTCTCGCTGATCCATCGGGGCATGGCGGCGGATCTGCTGCCCTGGTGCCGCGAAAGCCGAACCGGCGTGATCGTCTACAGCCCGATGCAGGCGGGGCTGCTCACCGGCGCCATGACCGCCGAGCGGGTCGCCGGGATGCCCGCAGACGACTGGCGGGCCTCGCATCCGGACTTCACCGACCACCTGCCCGGAAACCTGCGGCTGGCCGCGGCGCTGGAACCGGTGGCGCGCCGGCATGGCGTACCGGTCTGTGCGGTCGCGGTGGCGTGGACGCTGGCTTGGGACGGCGTCACCGGCGCCATCGTCGGCGCCCGGCGTCCGGCGCAGATCGATGACTGGTTGCCGGCCGGCTCACTGACACTGACCGACGAGGACCTGGCCGAACTTGCCGCCGCGGCCATGGAAACCGGGGCCGGCGAGGGGCCGGTCCATCCGGCGCGGGCAGCCTGACGGACTAGAAGTCCGCGATATCGGCCACCGCGCCACTGGCGCGTCCGAGGCGCCAGCCCGGATGGGCGGACGTCCACTCGTGGAAGACGAGCTGCAACCGGCCGGCGGCATCGAGCACCGCCGTGGCGTGCCCGTTCTCGTACACCTCCCCGTCCCCCGGCCCGGGCACCACCGGCCCGAGGATGGTGAACGGTCCGGTCGGCACGTCCGCGACGGCGACGAAGACCCGTTGGCGGTCGCGCGGCGGCGCGTTCGGCAGGAAGCAGGTGGCGTTGAGGAGGACCCGCCCGGCTGGCAGCTCGAGGAGCTGGGCTCCTTCCAGCCCCCACTCGTAGGCCGGGTCATCGTGCTGGTTGTGCCAGGAGACGTGCGGGTGCGCCAGGATGGCGCCCAGCCGATCCCACGGACCGTCCCAGCTGCCGCTGCGACTGCGGGCGAGGAAGATGTCCGGCCGCCCGATCACGGAGAAGGCGGCGTAGACGAGGTAGCGGCTGCCGGCGATCTCCACCGGATGCGGGTCGTAGATGCCGGCCTCGCCCGTCCCGGGCCGGGCCCGCAAAGCCACGCCCCGCCGGAGGAACGTCGCGCCGTCGTCGTCCGACGTCAGGTGCTCGGCACTCCCCCCGAGGACGTTGAACGAGGTCTGGATGTACATGTGCAGCCGGTTACCCTCCGCCACGACGGCCGGGGCGTCCGTGCAGCCTTCGAAGCCGACGAGGACGACAGGGTCGTGCACTCGCCAGGGACCGCTGAGCTCGTCCCCGGTCGCGTGCAGGATCTCGTGCCGCGCACCGCCGCCGGGGTCGCCGGTGCCGAACAGGTGCCACCGTCCCCCGGCAAAGACCGGGCAGGGGTCCTTGAGGTGGGCGTACCGCGCCGCGTCGAACTCGAAGGGCTCCCGGCGCAGCGGACTGATGGGCGCGCTGACGTCGGCAGCCGTCAGGCCCGCCCGCACCAGCGGGTCGTACGCCGGGCTCATCGAATGCCGGCGCCCGCCGCGCCTTCCCCGCGCGGGATCCACACGGTCTCGGGCTCCTGCAGGAGCACCCGATTGACGAGCTCGACGCCCTGCATGGCGGAGTGGTCCATGTTGCCGATCTCGTACAGCCAGGCGCCGAACCGTCCGCGCGAGTAGATGGCCCGCGAGCGCAGCCACGGCTGGACCGTGCCGAGTGCCTCGTCCCGGCCGACCGTCGGCACCGGGTAGCTCTGCGCCGGCGAGCACAGCCAGCGGCTGACTATCCGCTGCCGGTCCTCCGCGGCCAGCAGGCCGGTGTCGAGCAGCCCGTCGACGACGCGGTCGACGATCGTGGCCGGGTCCTCATCCTTGTAGCCCGAGTGGGAGGTCTCGGTGAGCAGGCTGAACTGGTCGGCCTCCGGCGTGAGGTACGGGGAGTAGTTCGACAGATAGGTCACCCGGTAGAACGGCACCTGCGGCCCGGGGAAGTAGATCCAGTTCTTGCCGGAGTCGGTCGGCCGGTCCACCCCGATCCCCACGATGTGGCTACCGCTCCACTCGAGCCGGCCGGCGGCCCGCCGTACGCCGTCGGGGACGGCCTCCATGGAGCTGATCAGGCGGTTGAGCGGCATGGTGCTGAGCAGGACGTCGTACCCGAAGCGACGGCCGTCGGCCGTGTGCACCAGCTTCTCGACCGGGTCCACCGACACGACGGGGCAGGACAGCTCGAGGTTGTGCTCGACGTAGCGGCGCATGCCTTCGTAGAGGTGTCCGGTGCCGCCGCGGAGCGGATACTTGAAGGTGCTGTTCGGCCCCCAGGTGGTCTCCGGCTTCTCGAAGAGCACGTTGCGCAAGAGATCCTCGACGTCCACGACGGAGACACGCTCGCCGATCCAGTTGAAGCTCATCCGCTCGGCCGGGGTCGCCCACACCTTGAAGTTGTACGGGATCATGAAGTGATCGGCGATTCCGGCGCCCATGGTCCCGTAGACCCACTCCCGGAAGTTCGCCGGTTCTGCCGTACCGGCTGCCCGACCGGCCTCGATCGCGCCGACCAGGCAGTCGAAGACGGTCTGCGGCTCGAGGTTCCTGATGTTGTTCTGGAAGGGGTAGGGGATGAAGCGTTCCTCCATCCACACCCACGCCTCACGGCGGAGCGTGGAGTACTCCCCGCCCATCAGCCGGTCGACCAACGCGTCGTAATAGGGGTAGTGGCTGAACATGACGTGGCCGCCGATGTCCCAGGTGAACCCGGCCCCGTCGGTGAACGAGGTCGCCAGGCCGCCCACCCGGTCGGTGCCCTCCAGGATCACCCAGTCGTCGTAGCCGAGCTCGGCCAGCCGGTAACCCGCGCCGAGCCCAGTGGGGCCGGCTCCGATGATTACGATGCGCGGCGAGCTCATGCCGTCTCCGAGCCGGCCGCAGCCAGTACGACGGCCTGCTCCAAGATCGCGGCCATGTCGGCGGCGATGGCGTCCCACTGGTGCATCTTCACCAGTGGCGCCACCCGGCGGTCACGGGTCGGGCGGGACTGGCTCAGCACGTGACGGCAGGCCGCCGCGAACTCCGCTGCGTCGTCGGCCAGGTGGACGACGGTGCCGAAGTCGGCCACGACGTCGGGCACCCGGGTGGACACGACCGGCAATCCGGCGGCGAGGTACTCCAACGTCTTGGTCGGGCTGATCGAGCGGGTGGCCTCGTTACGGGCGAACGGCATGAGCGCCACGTCGAAGCCCGCCATGACCTCGGGGAGGCGGTCGTAGGGCTGCATCCCCAGGTAATGCAGGTTGTCGGCCTGCGGAAGGGACCGCGGGTCCACCTTGGTGACCGGACCCACCACGGCAACGTCCCAGTCGGGCAGCCTTTCGGCGAGCTCGGCCAGCAACGGCAGGTCCAGCCGCTCGTCCACCACCCCCACGAAGCCGGCCACCGGCCGGGGATGCGGCCGGCGCAACGAGCGAGACGCTCGATAGTGCGCCAACTCCACCCCGCTGGGGAACAGGTACACGTTCTGAGAGCGCAGGTTCAGCACACCACGGTAGAGCGAACGCCCGCCCGTGAACACGACGTCGGCCTGCTCCAGCGCACGCCGCTGCAGCAGCACCAGCCCCTCGGGGGCGGCGGCGAAGGAGGCCAGGTCGTCCATGACGTCGTAGACGAGCAACCGCGGCAGGAGCGACTCGGCGATCGGCAGGGCGAGCGGGGTGTAGAGCCAGCAGTCCAGCGCCTCCCCGCTGCCGGGCAGCAGGTCGGCCAGCAGGTCGGCGTACCGCTCGGTCCCCGCCGCTCCGAAGTCGAGCCGGCCGAGCCCGCCGGGCACCTCGAGTCGGACCCGGGTGAGCCCGCCCACGTCGTCGCAGACCAGCCGGGGCGTGTCGACGGCGCTCGAGCGCGGTTCCTCGACGAACCAGGTACGCCGGCCGCGGGCCAGCCGGGAGATCAGGTGCTGTGGCCGTTGCCAGACCCAGTCCCACCGCAGGTGGGACAGGACGACCAGCTCGGTCCGCAAGTCGACGGTCGGGGGCGACATCGAGTCCTCGATCCAGGAAAGGTCCGGCCGGGTACGGGGGCCACGCGCGGCGGCTTGGACGGCTATCCCCCAACCGTCCGGGTGTAACTGGCCCGAGATCAGCCCGGCCAAACGCGCGCAGGCGCGAACCGGCCCGGCCCCCAGCATGGGGACCGGGCCGTTCGTCGGACCTCCGGGACCCCCACGGGCCCGGGCCGAGGCGCTAGATCGGCCGAACCTTGTCGGCCTGCGGGCCCTTCTGGCCCTGGGTGACGTCGAACTCCACCCGCTGTCCCTCGTCGAGGCTGCGATAGCCCTCCGACTCGATCGCGCTGTAGTGCACGAAGACGTCAGCGCCGCCGTCAACAGCGATGAAGCCGTAGCCCTTCTCCGCGTTGAACCACTTGACGGTGCCCTGTGCCATTTGCAACTCCCCTGTTCCCGGGACGACAGGTCCGCGGGGCGCGGACCAGGGTCTTGTCGCTTCGGGCCCCGAGGACAGCGAGGCCCGTGACCGTTCCGCGGGCGTAGGCCTTCCGGATGGCAGAGCACGTGCACGCCGAACTTCGACCGAGTGAGAACCATACACGGGCCACGGGTCGGCGCGGAAACCTTCGCTTCGGGACACCGCAGAATGCCCGGATGAGCATCCGCGTGGTCTACAGCGACCTCGACGGCACGATGGTCGGGCCCGGTGGCTCCTTCTTCCGCACCGAGGACCTGGCACTCACCCTGGAGCCCGCCCGCGCGCTGGTCGAGCTGCACGACGCCGGAATCGCCCTGGTGCTGGTCTCCGGCCGGACCCGGCCGCAGCTGCTCGAGGCGGGCCGGATCTTCGGCGCCGACGGCTTCATCGCCGAGCTCGGCGCGGTGATCGGGTGGGACGCGGGCCGCAGCTCGCAGCTGCTGGCGGGAGAGATGCCGGCGGCGTACGCCGGCACGCCGGTCGAGGTGATGGACTCCCTCGGCGTAGTCGAGCAGCTGCTCGAGAAGTACGCCGGCCGCCTCGAGTACCACTCACCCTGGCACCGCGGTCACGAGGTGGATGTCATGCTGCGCGGCCGGGTGGACGTGGCCGAGGCCGAGGGTTGGCTCGCCGGCCAGGGGGTGGGCTGGCTGCGGCTGCGCGACAACGGCGTCCTGCCGAGCCGCCGATCTCCCACCCTCGACCCGATGACCGGTCCGACCCACGTCTACCACCTGATGCCGGCCGGGCTGTCCAAGGGCCGCGCCGTGGCCTGGGATCTCGCCCGGCGCGGGCTGGCCCCGGCCGACGCGCTGGCGATCGGCGACTCGGCCAGCGATCTTGACATGGCGGCGCACGTGCGGACGCTGTGGCTCACCGCCAACGGGGCCCGTCACGGGGACATGCGCGAGCTCGTCCGCGTACGGGAGAACGTGCGGGTTGCGGACGCTGCGGTGGGGCTCGGCTGGACGCAGGCGGTCCGCTCCGCCGTGGCGGGCGCTGCCGGCGGCTGAGGTCCGGCCCGAACGGGAAGCGGGGGCTTCGAGAAGGTGGCCCCAGGGACGACCGTCAGCCGCTGCCGATCGCTGCGGTGAGCCCGGTGAGCAGGGCCACCACCCCGGCCGGCCCGTCGACGACGATGTCGGCCCGCTCGCGTAGCCCGTGGACCTCCGGCGAGTCGCTGCACACGGTCACGCCCGGCACACCGGCGGCCCGGAGCTGCTCGACGGCGTCGTACGCCGGCAGGTCGCCCACGTCGTCGCCTGCGAACAGCACCGCCCTGGCGTCCTGCTCGTGCACGAACCCGGTGAGCGCCCGGCCCTTGTCCACGCCGGGCGGGCGCAGCTCGACGACGAGCCGGCCGGGCGCCGCCTCCAGGCCTGCCTCCTCGGCCAGCGAGGCGAGCGGTGCCCGGAGTCGCTCCAGGGCCACGGCGGGCTCGGGTAGCCGACGGGTGTGGACGACCAGCGCCTGCCCCTTGTCCTCGATGGCGAGCTCCGGTGGTACGCCGGCCAGGCCGAGCAGCGCCGGCAGCCGCGCCCGTGCCAGCGCGATGCCGGACGGCGGACCGGGCATGGTGGTCTCCTCGCTGAAGGCGTCGTAGCGCTCGAGCCCGTACTGCCCGAGGATCACCAGCCGGTCCAGGCCGGCCGCGCCGCGCATCCCCCCGAGGTCGAGCACGTCCCCGACCGGACGGCCGGTGATGACCGCGACCGCCCCGATCACGCCAGCCAGCCGGCCCAACGTGGCCACCGCGTCCGGATGTGGGACCGCCTCGGCCGGTTCGTCCACGATGGGAGCGAGCGTGCCGTCGTAGTCGACGGCCACGACGGCGCGGGCCGGCTCGGCCAGGATTGCGGCCAGCCCCGCGGCCCCGGCAGCCGTCGAGGGCTCGGGCAGGCGCACGGGGTCAAACGTATCGAGTGTCGGAAAAACAGGCCTGGCCGGGCGACCGAGGTTCCGTGCGCGGCGCCGGCGGGCAGGCAGCTACGTCCGGTACTCCCTGGTGACCACGACGGTCAGGCCGCTTCCCGGCAACCCCGGCGGCCGGGGGAGCACCCGGCGGATGGCCGGGAACCGGGCCGCGAACAGCCGGGCCGTCACCTCTTCACCGAAGGGGTAGTACACGGTCGTGACGGGTGTGCGGCCGCGAAGGTTGCCGGTCCCCCCGACGGGCCAACCGCCGGCCCGGAAGACCGCCGCGGCGCGGGCCGCCAGCCCCTTGATCCGGGAGTTGTTCAGGACGAGCACCGGCACCCGCGCCGGAGTTGGCGATGTCGTCGCAGGACTGTGGATAGCCGTCGGAGGTGGCGAGGTGGTGCGGACTCCGCTCCCCCCCGGTGTTCCCGGGGCCGGCGAGGTCGTGCCGGCCGCGGTCGGCCCCGGTGTGCGCGCGGCCGGCGAGGTCGTGCCGGTCGCGGTCGGCCCCGGTGTATGTGGAGACGGCTTGCCGAAGAGGAGCGACAGTACGGCGACCAGCGCGGCTACGACCGCTACCGCCAGCAGTGACTCCAGCGCTTCGCGGTGCCAGCCCCTTTTGGCCCGGCGGACGAGCGGCAGTGTCGCCCTATCGACGCGTGGCGCCCGGGCCGGCTGCCAGTCCGGCGGCGGACCGGCCCGGCGCCGGCGCTGGGGCGGCGTCACGCGAGCCGCCCGGGTCAGGTCTCGAGACCGAGCCGGCGGGCCGACCGGGCCCGTTGCCGAGTGGCCCGCAGCCGGCGTAGGCGCTTGACCAGCATGGGGTCGACGGCCAGCGACTCTGGACGGTCGATCAGCGCGTTCAGCACCTGGTAGTACCGAGTGGCCGACATGTCGAACAACTCCCGGATCGCCGTCTCCTTCGCGCCGGCGTACCTCCACCACTGCCGTTCGAAGCCGAGGATGTCCCGCTCGCGTTCGGTCAGCTCAGCGCCGGGGGCCAAGCCGGTGGCAGGGGCGTTGGCGGCGTCCATGCGCATCCTCCGTAGTGCGGCCGGGCTGGAATGACAACGGTGTCATTCTGGCATGCGGATGCCACTTGGCTGCGCAACGCGCGCCGTCGCCACGGCCGCCCCGGTTGGAGCCGTCCGGCCACACCCAGCGGTACGGCGCATGACGACCGGGGGCGACGGGAGAGACAATCCGCAGGGAACCAGGAAGGTCTCGATGCCGAGGTCGCGTCGAAAGCCGGTGCGTAGACGCGCCCTGTCGGCGGGCGCCGCGGTCGTGATCGCGGGCTCGCTAGCTGCCGGATCTGCCGGAGCCCAGGAGGATGACTACCCGCGAGTGCTCCGGATCGACGCCAGCCAGCCTCCGCAGGTCGAGCTCGAGGCGATCGTGCCGCCCCTGCTCGCAAGGCAGACACTGCCCGCCTCGGCCTTCCAGGTCACCGAGAACGGTCGACCGCTGCGCGTTGACTTCGTCACCCGGCAAGCGCCCGCCAACCTGCGCGTCATCCTGGTCCTGGACACCGCCGTAGCCCCGGAGGTCCTCATCGCAGAGCAGGGCGCGGCCCGTGAGTTCGCCTTCCGGCTACCTGCTCAGGCAGAGGTCGGCGTCGTGGCAGCCGATCCGGAACCGGATGTGGCGGCTGCGCTGGACACCGACCGTGGCGCCGCTATCCGCGCCATGGTGAGCCTGAAGGCGCAGCGGGCTACGTCCACCAACGACGTCACCTCCGCTCTAGGTCTGGCGCTGACCCAGCTACCCCCCGGACCCGGCCTGAACGTGGTGGTCGCCGTCGACAGCCGACCGGTCGCCACGGCGATACCGGCCGCGGTGTCGCGGGCCGTCAAGACCACCCGGGCGACGATCTACCCGATCGCCCTGCAGCAGCCGCCCTTGGGCTACCTCGGCGACTTGCCCGCCGGCAGCGGCGGCCGGGTGGTGGCGATCGACGACCCCGGCGGGCTGCTCTCGGCGTACGACGTCGTGGCCAACGAGCTGCAGGGCCGCTATCGGGTCGGATTCGCGACGACGGCCAGCGGAAGCCACACCGCCGAACTGACCGTCCGCTCCGCCGGCGTGCAGGCAACCACCGCCTTCGTCTTCAACTCTGGCGTGGCGACGACGCCGGACAGCAACCGGGCGGCTGGCGGGTCCGACCCCAGCACCCGTAACCGCAGCGGGATCAAGGTCACCCGCGTGCTCGCCGGCCTGCTGGTCTTCACCCTTCTGGTGATACTGACATGGCGGCTAGCGCACCGGAGCTGATCATCGGGTCGGAACCGCGTACACCAGGATGTTGTCCCGGTAGGAGCGACGGCCCCGGTCAAAGCTGCCGCCGCAGGTCACCAGGACGAGCTGGGGCGGCCCGCTGGCCCTCGTCAGGTCCGCCACGGGCAGCCGCGGCTTGGCGACCATGCGCCGGGCCACCACGGTGAAGCTGGAAACGGTGCCGTCCCGGTGGACGACCTGAAGCACCGCACCCGGTGTCAGCCGGTCGAGGCGGAAGAAGACGCCGGGCCGATGGGCGTGGTCGACGTGGGCGGCGATCAGCGCGGTGCCCACGTCGCCGGGAACGGCGCCGGCCCCGTACCAGCCGACGCGGCGCAGGTCGTCGGGCACCGCCAGCTGACCGTCTGCTGCCAGCCCGACGCCGAGAACCGGAGCGTCGATGCCGAGGAGGGGGACCCGTAGGGCGACCGGCAGCCGGCCGGTGGCGGCGGCGAGGTCACCCAGCTTGGCCGAGTGGGTAGCCACCAGGTCACGCGCCGGCGCGGCGCTGCCGGCAGCCGGCGATGGCAGCGAGGCCGACCCCGGAACCACCCCGATGTCAGGCGCAGCAGCCCGGCCGCCTTGCAATGCGCAGCCGGTCGCGCCGGCGGCAAGGGCCAGCGCGACGGCGACTCGCACCGAACGGATCACCCGCGACGGCGGGCGCGCAGCAGCAGCACCGGGAGCAGCAGGACGATGCCCATCACCAGCGCGACGCCGGACCACGGGATCGAGGCCCCGGTTGCGGCCAACCCATCGGTGCCG
Source organism: Mycobacteriales bacterium (assembly GCA_051000715.1). Classification (GTDB taxonomy): domain Bacteria; phylum Actinomycetota; class Actinomycetes; order JALYNC01; family JALYNC01; genus JBPCOB01. The sequence continues at coordinate 21,622 of JBPCOB010000021.1, forward strand.
GTCGGTACGCCGGCCAGAGCGCGGGTGTCGCTGATCCGGACCAGCCAGGTGAGCGTGTTCTCAGGAACGGAGCCGATCAGGTACACCGTCGTGACCGTGCCAGCCCGCAACGGGAGGTCCTGGGGTGCCAGCACCGGTGCGCCGTCCATGCCAACCACGCCCAGGGAATGCTTGCCTGCGGCGAGGTCGGCGGTCGTCTGTCGCGATCCCCCCGACAGCGCGGCACCCAGCGAGTGACCGTCCAGGGTGGTCCGGACCATCGGTGCCGCCGCGATGTGGCGCACCACCAGGCGCGCCTTGCCGGCAGGCACGGCCGGCCCGCGCTCGTTGAACAGCGTGACCGACGGCTGGCCCGTGGCCCCGAGTCCGAGCGCGGCGCTGACCAGCCCACCGGCCGGTACCGTCACCGTCTTCTGCAGCACCGGAGCTGCGGACGGGTCGTTCGCGCGTCGTACCACCACCGAGTGGGTGCCGGCCGCCAGCTGCAGTGGATCAGTCGTCCGTTCGGGCTGGAACGCACTTAGCGCACGGCTGCCGTCCACATCGACGTTGGCCACCAGACCGCGTACGCCGTGCACGATCACGACCTGACCGGTGGACGGCGCGGCAGCGAGTGCCGTGGCACCCGACGACATCGCTGCCACCAGGACCACCCCGGCCGTAAGAACTCGCATGATCGAAACTCCCTCGCGCTGCTGATCGCCATACGCACAGTTGCCGTCTCAACTGTCTTCGCACGTGGACTGCCGGTTGGACGTTGATCCGGCCAATACTTCGTCCCGGAGGTCGCAGCCGGCACCGCCGACGCGCGAACGAGCTAGACGGCCCGACGCAGCATCGCCAGGGTGCCACCGACGGCGTGCCCGACGAGCAAGGCGAACACGACGGTGCCGATGCCGACCTGCCCGCCGAGCACCGCGCCCACCGCCAGCGCACTGGCCTCGATCCCGAACCGCACCCAGCTGACCGGCCAACCGGTACGCCGGTGCAGCCCGGTCATCCAGCCGTCCCGAGGACCTGCGCCGAGGTTCGCGGTGAGGTACAGCCCACTGGCGACGGCGATGCACGCCACCGCGGCCAGCACCTCGAGAAGACGCGGACCCATGCTCTGCGGGGCGGGCAGCAGCGGCAACATGACGTCGATGGCAACGGCCACCACGACGGCGTTGGCCAGCGTGCCGAATCCCGGCCGTTCCCGCAGCGGCACCCAGGCCAGCAGAACGGTCAGGCTGACCAACAGGGTCGCACCGCCGATGCTGAGCGGGCTGTGCCGGGAGATTCCCTGGGCAAGCACGGTCCACGGGGAGTTCCCCAACCGTGCGTCGACGAGGCTGGCCTCGCCGGTGCCGAAGAGCCACAGGCCGATCAGCAGCACGACCAGCGTGACGGGCCGGGGCCGCCACGACGATCCGCTCGAGCTCCACGGCATGATCGGCACGGTACGGCGCTCAGGCTGCTTCTCCTCCGACGACATGGTTGTTCGCCATCCTGCCGCAGCTCCGACGGCGGCGGTCGACCGGAATAGGGCTGCACCGCCGACGCCGAAAGGGCCGCCCCCTCGGGAGGGGACAGCTCTTTCCTTTTCAGCGTTGGATCTAGCTGCCAGGCACCGGCCGGGACACGGTGAAGACGTCTTCGTCGACTCCGACCTTGTTGAAGTCCGGATTGGGCACCCGGTTACGGGTGTCGGACCAGATCGGGTGGGCGACGTTGTTGGCGTCGACCGCGATGCCGGAGTAGTCGCCGTTGAAGCCGGCCTGGATGCCGTCCGGCGGCGGGAACCGCGGCGAGAGCACCTCGAAGACGAACGGCGTGTTCAGTGCCGTGCCGCCGGAGAGCACGTAGTCCGACATCTTGTTGGCCACGCCGGGACCGAAGCCGCCTGGCGGCGGGTTGTTCTCGCCCGTGACCCGGTCGGTCCGGTAGTAGCTGATCGCGACGTTGGCGCCACCCTGCTCGCCGAGGTCGATGGCCGAGAAGTAGTGGTCGGTGCCGCGGTCAGGGTTGACCAGACGCGGCGCCGACCAGGTCCGTCCGCCGTCGGTGGACCGGGAGAGGAGCACGTCGAACTCGCCGTACCGGTAGTCGTACCAGGTGTTGTAAAGGTCGCCGGTGCGCTCGTTGACGGCGATCCGCTGCGAGGTCTCGAACGGGGCCCGGATGAACACGCCCGGGATGCACTGCTCGGGCCCGCGCCCGAAGTCACACGTCGGGCCGGTGACGTAGTTCGACACCTTGGTCGGCTTCGCGCAGTTCAGGCGGGCCGTCCCGGCCTTCGAATCGCCGTACGGCGAGCAGTGCAGGGCCAGGATCTGCGGGTTGAGACCCGGCGTGTTCTGGCCGATGAACGTGACCGCGAGGTCGCCGTTGGGCTGCACGACCAGGTCGGAGTGGCCGTTGAGGTTGCATGAGCCCGGGTCCAGGTTCTTGTTGAAGGCGTTGCCGAGGGTGCAGATGGCCCGGTTGATACCGCTGATCTGCTCCGGGGTCGACCAGGTGAAGCCGTGGTCAGTGGACATCGAACCCCAGATCGGCGACTCGCAGTACTCATCGTGGTTCTTGCCGCAGCTGAAGTTGAAGACCGTCCAGGTGAAGTAGACGTTGTCGCGGTTACGGCTGTCGACGTAGGCGTCCGCGGCCACCTTCGGCGCGTCGTAGCTGGCGGCTGCGCTGTTGTCCTCGGAGACCACGTGCTCGCGGCCGCTGTAGCCGCTGATGATTCCGAAAGGCGCCGGCACCTGGTCGAAGTAGGACCCCTTGGCGCCGGCCGGCGACGGGTGACGAACGCCAGGGAGGCGTTGGTCGCGATGTCGAAGCCGATGCAGCTGTAGAAGAAGCGGCCGATCGAGTCGGCGGCGAGGTACGGGTCGCTGCAGGCGTCGTAGGAGTGCAGCGTGCCCGAGCCGCCGCGGATGGTGTGCCGGTTCGGGTCCTTCTTCGTCGGCAGCAGGTCCTCTGGGGCGTTGAGCCGGTAGCCGATCGGTGCGGTGCTGATCGCCCCCCAGTGCTGGCCGCCGTCCACCGAGAAGTCGATGCTCGTCTTGTTGAACCCGATCAGGCTGTCGTTCATCCCGCCGACGAGGCTCTTGGGGTCGGTCGGGTTGACCGCGATGTCGGTCTCCGCCTGGCGGCGGTAGGTGCAGTCCTGGTTGACCCGTACGTTGCGCCCGAGGTTGCGGTCAGCGCAGCCGGCCGACTTCACCGCGATGCCGGGGCTGGTGCGCGCCTCCTCGGCGGAGGCTCCGCCGGCAGAGTTGCTGCGCAGCGCTTCGGTACGCCCGGCCGAGACAAAGGGCATCCGCTTCATGCCACCCTCGACCTTGAGGTACGCCGGTCGCAGTGTGCCGGCCGCGATCCGCTCCGACACGCTCGGGCCGGCGTTTGAGGTCGCCGGTTGCCCGATGATGGCGAACCCGACAGCAGCCACGACCGCTGCTGCCCCGTAACGACGTCTCACCTGTTCTCCTTCTCGCCCGGGCTGCGGACACCGCCGACCTAGAAACGCTGGCCGTCGCGGTCAGCGGCGGGAACGCTGGTCCTGATGCGTCATGGCACCAGGGATGTTCGGCCACTGTTCCTACAACTCGCGCCGCTCGGTGTCGTGGGTCAAGCTGGCTCGGTCAGACGCGGGCTTACCGCTCGTAGGCGGGGATAGTTGCGCTGGCAAGCTCTTGCTGAGCGCCGGCGTAGGCTCGACTACGGCGGGACGTACGCGCTCGGCCACGTCGCGGCTCTATCCGCCGGAGGAGTATCGCGACGAGCAGGATGAAAGCGGCGCTGAGGACGACGAGCGCCGCCATGTTGGTGGTCCACACACTGGCCGCGTGCCGCCAACTGTGGTCGACCGCGGTCGTCCCCGGGAGCACCTTCAGCTCCGACGTCGACGCGGTGGCGGCGAAGGACCACCGGGCCGGCGCGACCCAGGAGAGCTGGCTCAGCACCGGTCGTCCGGCCACCGGCACGAAACCGCCGCTGAGGACCAGCTGCGCCATCACGACGAGTACGAGCAACGGCATCGTTCGGTCGGCGTTGTCCGCGACGACGGAGATCAACAATCCGATGGTCATCGAGGCGACCGCGACCAGGACCACGGCAGCGACGATCTCCGCTCCACCGGAGGGCAGGAGCGCCGGGGCGTCGGGCCCCGGCCCCCCGGCCATGCCCAGCAGGGCCAGGACAACGCCCTGCAGGCCGGTGATCACGGACAGGATGACCAGCTTCGACGCGAGGTACGCCGTCAGGGACAGGCCGATCGCCCGTTCCCGCCGATAGATCTCACGTTCTTTTACCAGCTCGCGCAGGGAGGCCGCAGTGCCCATCAGGCAACCACCGAGCACGAGTACGAGCAGCAGCTGAGGACGTTGCTCGCCGCCACCCGGTGCGATCGAGCGCATCAGCGACAGCCCGCCTCCGGCGGGGACGGCGTGCGCCAGCAGGCTGAGGGCCAGCGGCAGCGCGGCTAGGAACATCGCGTACTGGCGGTCTGCGGCAATGACCCGGACGTACCGGCGGCAGAGGGTGAGGAACTGCGACACCGCGGTCTGTTGCCGAGGGATCGCCTCCGCCGCCGAAGCATCGCTCTGCCCGGTGACGACGGGGATGAGTCGCGACCGCAGGTACCGCTCATGCATCGGCGAGAGACGGAATCGGGCCGCCCAGTCGTCTCGGGGCGCCTGCTCCAACCGGATGAAGACGTCCGCAAAGTCCTCGACGCCGAAATAGGCGATGGCGTCCGCCGGGGGGCCGAAATAGGCGACCCGTCCGCCCGGCGCCAGCACGAGCACTCGGTCGCAGATCGCCAGATTCGCGACGTTGTGCGTGACGACGACCACCGTCCGCCCGTCGTCGGCGAGCTGCCGCAGGGTGTGCATCACCGATCGGTCCAGGCCCGGGTCGAGCCCGGACGTCGGCTCGTCGAGGAAGAGCAGCGAGGGCTTGGTCAGCAGCTCGAGCGCGATGCTGGTGCGCTTGCGCTGACCTCCCGACAGCGTCGAGATGCGCTGTTCCGCGTGCGGCGTCAGTCCCAGCTCACCAAGCACCTCCTCGATCCGCCGGGCCCGCTCCCCGGCCGACACGTCCTGCGGGAAGCGGAGCTCCGCGGCGTACTGCAGCGCCCGGCGGACGGTGAGTTGGGGGTGCAGGACGTCCTGCTGCGGGACCAGCCCCATCCGGTGCCGCAGATCGTCGAAGTTGGAGTACAGGTCACGGCCGGCGTACCCGACGCTGCCATGATCGGCGGGTCGAAAGCCGGTGAGGGCGTTGAGCAAGGTCGACTTGCCGGCCCCGCTCGGTCCGACGATGCCGAGCAGCGCCCGGCCCTCGAGTGCGAAGCTAACGTCGTCGAGGAGGCGCCGGCCGTTCACGGTCACGACGAGGTCGCTGGCCTGGAACGAGATCTGGCCCGTGTCGACGTACTCCTCGAGCCGTCCGTCGACGAGCCGGAAAAGCTGATGGCCGATGCCCACGACGTCGTCCGTGCCGACGGCGGCGCGGGGCACCCGGCGACCGTTGACGTGCGTGCCGTTGTCGCTGTCGAGATCGACGATCTCCCAGCCGCCGGCGGTCAGCAGCAGCTCGGCGTGCCGGCGGGAGACGAGCAGGTCCTGCAGCACGATGTCGTTGTCCGTCGACCGCCCGATGCTCACCCGCTGCTTCGCGACGCTGTGTACGGCGGTCGGTGGCCGGTCCATCACGGTGGTGGGCGGTCGCGGCGATGCGGAGCGCGCCTTCACTGTTGAGTCGGTTCGGTCCGCAACCGGAGCTGGCCGGCTCGCCGGCGTCAGGTCGACCAACGGTCCGTGCCGCCCCAAGCTGACCCGGCACGGCGACTCGACGATCAGCCTCTCGATGCGACTCCCGTCAAGGAAGGTGCCGTTGCTGCTGATGTCCTCCAGCAACCATCCGCCCG
>JBPCOB010000022.1:0-22524 GCA_051000715.1 Mycobacteriales bacterium
CACGCTTTCCGCTGCTACCTGGGGCGTCGGGGCGGTTGCGGCACAGGTCCGCTGCCTGGACGCCGCCAGGGATGGCGCCCGCACCGCTGCCCGCGGCAAGCCGCCATCCTATTTCCCTCCCGCACCCCCCCCTCCCCCCCCTTCCCAACCGCCCTCTCCTTCCCCTGTCGCCTGGGCCTGCCCGAGCCTCTGCAGCCTTCCTGAAGGAGGTCGACGTGCAGAGCACCGCCGGCGCGGCAACCGACCGGGAGACCGGCTCGGTGACCGCGGAGCTGGTCGTGGCCCTTCCCGCCCTGCTGCTCACGCTTTCCGCTGCTATCTGGGGTGTCGGGGCGGGTGCGGCACAGGTCCGCTGCCTGGACGCCGCCAGGGAGGGCGCCCGCACCGCTGCCCGCGGCGAGCCGCCAGCCGAGGTGCTTGCCGCAGCTCGCCGGGCGGCACCGGCCGGCGCCACCATCCGAGTCCGTCGTAACGGCGACCTGGTGAGAGTCTCGGTCGCTGCGTCGGTAGCACCGCTCGGGATGCTGGCCGGCCGGGCTCCCGCATTGCACGTGTCGGGTGCGGCTACCGCGGACGTCGAGGCCGCCGTACCCCGGTCACAGCCGTGACCCGAAAGAGGGCCAGCTCGGCGCCCGCGGGTTCCGACACCGGCACGGCGAGCCGGCCTTGCGACAGCGGCTCGGCGACGGTGTGGGTCCTGGCGTTGAGCGGGCTCGTGGCCGCAGCCGGCCTGGTCGCGGTCGTGCTTACCTCAGCTGTGCTTACCCGGCACCGGGCGGAGACCGCTGCCGACCTGGCGGCTCTCGCGGCGGCGGACGGTGCCCTGCAAGGACCAGCCGCGGCGTGTGCCCGGGCCGCGCGCGTCGCCGCCGCCGACTCCGCGACGTTGACGAGCTGCACGCTCGTGTCCGCCACCGCCGAGGTGGTGGTCAGCGTGCCGGCGCGCGGCCTGCCCGGGCACTTCTCGCCAGTGCGAGCCCGGGCACGGGCAGGTCCTGCCGGTTTGGCGCCAACGGCCGGGTCAGCGACGGAAGAGCCGCGGCTTGTCGTTGCCCGCCTCGCTGCCGCCGGCGTCCGCTTGGCCCGCAATCGGCTCGCGCTCCACGACGGTGCGCTCTGTGGTCACCGGGGTGGTGGCCCGCCGGGAACGCTCCTGCTCCAGCTCCTTCTCCAGCCGGGCCTTCTCGGCCGACAGGGAGGCCTGCTGCTCTTGGGTGTCACGGACGATCTGGCGACGCTCGATGTTACGCCGGCGACTGCGCCTCAAGCCGCGCATAAGCAGCCAGAGGCCGAGGGCGAACACCAGCGCGGTGACCGCGCCGGCGACGAACAGCCCGCCCACGGAGACGTTGGCAAGAGAAACGCCGAAGGCTTCGGGGGAGATCTTGTCGGTGTTGCTCACGAGGATGCCGGCGGTCAGTGCGCCGGCGGCCAGCATCAGCAGCAGCCCGAGAACCGCCATTGCGGATCCCCTCTCATTGGGGGCGCGGGCCGCTCACTCGGCTGCCGCGTCAGTGCAGGGATACCCGATCATCGGCCGTGCTACGCCGGCGCAGGGCCAAGCTGCTCCACCACCGCGCGCAGCAGCCGGCAGGCACCGGCCTTGTTCAGCGGAGAGTTGCCGTTTCCGCACTTCGGCGACTGCACGCACGAAGGACAGCCACTGTCGCACCCACAGCCGGCAATCGCCTCCTGCGTCGCTTTCAGCCAAGACCGTCCGGCCGCGTAGCCGCGCTCGGCGAACCCGACGCCGCCCGGCGATCCGTCGTAGACGAAGACCGTCGTGCGGCCGGTGTCGGGATGCATGGCCGTTGAGACCCCGCCGATGTCCCAGCGGTCACAGGTGGCGAAGAGCGGTAGCAGGCCGATCGAGGCATGCTCGGCCGCGTGCGCGGCACCTGCTACGTCCTCCCGGTCCAGTCCAGCACGTTCGAGCAGCGCCGCTGTGGCCGTCCACCACACCGCCCGGGTGCGCAGCCTCCGGGCCGGCAGGTCGAGGCCAACCTCGCCGAGAATCTCTCCGGTGAGCAGCCGGCGACGTAGGTAGCTGACCACCTGTCTGGTGACGTCCACCGTTCCGAAGTGCAGGCACACCTCCGGACACTGTTCGGTCTTCAAAGCCTCGACCACGGCGATGTCGGTCAGGTCACGCGCCGAAGTCGAGTAGTCAGGGTCGTCCGGTTCGACCAGGGCGACGTCTTCAGCGAGGTCCAGCGAGCGCACGACGTAGGACTCGCCCTGATGCAGGTAGACCGCGCCCTCGTGCACGGTGGAATGCGCGGCCGAGTTGTCCACGGTGCCCAGCAGCCGGCCGGTCGACGCCTCGACGAGGCGGATCGGTGGCCCACCCACGCTCCGGATATCGGCGAGGTCGCAGGCACGCTCGCGCCGCGTCCAGAACCAGCCCGCCGGTCGGCGGCGCAGCAGCCCGCGGTCCACCAACTTGGTCAGCACGCCGTCCGTGGCGGGGCCGAAGCGGTCTAGGTCCGACTCGATCAGCGGCAGCTCGGCGGCGGCGGCACACAGGTGGGGTCCGAGAACGTACGGGTTGTCCGGGTCGAGCACCGTTGCCTCGACCGGCCGGCCGAAAAGCGCCTCCGGGTGATGAACCAGGTAGCTGTCCAGCGGGTCATCCGAGGCGACCAGCACGGCGAGGGACGACCGGCCCGCTCGGCCGGCACGCCCCGCCTGCTGCCAGACCGAGGCGACCCGGCCCGGGAAGCCGGCCAGCACCACGGCATCCAGGCCCGCCACGTCGACGCCAAGTTCGAGCGCAGATGTCGCAGCCAGTCCTAGCAGGTCTCCCCGTTGCAGGGCGACCTCCAGCGCCCGCCGCTCCTCCGGCAGGTAGCCGGCCCGGTACGCGGCCACCCGGGCGGCCAGCTCGGGTTCCGCCTCGCCCAGCGCGCGCCGGGCCGCCAGCGCCACCGCCTCCGCCCCCCGCCGGGACCGGACGAAGGCCAGCGTGCGGGTGCCGTCGGCGACCAGGTCGGCCAGCAGATCGGCCGCCTCGGCGGTGGCGGACCGGCGCACCAGCGTCTCCTGCTCTCCCACGAGGTCCGACATGGGCGGCTCCCACAGGGCGAACTCGGTCGCACCGCGCGGCGACGCGTCATCGATGATTTCGCTGACCGGCACACCCACCAGCCGGCCGGCCGATGCCGCCGGTTCTGACACCGTGGCGGAGGCGAGCAGGAACGTCGGCGCCGCGCCGTACCTGTCACACACACGTGCGAGTCGACGCAGCACCTGCGCCACGTGTGAGCCGAACACCCCTCGGTACGCGTGGCACTCGTCCACGACGACGTAGCGGACCCGACGCAGGTACGCCGCCCAGCGGGGATGGCCGGGCAGCATGCCCCGGTGCAGCATGTCCGGATTCGTCAGGACCAGGTTGGCGTGCGCCCGCACCCAGTCCCGCTCAGCCGGCGGTGTGTCCCCGTCGTAGGTGGCCGCCCGCACGTCCGGCAGGCCCAGGGCTCGTACCGACCGCAGCTGGTCGGCCGCCAGCGCCTTGGTCGGTGCGAGATAGAGCGCGGTCGCGGGCTCCCCGGACACCAGCGCTGACAGCACCGGGAGCAGGTAGGCCAGGGACTTCCCCGACGCGGTGCCGGTGGCTACCACGACCGAGCGGCCGGCCACCGCCAGCTCGGCTGCCGCGGCCTGGTGCTCCCAGGGGGCTCCGATGCCGACCAGCGCCATCCGGTCGATCACCTGCTGTGGCACCCAGGTCGGCCAGCCCGTCGTCCGCCCGGCCCGTGCCGGCACCGGCTCGACATGGGTGACCCGGCTGCGCCGACTGGGATCCCGCAGCAGCCGGGCGAGCGGCGTACCGCTGCCGGTGGCAGGCGGCAAGGCCCACCCGGGAGGCGGTGCGCCCTGCGGCACGGAAGCCGGTGCGGTGGAGGCCGGTGCGGTGGAGGTCGGCACGGGGGGCCAGTGTCGCACTGGTGGCCGTCAACGCGCCGGCGATGCCGACCGGTGCATGATTAGATTTCGCAGCGAGCCCGCACGGGGCCGTACGCCATGGAGGACGCGTGGACCTGTCCCTGTCGACCAGAAGTGAGGGCGACCGCACGATTGTGGAGGTCGGCGGGGAGATCGACGTCTATACCGCGCCCAAGCTGCGCGAGCAGCTGATCGACCTGGTATCCGGCGGCAGCTACCACTTGGTCGTCGACATGGAGAACGTCGACTTCCTGGACTCGACCGGGCTCGGTGTGCTGGTGGGTGGGCTCAAGCGGGTCCGCGCGCACGACGGTTCCCTGCGACTGGTGTGCACCCAGGAGCGCATCCTCAAGATCTTTCGTATCACCGGCCTGACCAAGGTTTTCCCGATCCACTCCTCGGTCTCCGAAGCCGTCTCGGCGACCGACTGATCGGCGCGGACCCGACCCATCCCGTACACTCGGCCCGCCGGGCGGCTCCCGTCACGTATATGACGGCTTGTGGTCGCGCCCGGCTGTCCCTGTGCCGCAGGCCGGTTCGCCGATCCTCGCGCCGGGGTCACCGCGCTGGTCAAGGAGGATGCATGCCCGGGGTCACCCTGGTCGCCGCGGGGCCGGCCACCCATGTGGGTGGCGGCGACTACGCGCTCGTCGTCGTCGTAGCCGCGGTCGCCGTACTCGCCCTGTTCGTCGCGTTGGGCCTAGTGCGTGAGGTGCTTGCGGCCAGCGAGGGCAGCGCCAAGATGGTGGAGATCGCCCGGGCCATCCAGGTCGGTGCGGAGGCCTACCTGCGGCGGCAGTTCCGGACCCTGTCGGCGTTCGTCGTAGGGGTCTTCTTCGTCCTGCTGCTGCTGCCTGCGCACGACGGCAGCGTGCGGATCGGACGATCGGTCTTCTTCGTCGTCGGAGCCGTCTTCTCGGGCCTGGTCGGCTTCGTCGGCATGAGCCTGGCGGTGCGCGGCAACGTGCGGGTGGCCGCCGCGGCTCAGTCCTCCGGGCTCAAGCGGGCGCTGCGGATCGCCTTCCGTACCGGCGGCGTCGCCGGCATGTTCACGGTGGGCCTGGGCCTGCTCGGAGCGGCCGGCGTACTGCTGATCTACAACGACAACGCGCCGGAGGTGCTCGAGGGGTTCGGGCTGGGTGGCGCGCTGCTGGCCATGTTCATGCGAGTCGGTGGAGGCATCTTCACCAAGGCCGCCGACGTGGGCGCCGACCTGGTCGGCAAGGTGGAGCAGGGCATCCCGGAGGACGACCCGCGCAACGCCGCCACGATCGCCGACAACGTCGGCGACAACGTCGGCGACTGCGCCGGCATGGCCGCGGACCTCTTTGAGTCCTACGCCGTCACACTGGTCGCCGCGCTGATCCTGGGCAAGGCTGCGTTCGGCTTCCACGGTCTGGTCTTTCCGCTCATCGTGCCCGCGATCGGCGTTCTGACGGCGATCATCGGTATCTTCGCGGTCGCCCCGCGAGACGGGGACCGCAACGGCATGGCCGCGATCAACCGCGGCTTCTTCCTCTCGGCCGTGGTCTCGGCGGTGCTGGTAGCCGCCGCGGCGTTCGCCTACCTGCCGTCGTCGTTCGAGGACTTCCCCGGCGGCGTGGCGGCCGGCGCCAACGGCAACCCGAGGCTGATCGCGATCGGTTCGGTGCTGATCGGACTGGTGCTCGCCAGCGCCATCCAGCTGCTCACCGGCTACTTCACCGAGACCACCCGCAAGCCCGTCCAGGACATCGCCCGGTCGTCACTGACCGGCGCGGCCACCACGATCCTGGCGGGCATCTCGGTCGGGCTCGAGAGCGCGGTCTACTCGGCCCTGCTCATCGGCGCGGCCGTCTACGGCGCCTTCCTGCTGGGCGGCAGCTCGGTCGTCGTGGCCCTGTACGCCGTCGCCCTGGCGGGCACCGGCCTGCTAACCACCGTGGGGGTCATCGTCTCGATGGACACCTATGGCCCGGTGTCGGACAACGCGCATGGCATCGCGGAGATGTCCGGCGGTCTGGGCCACGAAGCGGACGAGATCATGGCCTCGCTGGACGCCGTGGGCAACACCACCAAGGCGATCACCAAGGGCATCGCGATCGCGACCGCGGTGCTGGCCGCCACCGCGTTGTTCGGATCGTTCCGTACGGCGGTCGAGGACGCGCTGCCCAGTGGGCTCGCCAACTCCTTCTCGCTCTCGATCGACAAGCCGAACCTGCTGGTGGGCCTGATCATCGGGGCGGCCGTGGTCTTCCTCTTCTCCGGCCTGGCCATCAACGCGGTCTCCCGGGCCGCCGGTCGGGTGGTCTTCGAGGTGCGCGAGCAGTTCCGCCAGCACCCCGGGATCATGGACTACTCCGAGAAGCCGGACTACGGCCGGGTGGTCGACATCTGCACCCGCGACTCGCTGCGCGAGCTGGTCACCCCCGGCCTGCTGGCCATCCTCGCTCCGGTGGCGGTCGGCTTCGGTCTGGGCTACGCCCCGCTCGGGGCCTTCCTGGCCGGTGCGATCGCGGCCGGCGTACTGATGGCGGTCTTCCTGGCCAACTCCGGCGGTGCGTGGGACAACGCCAAGAAGCTGGTCGAGGAGGGCGTGCACGGGGGCAAGGGGTCCAAGGCACACGAGGCCACCGTCATCGGCGACACCGTCGGGGACCCGTTCAAGGACACTGCCGGACCGGCGCTCAACCCGCTCCTCAAGGTCATGAACCTGGTCGCGCTGCTGATCGCGCCCAGCGTCGTCCGGTACGCGACCGGGGCGGACAAGAACACCGTGCTACGGCTGGTGCTCGCCCTTGCGGCCGCGGCGGTGATCGCCCTGGCGGTGCTGTACTCCAAGCGGCGCCCGGTCGCCGGCGCGCCCGATGTCCAGCAGTCGGCGGTTGGCGTGGAGCGGGTACCCGTCTGACGTCGGTGTCGGGGCAGCTGTCGTTCTTCTCCGCCGGTGCCCGGCCGCCGGCGTACGCCGATCTCGAAGGGCTGCTGGCGGGACCGGGACAGGTAGTACGCCGTGGTGGCCTGGCCCGGATCAGTGTCCTGATCCGCCCACCCGCCCGGTGGCGGGTTGTGGCGCTGGCTGCCGAGCTGGCCGCCCTGGGTCTCGATGCCGAGGTCGCAGCGGCGGGCACCCGGGACGGTACGGCGGTGCGGACGCCGTTCGTGGCGGAGCTGCTGCCGCTGGCGCAGCGGTGGACCGCGGGCGCGGCCAAGCGGCCGCCGGCCGGGTTCGATCTCGACGGTCCGCGGCTGCGCTGGTGGTGCCTGGCCGCCGGTCGGACCGAGCCCGCCGGGTACCGGCTCGGGCTGGACCAGGCCGCTGAGCAGTCGTGGTCAGCGGTCGGCGCCGCACTGGCGGCCGCAGGCGTGCCCGGGACGCTGGTCGGGCCGCGCGCGGACGGCCCGGCGTACCGCATCGTGGGCTCGCGGCGGCTGGGCAGGTTGCGGGAGCTGGTCGGCGACCCGCCGCCGGAAGCGCCCGCGGTCGAGTGGCCGATCGGTCCAGGGCGCGCACAGCCGGCGCCGGGTCGCGGTTGACACCGCCCGCCCGGCCATGGCCACACTCGGCCAAGCCCCGATAACGACGACAACGAAGAGGAGCAGGGTGGCAACCGCGACGGAGGCGACCGGAGGCCCGCGACGGCTGGTCGTCGTGGAGTCGCCGGCCAAGGCCCGGACCATCGCCGGGTATCTCGGCCGCGGGTACGTCGTGGAGTCCAGCATCGGCCACATCCGCGACCTGCCGCGCAGCGCCGCCGACGTACCGGCGAGCCACAAGGGCCAGTCGTGGGCCCGCCTCGGCGTTGACGTCGACCACGGCTTCACCCCGCTCTACGTCGTCAGCCCCGACAAGAAGAGCCAGGTGGCCAAGCTCAAGGCGCTGCTCAAGGACGCCGAGGAGCTCTATCTGGCCACGGACGAGGACCGCGAGGGCGAGGCCATCGCCTGGCACCTCCTCGAGGTGCTCAACCCCAAGGTCCCGGTCCGCCGGATGGTGTTCCACGAGATCACCCCGGCGGCCATCCGCTCGGCCGTCGAGTCGCCCCGCGACATCAACCGGTCGCTGGTAGACGCCCAGGAGACCCGGCGGATCCTCGACCGGCTCTACGGCTACGAGGTCTCACCGGTGCTGTGGAAGAAGGTGATGCCCAAGCTCTCGGCCGGCCGGGTGCAGTCGGTGGCGACCCGGATCCTGGTGGAGCGTGAGCGGGCCCGGATGGCCTTCCGCAGCGCCGGCTACTGGGACGTAGATGGCGTCTTCGACTCCGGCCGCGACCCGGCCGATCCGGCGGACCCCCGGACGCTGACCGCCACCCTGGTCGCGGTGGACGGTCGGCGGGTGGCCACCGGCCGGGACTTCGGCGACGACGGCGCCCTCCGGCCGGGCAGCGCCGTCCTCGTGCTGGACGAGTCGACGGCAGGGTCGCTGGCGAGCGCGCTGGCCGGGGCGGAGTTCACCGTACGCAAGGTGGAGCGCAAGCCCTACCGGCGCTCGCCGTACCCGCCGTTCATGACCTCGACCTTGCAGCAGGAGGCGGCCCGTAAGCTGCGGATGTCGAGCGCGACCGCCATGCGGGTGGCCCAGCGGCTCTACGAGAGCGGCTACATCACCTACATGCGCACCGACTCCACGACGCTGTCGGAGACGGCGCTGGCCGCCGCCCGGGAGTCGGCGCGGCGCCTCTACGGTCCGCGGTACGTGCCCGACGCGCCCCGCCGCTACGAGAAGAAGGTGAAGAACGCCCAGGAGGCGCACGAGGCGATCCGACCCTCGGGTGACACCTTCCGGACGGCGTCCGAGGTAGCCGGCGAACTCGGCCCGGATGAGCTGCGGCTCTACGAGCTGATTTGGCGGCGCACCGTAGCCAGCCAGATGACCGACGCCACCGGCTCCTCGGTCGCGGTTCGGCTGGGCGCCACCTCGACCGGCGGTGAGGATACCGAGTTCGCCGCGTCCGGCAAGGTGATCGGCTTTCCGGGCTTCCTGCGGGCCTACGTCGAGGGCAGCGACGACCCCGAGGCCGACCTGGAGGACCGGGAGCGACGGCTGCCACCGGTGGCCGTGGGCGACCGGCTGGCCGCGACGGAGCTGCTGCCCCGCGGCCACGCCACCTCGCCGCCGGCCCGGTTCACCGAGGCCAGCCTGGTGAAGCGGCTCGAGGAGCTCGGTGTCGGCCGGCCGTCGACGTACGCCGCGATCCTCGGCAACATCCAGGACCGCGGGTACGTGTTCAAGCGGGGAACCGCCCTGGTGCCCTCCTTCACCGCGTTCGCTGTCATCGGGCTGCTCGAGCGCCACTTCGGCCGGCTGGTCGACTACGCCTTCACCGCCTCGCTGGAGGACGACCTGGACGCGATCGCCGCCGGCGTGGGGGACTCCACCGGCTGGCTGAGCCGGTTCTGGTTCGGCTCTCCGGAGGGTCGGGAGGGCGGTATTGCGCGGGCCGGCGGCCTCAAGGCGATGGTGGGAGACCGGCTCGGCGAGATCGACGCCCGGGAGGTCAACTCCATTGCGATCGGCGCTGACGACGACGGCCAGGACATCGTCGTGCGGGTGGGCCGGTACGGGCCGTTCGTCCAGCGCGGCGAGGACCGGGCCAGCCTGCCGGACGAGCTGCCGCCCGACGAGCTGACCGTCGCCAAGGCGCTGGAGCTGCTGTCGGCACCCAGCGGCGACCGGGCCCTGGGCACCGACCCGGAGACCGGTGCCGAGGTCGTCGCCAGGGCCGGCCGCTACGGTCCGTACGTCACCATGGTGGGTCCGGACGGGAGCGCTCGCACCTCCTCGCTGCTGTCCTCGATGTCGCTGGACACCATCACGCTGGCGGAGGCCCTCCCGCTGGTGCGGCTGCCTCGGGTGCTTGGTACGGACCCTGCCGACGGCGCCGAGGTGGTCGCCAGCAACGGGCGGTACGGACCGTACGTGAAGAAGGGCGACGAATTCCGGTCGCTGGCTAGCGAGGACCAGCTGTTCACGGTCTCGCTCGCCGACGCGCTGGCGGTGCTGGCCGCCCCGAAGACCCGGCGTGGGCAGCGTGGTGCCTCCGCAGCGCCGCTGCGCGAGCTCGGCGACGACCCGGTGACCGGCAAGCCCATGGTCGTGCGCGAGGGCCGGTTCGGTCCCTACGTCACCGACGGTGAGACCAACGCCAGCCTGCGCAAGGGCGATGAGGTCGGCGGGCTGACCCCCGAGCGGGCGGCCGAGCTGCTCGCCGAGCGGCGGTCGCGCGGCCCCGCGCAGGCCAAGCCCAAGGGCCGCCGTACGGCGCCGGCGCGGAAGCCGCGTCCCGCCAAACGCATAGCGGGTTAAAGCCCAGCGACGGGGGACGGGCTACCCCACGGTTGCCTCCGCTGCCTCTCTCAGCCAGCCGCCGTCCGTCGGGCGGCTTCGAACGGCGCCCGATCGAACACGATCCGGATGTGGGTGATCTTTTTGCCGTGCACGGTGAGGCACTCGGCCCCGGGGGCGTTCCTCACCGGGATGGTTTCGGTGTCGTACATCAGCAGCGCGGTCTCATCGTCACCGAACGCGGCGATGAGGTTAGACCCGGTGACGATCTGCGCGAAGGGCCCCATGAAGGCGCGGAACGCTTCAGCACCTTCGACGCGTCCCGCCGGTGCGTCGCAGACGATGTCAGCGGCGACATGAGTCATGGCCTTGTCGAAGTCGTGGCTGGTCCAGGCCCGGTGGTACGCCAGTGCGGTGTCCAGGGCCGGGCTGCTCTTCCATGTCATGGTGCTCCCTTCCGGAGCTACAGCTGCACTGCTACCGCATGCTCGGATCGCTGACCGGCGCCGAGGACATCCTGCAGGAGACGCTGATCGCGTCCTGGCGCGGCCTGGACGGTTTCGAGGGCCGCGTCTCGCTGCGTGCGTGGCTGTACCGGATCGCGACGAACCGCTGCCTGAACCTGCACGAGCGACACCGGTGCCCG
The DNA here is from genome assembly GCA_051000715.1 of Mycobacteriales bacterium. GTDB lineage: Bacteria > Actinomycetota > Actinomycetes > JALYNC01 > JALYNC01 > JBPCOB01. The sequence continues at coordinate 10,863 of JBPCOB010000022.1, forward strand.
CGTTCGGCTGCTACCTCGCCGGCGCCGGGAAGCCGATCTGGCAGCTCACCGGACTGCTAGTCCTCACCGTCTCGGGGGACCGGATCAGCGCCATCACCCGTTCCGACAAGGACCTGGCACGACGATTCGGACTCCCCGAAATGCTGGCCGATCCGTCGAATAGCACCTTGTAGAGTTCGCTCGAGCCGTCGCTGCTCGGAGTACGGCGACCGACGGCCGCGTCCACAGGAGCTTGCATTGCCATGACGGGTGCGCAGCCAGCGGGCCGCTCAACCGCCGGTCCGGTCGATGCGGCCCGCAGCGGCGGCAGCCTCGCTGCCGAGGAGGTGCCCGCGGTCGCCGCGGAGCCGCAGGAGCTGACCGACCTGCGCGGCGTGCTCCAGGTGGGACCCTTCCGGCGGCTGTGGATAGCGCTGTCGCTTTCCAGCCTGGGCGACTGGCTGGGTCTGCTGGCGACGACCGCGCTCGCCTCGGAGCTGTCCACCGGCTTCGCGGCCCAGAACTACGCCATCGGCGGCGTCCTGTTCATCCGGCTGCTGCCCGCGATCTTGCTCGGCCCGCTGGCCGGAGCGATGGCCGACCGGTTCAACCGCCGCGTGACCATGGTCACGGCCGACCTCATTCGCTGTGGCTTCTACATCTCTATTCCGATCGTGCGGTCGCTGCCGTGGCTCCTGATCGCCTCTTTCGTGATCGAGTCCGTCAGTCTCTTCTGGATTCCGGCGAAGGAGGCGTCGGTACCCAACCTGCTCCCTCGAGAGCGGCTGCAAGCGGCCAACCAGATCAGCCTGCTGACGACGTACGGCTCGGCGCCGGTGGCGGCGGCGGTGTTTTTCGTGTTGTCGCTGCTCAACAGCGTGCTCGCCGCCGGCATCGCGTTCTTCCGGACGAACTCGGTGGACCTCGCGCTGTACTTCGACGCCGCCACCTTCCTGTTCTCCGCGATCACGATCTTCCGGCTGCGCGAGATCGGGAGGGCCCGCCGGGCGCAGCCTCCGGTGGAGGGGGCGCCCCCCGAGCCGGGCCTGATCCGGTCGATCACCGAAGGCTGGCGCTTCGTCGGCGGCACGCCGATGGTGCGCGGCCTGGTGCTGGGGATCGTCGGGGCGTTCGCCGCCGGCGGCATCCTGGTCGCGCTCGGCAAGCAGTTCACGACGAACCTCGGCGGTGGCAACGCGGCGTACGGCGTGCTGTTCGGCTCGGTGTTCCTCGGGCTGGCCGGTGGCATGTTCGTCGGACCGCGCCTGCTGGTGGACTTCAGCCGCCGACGGTTGTTCGGTCTGGCGATCCTCGGAGCCGGCATCTCCCTGTCGGTGAACGCGGTTCTGCCGAACCTGATCCTGGCACTGGTCGCCACCGTGGCCATCGGCGGCTTCGCCGGCATCGCGTGGGTCGTCGGGTACACCCTGCTGGGCTTGGAGGTCGCCGACGACGTGCGCGGCCGGACCTTCGCGCTGGTCCAGTCACTGGCTCGGATCGTGCTACTGGTCGTGCTCGCGGCGGCGCCGTTCGCTGCGGGGGTCATCGGGCGGCCGCATGCCCGGCTCGGCCGGCTCGACGTCCGGCTGGACGGTGTGTCGATCATGCTCCTGGTCGGCGGTCTGCTCGCCGCGCTGGTGGGCTTTACGTCCTACCGGCAGATGGATGACCGGCCGGGAGTGCCGCTGCGCGCGGACCTGCTCGCCGCGCTGCGTCGCGAGGTGGTCTGGCAGCGGCCGGCCGGGATCGGGATCTTCGTGGCCTTCGAGGGCGGTGAGGGTGCCGGCAAGTCCACCCAGGTCCGGTTGCTGTACGCCGAGCTCGTCGCCCGCGGCTACGAGGTGATAGTCACCCGCGAGCCGGGCGGAACCGCCCTCGGCGGTCGGCTGCGCGAGCTGCTGCTGCAGCCGGGCGCGCACAGCCCGTCGCCGCGCGCCGAGGCGCTGCTCTACGCCGCCGACCGCGCCGAACACGTGGCCGCCGTGATCCGGCCCGCACTGGAGCGCAGTGCGGTGGTGCTGACCGACCGCTTCGTCGACTCCTCGCTGGCCTACCAGGGCGCCGGGCGGAACCTGTCGACGAAGGAGCTTCGCCGGATCTGCGACTGGGCCACCGGGGGGCTGGTGCCTGATCTCACGGTGCTGCTCGACGTACCGCCGAAGGTCGGGCTGGCCCGGGGCCGCGGACCCAGTGACCGGATCGAGGCCGAGCCGCACGACTTCCACGACCGGGTGCGCCGAGGTTTCCTGTCTCTGGCTCAACGGGCGCCCAAGCGCTACGCCGTGGTCGACGCCACCATGTCGCCGGAGGAGATCCACCGCTTGGTGCTGGAGCGACTGCAGCGCCGACTGCCTAAGGCCTCGTCGGCTGCGCGGTCTGGTGGGTCGGTGCGGGCGAGCGAGCCGTTGCCGGTGCCAGACGGGTGAGCGTCTTCGGCGATCTGGTCGGCCAGGAAAGGGTCGTTGTTCAGCTTGGCGCGGCCGCAGCGGCCGCCGCGGGCGCCGCCGCGGGTGGACCTGGCATGACGCACGCCTGGCTGTTCACCGGTCCGCCCGGGTCCGGCCGGTCGGTCGCGGCCCGCGCCTTCGCCGCCGCCCTGGAGTGTCCGAGATCGGGCTGTGGAACCTGCTCCGCCTGCCACACCGTGCGGGCCGGCACCCACGCCGACGTCGATGTCGTCGTACCGGAGGGCCTGCACATCTTGATGGAGGAGGCTCGCGAGATCGTCCGGCGGGCGTCGTCGGCACCCACCGTGGGTCCTTGGCGGGTGATTGTGATCGAGGACGCCGACCGGCTCGAGGAACGTACGTCGAACACCCTGCTCAAGATCTTGGAGGAGCCGCCGCCGCGCGCTGTCCTGCTGCTGTGCGCGCCGGCCGTCGACGACCTGCCTCCGACCATCCGGTCCCGTTGCCGGCTGGTGACGCTGCGTACGCCGCCCGCCGCCGCGGTGGCCGAGGTGCTCGAGCGGCGGGACGGGGTTCGCCCCGAGGTGGCCGCTTTCGCCGCTCGGGCGGCACAGGGTCACGTCGGTCGGGCCCGCCGGCTGGCCATGGACGCCGATGCGCAGCGTCGCCGCCGCGAGGTGCTGGCGCTGCCCGGGGCGCTCACCTCGGTGCCGGCCTGCTTCGTCGCGGCAGAGAACCTGGTCGCGGCGACCGTAGAGGAGGCGACCGCGGCGACCGGGCCGGTGGCCGCGGCGGAGACGGCGGCCCTGCGGGTGTCGCTCGGTGACACCGGCACCGGCAAGGCCATGCCCCGCGGCACCGCCGGAGCCATGAAGGACTTGGAGCGGCGGCAGAAGTCGCGCGGGACCCGGAGCCAGCGGGACGCGCTCGACCGGGCGCTCGCGGACCTGGCCACCTTCTATCGGGACGTCCTCATGGTCCAGCTCGGCGCGGCGGTGCCCTTGGTCAACTCCGACCTGCGGGATGCCGTTCACCGGCTCGCGGCCGGCTCGGCCCCGGCGTCGACGCTGCGGCGGATCGAGGCGAGCTTCGCCTGCCAGACCGCGATCGACGCGAACGTGCCTCCTCTGTTGGCCGTTGAGGCGTTGACCTTGCGGCTGCGGGCGGGGTGACCGGTCCTCCCCGCCGGCCGCGGGCCGCGCCTACGGCTCCCGAGGGCCTTCGAGGACGACCCGATCCGGGCGTATTGTCGGTGCATCGGCCGGATCTGCGCCGTCAAACCGCCGCGACAGCCCTACCGGGCGCTGGCCCGCATCCTGTTCCGGCCACCACCAGCGAGCCGGGGGGAGAGGCTGAACCGACCCGCCCGCGCCAGCCTGCTGCTTGCACTGGCCACTGCGGCCGCCTGCACGGGCAGCACGCCGTCCGCCGACCGGCCAAGCCCCAGCGCTCGGTCGGCGTTCCCGTCGGTCACCGCCAGCCCCACGGCCACCGCCGCGGCGCCGGCGCCGGCGTACTACCGCCAGCGGCTGAGCTGGCGGGGGTGCGACGGCGGTTTCAGCTGCGCGACGCTGCGCGTCCCGCTGGACTACACCAGGCCGACGGGACGGCAGATCGAGGTGGCCGTGATCCGGTTGCCGGCCCAAGGAGACGGCCCCCGGATAGGGTCGCTCCTGGTCAACCCCGGTGGCCCCGGCGGCTCCGGGATCGAGTACGCACGCTACGCGCGGTATCTGTTCCCGGCGCAGGTCCGGGCCCGGTTCGACATCGTCGGCTTCGACCCGCGGGGTGTGGGGTCGAGTACGCCGGTCCGCTGCCTGTCCGATGCCGAGCTGGACGCGCTGATCGCAGCGCCGGCCGTGCCCCGTACCCCGGCCCAGACCGCCGAAGTGGTCGCCGCCAGTCGCCACTTCGGGGCCGCCTGCCAGGCCAAGAACGGCGAGCTGCTGGCGCACGTCGGCACGGTGGACAGCGCCCGAGACATGGACGTGCTGCGAGCCGCGCTTGGGGAGGCCAAGCTCACCTACCTGGGCAAGTCCTACGGGACTTTCCTCGGCGTCAAGTACGCCGAGCTCTTCCCCGGTCGGATCCGCGGGCTGGTGCTGGACGGCGCCCTGGACCCGGCGCTGACCGGTGCGCGGCTCAACGAGGTGCAGGCGGGCGGCTTCGAGGCCAACCTGCGGGATTTCCTGAGCTCGTGCGCCCGCAACGGCGGTTGCCCACTGGGCTCGACGGCGGCCGCGGCCACGGCGGAGCTGGACCGGCTGCTGGCCGCCCTCGAACGCTCGCCCCTGCCCGCGGCGGGAAACCGCCGGCTGGGTCCGGGACCGGCGCTCCTCGGCCTGGCCGCTGGCCTCTACAGCCCGCAGAACGGCTGGCCCCGGCTCTCGGCCGCACTGGCCGCCGCGGAGAAGGGCGACGGCGCCAAGCTCCTGGGTCTGACCGACTCCCTCACCGACCGCGACCCGGGCGGCCACTACAGCAACGAGGTCGAGGCCAACGCCGCCATCAACTGCCTCGACCGGCCATGGCCGACATCGCTGCCGGCCATCGCCGCATCGGCGGCGTCGGCGGCTCGCACCGCTCCGCACTTCGGCGCCGGCCTCGTCTACGGCAGCCTGACCTGCGCCTACTGGCCGGTGCCGCCGGTGGAGATGCCACACCCGGTGCGGGCCACGGGCGCCCCGCGGATCCTGGTGGTCGGCACCACCGGCGACCCGGCGACGCCGTACGTCTGGTCTCAGGCGCTCGCGGGGCAGCTCGACTCCGGTGTCCTGCTCACCTACGAGGGGGACGGGCACACGGCGTACGGGCGCGGCAGCTCCTGTGTCGACTCGGCGGTGAACCGCTACCTGATCGAGCTGCGAGCGCCGCCCGCGGGGCAGGTCTGTCGGTGACCGGCGGGTAGACTCCGGCCGCCGCCCGGATCCCGAGGTGGCCCGCCGGAGTAGCTCAGTGGCAGAGCAATCGCCTCGTAAGCGATAGGTCGCGGGTTCAATCCCCGCCTCCGGCTCCGACCCGCCGCTGGCTGACCCGGTCTCAGCCGGCCGGCCGCCCGCCCATGCCGACCTCGGCGCCGGGCACCAGCTCGGCCGGGGCGTGCCCCTCGCCAGCGGCCGCCTCCACCTCGAGCAGCGACTCGCTGGTCAGCTCTCGCTGGTAGGCCCGCTGACCGCCACGGAGGCCGAAGAGCCGTTTGGCCAGCAGCAGGTAGACGACGATCGCCACGTTGAGCAGGAAGGTCAGCACCCGGGTGACCGTCAGCGATTTCAGCAGCTCGTGCACCTCCAACGGCAGGAACGCTGCGGTGGCCACCACGGTGAGGTACTCGGCCCAGCGCCTGGCCAACCACAGGCCGACGCCCTCGACCATCTCCAGGGCGCCGTACGCCGCGAGGAGTGCTGCCACCACGGCCAGGGTGGAAGTCTTGGCGGTCAGCGCCCGGTTCAGCGCTGTGACCAGGGAGCTGCGGTCGATGTCGAACCCCAGTCGGTCGGCCAGGGGCCGGGCGGCGGGCAGGTCGTGGAGGAACACCTCGCGCAGCGACGCCTGCGAGGACCGGAACCGCAGGACGGCGTACGACCCGGCCAGCAGGAGCACGCCCCGGATCACCCGTTCGACACCCAGCACCCGCAGGATGAGAAGCTGCCGGAGCGCCTTGCCGCGGGGTGGGACCGGCGCCCGGTCGGCCGGACCCGAAGAGCGCGGCGGCCCCGGTACGAAGTCGCCGCAGCGCAGGCACCGCCACAGTTCGCCGATGGCCGAGTCCGCGCGGATCCGCCTTCGCAGGTCTGCCTCGTCCGGTGCGTAGGTCAGGTGCCCGTGCCGACCGCAGGCGCGAAGCTCGCGGTTCACTGGACCATCCCGTCGGACTGCACGACTGCCCCCGGTTCCGTTCGAGCCTGTCGTTAGTGTCGCCGACCGACGGAAGCGACCGGGAGGCGGTGGGCGGCGTGTGGAGTCGGCGGCCGGGGCTGGTCGTCGCCGCCCTGGGGAGCCTGACCATGCTGGTCGTCGTCGTGGTCGTACCGGCGTCCGTCCATCGAGGCTCCCCGCCTCAGCGCTCCGGGGAGAGCAGTCCGCCGCCGCCGACCCTGTCCCCGGTCCTGCCCGCGGTGGCAGCCGGCCTCCCGCCGAGCCCGGCCGGGCTGCGTGCGGCCCTCGCCGCTGCACTGCGCGACGCGGGGCTCGGCGCGGGCGCCGCGGCGGTCGTGGTCGACGCCCGCTCCGGCCGGGCACTGCTGTCGGCCGGGCCGGCCGATGCGGTGCCTCCTGCCTCCACCGCCAAGCTCGTGACCGCGGTAGCGGCGCTGGCGAGGCTGGGCCCGCGAACCCGGCTGGAGACCCGCCTGGTGGCCGGCGTACGAAGCGACTCGGTGATCCTGGTCGGTGGTGGTGACCCGACGCTGACCGGGCCTGGCCCGCCGCAGGCGTACCCGCAGCCGGCGAGACTGGCCGACCTGGCCGCCGGCGCGGCTCGGCAGCTCGTTTCTGCCGGCCTACGGCGGGTGCAACTCTCGGTGGACACCTCGCTGTTCGCCGGGCCGGCAACCGGCCCGGGGTGGTTGCCGGCCTATGTGACCGAGGGGGACGTGGCGCCGGTGAGCGCGCTGGAGGTCGACGGCGGCCGGGTCCGGCCCGGCGGCCGGGAGCGCCAGCCCGACCCCGCCGTCGCGGCCGGTCGGCTCTTCGGTCGGCTGCTGGGTCGGGCCGGCGTCAGCGTGGTCGGGCCCGTGACCGTCGGTCGAGCCCCGAGCAACGCCGTGCCGGTGAGCGTGGTGCGCTCCCCCCCGGTCGCCGCGCTGGTCGAGCGGATGCTGACCGACAGCGACAACGATCTGGCGGAGGCGCTCGCCCGGTTGGTCGCGGTGCACGACGGCCTGCCGGGCAGCTTCGCCGGCGCCGCGACGGCCCTCCGGCGGGTGGTCGGCGAGCTGGGCGTCGACATCTCGGCGCTGCGGCTCTACGACGGCAGCGGGCTGTCCAAGGCCGATCGGCTGCAGCCGCGGGTGCTTACGTCCCTTCTGTCGCTCGCGGCCTCCCCGGCCCATCCGGAGCTGCGCGCGGTGATCACTGGCCTGCCGGTCGCCGGCCTGACCGGCACCCTGGTCGACCGGTACGCCGCACCGCCGGTCGCCGGAGCCGCGGGGGTGGTGCGGGCCAAGACCGGCACGCTGACCGGGGTCAGCACGCTGGCCGGAGTGACGCTCGACGCCGACGGAGAGCTGCTGGCCTTCGCCTTCGTCGCGCCGGCCGCCCCCGTGCGGCATGGCGCGGAGTGGGCGCTGGACCGGCTGGCCGCTGTGCTGGCCGGCTGCGGCTGCCAGTGAGCCGACGCTCGGCTGGTCGACGTACCGTGGGGGAATGAGCGCCAACCTGGTCGACTGGGACCTCGCGGTCCGCACCGCCCGCCGACTGGTCAAGCCCGGGCCGGCGGTGAGCCCAACGGAGGCAGCGGCCCTCGTGGCCGAGCTGCGGACGCTGGCACGACAGGCTCAGCCTCATGTACGGGACTACACCGGGCTGGCCGCGGATGAGCAGACGCCCGTGTCGATCGTGGACCGGCCGGGCTGGGTGCAGGCCAACGTCGACGGCTTCCGGCTGGTTCTGGAGCCGCTGCTCGACCGGCTGGCCGCGCGGCGCCATGGGGCGGCTTCGGCCCCCGTCGTCACCGCGGTCGGGTCCCGGGTCACCGGTGTACAGGTCGGCACGATCCTGGCCTATCTCGCGAGCCGGGTGCTCGGCCAGTACGAGCTGTTCCTCCCACCGGGAGAGGGCAGCGGGCGGCTCACCCTGGTGGCACCCAACATCCTGGCGACCGAGCGCCAGCTCAGCGTCGACCCGCACGACTTCCGGCTGTGGGTCTGCCTGCACGAGGAGACCCACCGCACCCAGTTCACCGCGGTTCCCTGGCTGCGCGAGCACGTGCGGGCGGAGATGACGGCCTACGTCAACGCCAGCGACCTTGACCCGGCTGCGATCTGGGCCCGGCTGCGGTCGGCGTCGGGCGCCGTCAACGACGCTCTGCGGGGTATCGACTCGGGGAGCCTGCTCGAAGCCGTGCAAACCCCCGAGCAGCTGCGCGTGCTCGACCGGTTGACCGGTGTCATGAGCCTGCTCGAGGGCCACGGCGACGTCGTGATGGACGGCCTCGGTCCAGCGGTCGTGCCCACCGTGGCCGAGATTCGCCGCCGCTTCGACCGTCGACGGCTGGCCACCGGTCCGGTCGACAGGGCGATCCGCCGGTTGTTCGGCATCGACCTGAAGATGGCGCAGTACGCCGAGGGCGCCCGCTTCGTCCGCACCGTCGTGGCTGCCGTCGGCATGGCCGCTTTCAACACCGTGTGGAACTCTCCTGCCACCCTCCCCGACAAGGCCGAGATCCGCGACCCCGCCGCCTGGATGCGCCGGGTCCTCGGCGAGCGGCCAGCCGTCCCGGCCTGATCGCGATGCGGCTGCCGAGTCCCGTGCTCGACTGCCGGGCGGCGGTACGCCGCAGAGTGGCCGGCGCGAGCGGCGGCGGCCTGCTGCTCGCAGCGTGCAGCGGCGGAGCGGACTCCATGGCGTTGGCCGCCGCCCTGCTCTGGGCGGCGGCCCGGGGCGGGCTCCGGGCCGGTGTCCTCACCGTCGATCACGGGTTGCAGGAAGGCTCTGCCGCGCGGTCGGCGGCGGTGACCGACTGGGCCCGGCGGGCCGGCGCCGATCCGGTGGAGATCCTGGCCGTCACGGTGGGATCGACCGGTGGCCCCGAGGGAGCCGCCCGCAGCGCCCGCTACGCCGCACTCGATGCCGCGGCCGAGCGGCTGGGCGCGGGCGGCGTCCTGCTCGGTCACACCCTCGACGACCAGGCCGAGACGGTGCTGCTCGGCCTGGGCCGGGGTTCCGGTGCGCGGTCGCTGGCCGGGATGGCGGAGGTGACCGGTCGTTACTCCCGGCCCTTCCTGCAGCTGCCGCGCACGACGACGCGAGCCGCCTGTCTGGCCTTGGAGCTGCCGGTGTGGGAAGACCCGCACAACGCCGACCCGGCGTACGCCCGGGCCCGGGTCCGCGCCGACGCGTTGCCGGCTCTCCAGCGCGCCGTCGGGCCGGGTGTGACGGCGGCGCTGGCGCGCACGGCGCGACTGCTCCGCGACGACGCGGACGCCCTTGACGACTGGGCAACCCAGGCTGCGGCACACGCCGCCGCCGCCGACGGCTCTCTCGCCGTGGCCGTGCTGGTCGAGCTGCCGCCCGCCGTACGCCGTCGGGTGCTGCTTGCCGCGGTACGGGCGGCCGGGGCGCCGGCCGGCGCGGTGACCGCAGGGCACGTTGCCGCCGTGGATGCTCTGGTCACGGCGGCCCGACCCGGGGACCAGCGGCGGCAGGTGTCGCTCCCCGGCGGGTTGGTCGCCAACCGGGACCATGGCAGGCTGCACCTCCACTCGGCCACCGCCTACTTGCACGCATGAGGAGCTTTCCGTGCATCGACTCGAGGACGACATCGAGTCGGTCGTGGTCTCCGAGAAGGAGATCGCCGCGAAGGTCGAGGAGCTCGCTGCCGCCATCGACGCCGACTACGCGGGCCGCGAGCTGGTCCTCGTCGGAGTGCTCAAGGGCGCGATCATGGTCATGGCCGACCTGGCTCGGGCCCTGACTCTCCCGGTCACGCTCGACTTCATGGCGGTGGCCTCGTACGGCTCCGCGACCTCGTCGTCGGGGGTCGTACGGATCCTCAAGGACCTCGACCGCGACATCGACGGTCGCGACGTGCTCGTCGTCGAGGACATCATCGACTCGGGGCTGACGCTGTCCTGGCTGCTGCGCTACCTGCGCTCGCGCGGTCCAGGGACTCTCGAGGTGTGCGCACTGCTGCGCAAGCCCGAGGCGATCCAGGTGGATGTGCCGGTCGCCTACATGGGCTTCGACATCCCCAACGTCTTTGTGGTCGGCTACGGGCTCGACTATGCCCAGCGGTACCGAAACCTGCCCTACGTCGGCACCCTGCGACCGGAGATCTACTCGGCCTGAGCGCGCAGCCGGAGCGCGGGAATCCCTCCGACCTCCCGCCCGTTCCCTGTGGGGACCGGCGCGAGACGCTGCAGCCCCGGAGTGGCCGGTGTACCGTTCAAGGGCGCCCGGCGAGTTCCCGGGCAGTTCATGCCGGGCCCGTCGCACTCGTCCGCCGACCACCCGGCCGGCGGGGCTACCAGGTGGCAGGAGGGACGGGGCGCGCCCGCCGGGGCGCTCCGCAAGACTCGATGAACCTCAAGCGCTACTTCCGTGGGCCGTTGTTCTGGGTGGCCGTGGCCGGGCTGCTGCTGCTGACGTTCAGCCAGTTCTTCCAGGGTGACGGCGGCTACAAGCAGGTCGACACTTCCACGATCGAGAACGCGATTGTCGCCAAGGACGTCCGCTCCGCTCAGCTGTTCGACAAGGAACAGCGCATCGAGGTGGTCCGGGCCGACGGCGTCAAGCAGAAGGCGTCGTTCGGGACCGGCCAGAACGTGGAGTTGGCCAAGGAGCTCAAGGCCGCCGGCATCCGCTACGACACCAAGGTCAGCCGCGACAACCCCATCCTGGCGATCCTGTTCAGCCTGCTGCCGATCGGCATCGTCGTACTCCTCCTCCTGTTCTTCATGAACCAGATGCAGGGTGGCGGCGGCCGGGTGATGCAGTTCGGCAAGTCCCGCGCGAAGCTCGTCACCAAGGACACCCCCAAGACCACCTTCGCCGATGTCGCCGGCGCGGACGAGGCCATCGAGGAGCTTCAGGAGATCAAGGAGTTCCTCGAGAACCCCGCCAAGTTCCAGGCCATCGGCGCAAAGATCCCCAAGGGCGTGCTGCTCTACGGTCCTCCTGGCACCGGCAAGACCTTGCTGGCCAGGGCGGTAGCCGGCGAGGCCGGCGTGCCGTTCTACTCGATCTCCGGCTCCGACTTCGTCGAGATGTTCGTCGGTGTCGGCGCCAGCCGGGTCCGCGACCTGTTCGAGCAGGCCAAGGCCAACGCCCCCGCGATCATCTTCGTCGACGCGCTCGACGCGGTCGGCCGCCACCGGGGTGCTGGAATGGGCGGCGGGCACGACGAGCGGGAGCAGACCCTTAACCAGCTCCTAGTCGAGATGGACGGCTTCGACGTCAAGGGCGGCGTGATCCTGATCGCCGCGACCAACCGGCCCGACATCCTCGACCCGGCGCTGCTGCGTCCCGGACGCTTCGACCGCCGGATCGTCGTCGACGGCCCCGACCTGGTCGGCCGTCAGGCGATTCTCCAGGTGCACAGCAGCGGCCAGCCGCTG
>JBPCOB010000023.1:0-4152 GCA_051000715.1 Mycobacteriales bacterium
TGAGATGGACCTTGGAGCTCTTGTACGAGCAGTGCTCCGACCACATCACCGAATACATCGCCAGCTCGGTCTGCGTCGGCCGGCGGCCGAGGATCGAGGCGATGCGGGCGTACTCGTCGGGCTTGAGCCCCAGCTCGGCGTACGGCTGCTCGAGGTCAGGCTCCTTCGCCGCGAGCTCGACCGTGTCGAGGCCGGTCGGATCAGGGCTCACGCGGCGGATCGCACGACATGCCGGAGCACGGAGGTAAAGAAGCCGAGGCCGTCCTCGCTGGGACCGGTCAGAAGCCCGACGGCATGCTCGGGATGTGGCATCAGGCCGACGACATTCCCCGCGGCATTGGCGATGCCGGCGATGTCGCGGGCCGACCCGTTGGGGTTGCCGGCGACGTAGCGGATAACGACGCGGCCCTCGCCCTCGAGCCGGTCCAGCGTCGGTCCATCGGCGACATAGCGGCCCTCGCCGTTCTTCACCGGCACGGTGATGGTCGAACCGCGCCGGTAGCCGCCCGTCCAGGCTGTTTCGACGCTGTCCACCCGCAGTCGCTGGTCCCGGGTGCAGAAGTGCAGATGCTGGTTGCGGGTGAGCGCGCCGGGCAGCAGGTGCGTCTCGCACAGGATCTGAAAGCCGTTGCAGATGCCCAGCACCGGCAGGCCCCGCCCGGCCGCCTCGACGATCACGCCCATGACCGGTGCGAAGCGCGCGATGGCCCCGCAGCGCAGGTAGTCGCCGTAGGAGAAGCCGCCGGGCAGGACCACCGCGTCGACGCCTTGCAAGTCCGCGTCGGCATGCCACAGGGCGGCCGGCTCGGCCCCGGCCAGCCGGACGGCTCGGGCGGCGTCGCGGTCGTCGAGGGAGCCGGGGAAGGTGACCACCCCGATCCGGAGCGTCATTCGACGCGCACCGCGAAGTCCTCGATGACCGGGTTGGCCAGTAGCCGGTCGGCGATCTCGCGGGCCCGGAGCAGATCCGGCTCCCCGTCGAACTCGATCTCCACGTGCTTGCCGATCCGGACGCCCTTGACCCCCTCCACGCCGAGGCTGGGCAGCGCCCGGGCGACCGCCTGGCCCTGCGGGTCGAGGATCTCCGGCTTGAGCATGACGTCCACGACGACACGGGGCATGCGGTGAGCTCCTCCGGACGGGACGGATGGCCGCCAGCCTAAACGTTGTCTGCACAGGGATCCGGCGGCCATGCCGGTGTCACCTGCCGTTCACCGCCGCTGGCTACGTTCCAGGCGTCTTGCCGGCGCTTGCTCAGGAGGCAGAGTGGCAGCGCACCTGTCCGTGGTCCATCCACCGCCGGCGCAGCAACGGCCGAGGAGGCTGATCCGCTCCGCGGTGCGCCGGGTCTGGCCGCGCGATCTGGTGGTGCGGGTCGAGCCGGGCTGCCCGCCGGGTTGGCGCGTCGGGCCTCCGGACTTCGTGGGTGTCGGCGCGCAGAAGGCCGGCACCTCCTGGTGGCACCGGCTGATCAGCGAACACCCGTCGGTGGCCCTCCGGCCGGACCAGGCCAAAGAGCTGCACTACTTCGACAGCTTCTTCGACCGGCCGTTCACCCGGGCCGACGCGGCGCGCTACCACGGGTCTTCCCCCGACCCTACGGAGCAAAGTCCGGCGAGTGGACCCCCCGCTACCTCACCGACTTCTGGGCCCACGAGCAGCTGCGGATGGCGGCGCCGGAGGCCGGCATCATCGTCCTGCTGCGGGACCCGGTGGACCGGTACCGCTCCGGACTGACCCACGAGCTCAACGAAGGTGCCCGGCGGCGGCCCACGCTGGCGCTGGAGGCCAGTACCGCGGGCTCTACCACCGGCAGCTCACCGCCCTGCTCGGCCACTTCCCGCGCGAGCAGGTGCTGGTCCTGCAGTACGAGGCGTGCTGCCGGGACCCACTCCCTCAACTGGAGCGCACTTACGAGTTCCTCGGTCTCGACGACGTACACCATCGGCCCGCGAGCGTCCGTGCGCAGGTCAACCCGACGCCGTCTGCGAAACACGACTTGCCGGCACAGGTCCGCGATCAGCTGGTCGGCCTGTACGAGGCCGACGTGGCTGCTCTGCTGACGCAGTTCCCGGAGATCGACCCCAGCCTGTGGCCGCACTTCCGGCACCTCGCCGAGCTCCGCCCGTCCCGTACGCCCAACCGGTGAGAGGGACACCACGGACCGAACTGCACTCGCAGCCCGGTTCAGCCCGGACGCAGTGGCCGCCCGGTACGTCGAGGTGTACCGGTCCGCCCGCGCTCACCAGCTGCGGCCGGTAAGGCTTTCGTAGGCCTGCACGTAGCGGGAGCGGGTGGCCGCCACCACCTCTTCGGGCAGTTCCGGGCCGGGTGGCCTCCGGTCCCAGCCGCTTGCGGCCAGCCAGTCGCGGAGGTACTGCTTGTCGAAGGAGACCTGGGGCCGGCCGGGCCGCCAGTCCGCCGCCGGCCAGAAACGCGACGAGTCCGGGGTCAGCACCTCATCGCCGAGCACCAGCCGGCCGTCGGCGGCGTGGCCGAGCTCGATCTTGGTGTCGGCGAGGATGAGGCCGGCCCGATCGGCCACCTCGCCGCCGCGGGCGTAGACGGCGAGGGTGATCCGGCGCAGTTCGGCGGCTAGGTCGGCCCCGACGGCGTCCGCCACCGCTCGGTAGGAGATGTTCTCGTCGTGGTCCCCACGCGCGGCTTTGGTGGCCGGGGTGAAGATGGGTTCGGGCAGCCGGGCCCCTTCGGTCAGCCCACCCGGCAGCGGCACCCCGCACACCGCGCCGGAGGTCAGGTAGTCGGTCAGGCCCGAGCCGGCCAGGTACCCGCGGGCCACACACTCGACCGGCACCATCCTCAGCCGCCGGCACAGCATCGCCCGACCGGCGTATTCCGACGGCACGTCGGTGGACACGACATGGTGCGGCACGAGGTCCGCCAACTGCTCGAACCACCACAGGGAAAGCTGGGTCAGGATCCGGCCCTTGTCGGGGATGGGGGTCGGCAGCACCACGTCGTAGGCCGACACCCGGTCGCTGGCCACCACCAGGAGCAGGTCGGCATCGGCCTCGTAGAGCTCGCGGACCTTCCCGGAGTACAGCAGGCGTGAGGGTGCGGGCACGGGAAGAGTCTGGCAGCCGTCGACCCCGACTCATGATCCAGGCGCGATCGGTCCGGTCCCGACTGGTCCAACGACACCTGAATCACGGCGCGGGCGCCCGGTCCCGTCAGCCGTCAGCCGGCCGGAGGCCGCTCAGGTCAGTTCGGCGAGCCGGTCGAAGACCGCGCCCAGCCGGGACACGTACCGCTCGGGGCGGCAGACGTCGTCGAGCCGGTCGGTGTCGATCTTCACCTGCGCGACCTCGGCCGCGGTCCGCAGCGTGTCCAGGAACGGCGTACCGGTCTCCCATGTGCGCGTCGAGGCCGCCTGCACCAACGAGTACGCGTCCTCGCGCGACAGGCCGCCTTCCACGAGTTCGAGCAGCACCGCGGAGGTGTAGATCAGCCCGCCGGTGAGGTCGAGGTTCTGGCGCATCCGCGCGGCGTCGACCACCAGGCCGCTCACCACCCGGGTCGTCAGGTGGAGGACGTAGTCGGTGACCACGGCGGCGTCGGGCAGCGCCACCCGTTCGGTCGAGGAGTGGGAGATGTCGCGCTCGTGCCACAGGGGGATGCCCTCCATCACGGGCACGACCTGGGCCCGCACGATGCGGGCCAGCCCGCAGATCCGCTCCGCGACGATCGGGTTTCGCTTGTGCGGCATGGCCGACGAGCCCTTCTGGCCCTCGCCGAACGGCTCGGCCAACTCGCGTACCTCCGTGCGCTGACCGTGCCGCACCTCCAGCGCCACGGCCTCGCAGACGGTCGCCATGACGGCGAGCGCGTTGACCCATTCCGCTATGCCGTCGCGCATCACGACCTGGCTAGCGACGTCGGCCGCTCGCAGGCCGAGCCGGCCGGCGACGTACGCCTCGACAGCCGGGTCGATGTTGGCGTAGGTCCCGACGGCTCCGGAGATCTTGACCACGCCGACGGCGGTGCGGGCGCGGCGCAGACGGTCCCGCGATCGGGCCATCGCGAACGCGAAGTCGGCCACCCGGTGACCCCAGCTGTCGGGCTCGCCGTGGATGCCGTGAGTACGGCCGACCCGCAGCGTGTCGCGATGCGCCAGCCCATGGTCGCGCAGCG
>JBPCOB010000024.1:0-3060 GCA_051000715.1 Mycobacteriales bacterium
TCGGCAGGCATCGCGCTCCCGAGGGCCGCATGCCCGACGTGGGGAAGGAAGCGTCGCAGCCACCGGGTTTCCCAACTGTGACGCCGGGGCTCAATGACGCCGCACCAACCAACCAGGCCGCCCGCACACGCGCGTTCGCCCAGCATGTCGAACCCGAGATCGACATGCTGCTGCGGGTCGCCCGCACGCTGACCGGTTCGTGGGCCGACGCCGAGGACCTCATCCAGGACACCCTCATCCGCGCCTACCGCGGCCTGGAGTCCTTCGACGGAGCCCACCCGCGCGCGTGGCTGCTGACGATTCTGCGCAACACCGACATCAACTCCCATCGCCGCCAACGACCCGATCTGCTCGACGCGGACGACAGCCCGGAGCGGCACAAACCCGCATTCGGCGCTACCTCCACGCCCAGCCCTGAGCAGATCGTCACTGAACGTGAACTGGGCGACGACCTGCAGCGGGCATTGCCGCGCTCGACCCCAAGTTCTGCACGGTCCTGCTGCTCGTTCTCGGGATCGCGGTGGGAACCGTGACGTCGCGACTGAGCCGCGCCTGCAAACGTCTGCGGCATGACCTCAACGCCAACGCCAATGCCCGAAGGAGCAGCTGATGTCCATGCTGAGCACGATGTGGACCTGCCACTGGGCGGGGCGCCGCATCCAGCGATACCTCGACGCCGATCCGGGCGCGCCGCTCACCGCGCAGGAGATGCATCGCCTGCAGACGCATCTGGCGACCTGTGCGAAGTGCGCGTCCGCCGCCGAGGACTTCCGCGGCCTGCGGCGCGCGCTGGCGACATGGTCGCAACGCCGAACCCCGGACCCCCAGCTGGTGGCGCGGGTACGTGACACCGCTCGGCAGTTGATCGCCGAGGACGCCGGATGACCCGATCGGATCCGCGGCGTCGGGGCGATCTGGGGGGTAATCAGTGGAGCGCCCCGGCCGAGAACGCTGACGTGAGGCCGCCGGACGGTCACGCGTGGGATCTGTTGATCATCGGCGGCGGGACGGCGGGCATCGTCGCGGCCAAGACCGCAGCCGGATTCGGTGCCAGCGTCCTGCTCGTCGAACAGGATCGCACCGGCGGCGACTGCCTGTGGACTGGATGCGTGCCCAGCAAGGCGCTGCTGTCGTCGGCACACGCCGCGGCTGACGCGCGCGCCGCCGCCCGGCTCGGTGTGCACGTCGACGGTGTGCGGGTCGACTTCGCGCAGGTCATGCAGCACGTACGGCTGGCGCTCACCGCGATCGAGCCGGAGGACTCGCCCGCCGCGCTGCGGGCGGCCGGAGTCCGGGTCGTGCACGGCACTGCGCGCCTGAGCGGCCCGGACACCGCGAGCGTGGCCGGAACAACCGTCCGGTTTCGCCAGGCCCTGTTGGCCACCGGCTCGGCGCCGTTCCTGCCCGACATCCCGGGACTGGCCCAGGCCCGACCCCTCACCAGCGACACCGTCTGGGAACTGACCGAGCTGCCGCAGCGCCTGCTCGTGCTCGGCGGCGGCAGCATCGGCTGCGAGCTGGGCCAGGCATTCGCGCGACTCGGATCGCAGGTGACCATCGTCGAATCCGCGCCCACACTCCTGCCGGGCGAGGACCCGACCGCCGCGACGATGCTCCTGGCCGCCTTCGCCGACGAGGGCATCGCCGTGCACAACGGCGGTACGGCGACGTCGGTCCGTCGCGACGGCGGCGCAGATGTCACCGTCACGTTCTCAAACGGCACCCTGCGCGTGGATGCGGTCCTGGTCGCGGTCGGCCGTCGCCCGCGGACCAGCGAACTCGACCTCGAGCACGCCAACGTGGACCTCGACAAGCGTGGATACGTCGTCGTCAACAACCGGTTGCAGACCAGCAACCCACGGATCTGGGCAGCCGGCGACCTCACCGGTCACCCGCAGTTCACCCACACGGCCGGCGTGCACGCCAGCACCGCCGCCAGCAACGCGGTTCTCGGTCTGCGCAGGACGGTGGACACGGCCACCATTCCCCGCGTCACCTTCACCCAGCCCGAGATCGCGGCATTTGGCGTCAATCCGGACCGAGCCGCCGCAGCAGGCCTGACCGTGCGCGAGGTCCACCACGATCACATCGATCGGGCCATCGCCGAGGACAACACCCGCGGCATCACCCGCCTGGTCACCGATCGCCGGGGACGCCTGGTCGGAGCGACCATCGTCGGGCCCCGAGCCGGCGAGTCGCTCGCCGAACTCATCCTCGCCGCCCGCCACGGCCTTCGCGCCCGCGACCTCGCCGCCGCCATGCACGCCTACCCGACCTACGGCGACGGCGTCTGGAAGGCGGCAATCGCCGACGTCCAGCACGGGCTGAACCGACCGGCGGTAGCCGCGGTGACCCGCACGCTGAGCGCGATTCGGCGCCGCCGAGTTTCTCGATGAGAGCATTCAATCCGCCGCGCACCCCCGCGACTCCCACCGGCACGACGCGCCGCATCCTCAGGGCCCCGTGACGGCGTGCCGGTTACGACGGCTCAGGCGGCGCGGCTGAGGAGGTGTCGGTCGTAGGTTCGGGCTCCCGGTGGCGCCGGGTCACGGTTACGCCGACGACTGTCAGAAGCAGTAGCGTACCGAGCGCCGTCAGGAACGGCAGTGAACCTGGCTGGTCGCCGTAGGCGCCGACGGCCACGTAGGCGGTGGTGCCGGGCAGGATGCCCAGGATCGTCGCGATGAGGTAGCTCGGCGCCCGAACGGCGGTGAGCCCGCTGAGGTAGTTGAGGGCGGTGAACGGCACGATCGGTACGAGCCGCGCCGCGAGCACGGCCCAGAATCCGCGGCGGGCCAGGTAGCGATCCAGCGTTTGCAGCCGTGCCCCGGTGAAGTGCTGCACGGCGTCGCGGCCCAGGACCCGTCCGAGGTAGAACGCGGCCGTCGCGCCGAGTGTCGCGCCGAGCACGACGATCGGTAGGCCACGGGCCACTCCGAACACGGCACCGGCAGCGAGGGTGAAGACCGTCGCAGGCAGCGGCAGCAGGCTGAGTAGGGCGTACAGGAGCGCGAATCCGAGCGCTCCGAACAGACCGGTCCCGGCGTATTGGCGCCGCAG
>JBPCOB010000025.1:0-3873 GCA_051000715.1 Mycobacteriales bacterium
ATCCTCGGCGATGCCACCGTCGCCGCCGCACTGCTCGACCGGCTGCTGCACCGCAGCGTCGTCCTGGACATCACCGGCGAGTCCTACCGGCTACGCGACCACCAAGCCCGCAACGCCAACCTCCGCAAGGCCAACCGGCATGGCTGAGCGCCCGTCAGACGACATCACGACGACATCCACCGGGCAGCTGCGCTGCCCGATCTGCTGGACCGCGTTCATCCGCGTCCGCCGGCAGCGCTACTGCGCCGACAACTGCCGCAAGACCGCCTGGGCCCGACGCCGCGCCGCGACCGCCATCACACCAACGCCGGCACCGCCCGCCAGGACCCCGACGAGACGTCACCGTCTACTCCTGCCCGTCCGGTGAGCCACAGCGACCACGCCGCACGAGCCGCATCCGCCGATGCGGCCCGTCGTCTCGACGAGTAGGTGCAGTTCGCCGCGGATCGCGGCGGCGGCGAGCACCGCGCTCCCGGACACGCCGAACATCACCGCAGCCATCGAGCAGCCGCCATCTCTACAGTCCATGTCACCGGGGCCTTCATCAGATCCACTTCTTCGTCGTTGCGAATCCGGAAGGCCCCGGCCCCCACGACCGGCGAACCGCCCACCCCCGGCGCGTCACCGAACCACCCTCAGCGGCGAAGAGCCGGCTATCTGATCCCGACGCAGGCCGATGTGCCATCGATCGACGTCAGCTTCATCGACGAGGAGGATCCCCACGTGAACGCGCTCGGGGTCAAGGGAATCCGCGAGGTGGCGATCGTCGGAGTTGCCGCCGCGTGGCGAACGCGGTCCACCACGCGACCGGACGGCGTATCCGCGATCTCCCCTGACCGCACCGATGTGCGGGCAACGTGTGCGACCATGCACCCCTACCGCAGAACGGACGCCCAGTGAAGCCGCCAAATTACCCGATTGAGTCCGTAGACAATGCCTTGCGGTTACTGCTGGCGCTGCTCGAACGACCGTCGATGACGGTGTCGGACTGCAGCGAGTTACTCGGCGTTGCCCCGTCAACCGCACATCGCCTGCTCGCGATGCTGCAGTACCGCGGCTTCGTCGGGCAGGACCCGGCGGCCCGTCACTATCGGGCTGGGCCGGTCCTGCTCAAGCTCGGCCTCGCCGCAGTACGCGATATCGACGTACGGCGGGCTGCGCGCCCGGTCCTGGAGCGCCTGAGCCTGGAGCTGGACGAGACGGTGAACTTGGTCGTCCGTCAGGGCGCGGACATCCTCTTCGTCGACTGCGTCGAGAGCCCCAGGATCATCAGGGTGGGATCGAGAACTGGCATCACACTTCCGGCGCACTGCACGTCTGGAGGAAAGGCGCTGCTCGCGGAGATGTCACGAGAAGAACTGCGGGAGATCTACCCCAACGCACGACTGGCGAAGATGACCAATCACTCCCTGACAAAGCGAACGGAGTTGGAGAAGCGGCTTGCCGAAGTACGGGCTCGCGGATACGCGACCAACTTCGGTGAGAGCGAGAACGAACTGAGTGCGGTAGCAGTCGCCATCCAGGGACCGCACGAGCGGCCAGTGGGGGCGATTGCGGTGGCTGCTCCGAAGTCACGGCTGCCGGACGACCAGGTCGACAAGATTGTCAAGGCTCTCCTGCAGGCATCAAAGGACATCAGCGCGGAGATTCCGGAGTCGGACCGACGACCCGTGTAAGAAGGCCGTTCCGCTGGCCGACCTAGCTCAGATCCTTCGCTGAGGTGCCTTGAGTGGTGTCCGGTCCGGAGGAGTCGTCGCGCTTGGTGGCGACCACGCACGTGATCATAGTCTTGGTCCTCTCGGGGGGAAGGACCGTGACGACGGTGGCGAATGTGTGTTGCAGTTCCGCCGGCACGTCGTCGCCGGTGAAGCCGGCCAACGCGCGGTAGGCTAGCCGTAGCAGCTTGGTCATGGCTCGTTGCCACACCCGGCCGCTGTGGATGAGCCGCAGATCGAACACGAACAGGCGGCCGTCTGGGCGCAGGGCGTCCCGGGCGTGCTCGATGGCAGCACGGATGTCGGGCATAGCGCTGAGCGAGGAGAGCGCTATGGCTGCGTCGAATTCGCTTCGGCCGAGGTTGTCTGTGCTGGCGTCGGCCTCGCGCAGCTCGACATCCGTCCATCCGTGCGCGTCCACTTGGGTTCGGGCCTTGGCGAGCATTCGCGGGCTGTAGTCGACACCGACGACGCGCCCCTGCGCTCCGACGGCCTCACGCAGCTGGAGGACGGCGCCGGGGCCGCAGCCGATGTCGAGGACGCTCTGCCCGGGCCGTAGGTCGAGTTTCCGCAGGGCGAGCTCGCACCGGCGTCATGGAGCGCTCGCCGGCGTCTGCCGGGATGTGCGCGCCGAACAGCAAGACGGCGATCGTGATCGGCATCGGCGACGGAACGTTCTGGCCGCCCGCACTCATCACCGAGCCCAACATCAGCATTCCCCACTATCAGGCTGTCGCTGACTTCAACCTCGACGGCTTCCAGGACCTGGCGCTCAGTCTCGGGGACGTAACTTTCGACTTGATGGAGATCCTGAACGGCAATGGCAACGGCACGTTCCAGTCGCCGGTGATGTTCTTGAAGCCGCCTCCGAAGTCGAGCAGCAGTGGATTCGCGGTCGTGGCCACGGACTTCAACGGCGATACCAAGGCAGACATCGCCTGCGCAGCCGGTGTCCTTCGATTGGTCGGATGTCAGTGGGGCCGCGTCGTACCGCATTCAGATCGATGACTCGAGCACGTTCTCAGCGCCTGTCGTGGTCGACAGGTCGGTGACGGCCTGGCGCGAGCAGCGCGACGTTCGCGATCACCACGTCCGGCGTGCCGCGGCCGCGCCGGTCACCATCAGCGGCTCGTATGGCGGCGTGACCCGCAGCGCCACCCTCACGGTCACCTCGCCGGCGACGACGGCAACGTTGACGGTGACCGCGACCGGCCGCAGCGGTTACCCAGATCACCTCCAACCCGGCCGGCCTCAACGTCGCGGTGGGCAGCAGCGGCTCGGCCTCCTTCGCCACCGGTACGTCGATCACCCTCAGCGCCAGCAACGGCCGCGACGTCATCTGGTCCGGGGCCCTGCTCCAGCGGCGGCACCAAAACGAAGACCTGCACAGTCACCATCACCATCACCGGCACCACAACCGCCCGTGCCAACGTCCAATGAGTCCGTCTCCTGGTGCAGCCCTACCCCCGGCCGAACCGTGCCGGCCCTCGTAGAGACTCATTCCGGAAGGGGATAGGGTTCTCCGGCGGCGACGTGCGCGGGGAGATCGACAGCAGCGATGATCAGGTCTGGCGCCTCGGTGCTGGATCGTAGCCTCTCAGGGTCGCCGCTGCTCAGATGAATGCATCCGGTGCGCCGCCAGGGACTCGAACCCCGAACCCGCTGATTAAGCGGCATGCCGGCGGGTTTGGCCGAAGGTTGCTGACCGACCCGGTACGGCACGACAGTCATCGGCTCGGTGCCGCGAGCGCCGACAGTGCGGTCGCGATGACCTTGTCGTGGTCCCGAGCCGCGTGCTGGTATCGGAGCGCTGCACCGGCGGTGGAATGTCCGAGCCGGGCCATCAACTCGGCGAGGGTAGCGCCGGTCGAGGCCGCCAGGACCGCTCCGGTGTGTCGCAGGTCGTGGAAGCGGAGGTCGGGCCTGCCCGCAATCTTCCGAGCCGGGTAGAACGACTTGTAGAGAGTGCTTGGAGCCAGGTGGCTCCGGCCGTCCTGTGCTTGTCGGCCGTCTTGACGGACTCTAGGGTCACCCGTATCCGTAGCCGCCGTAGTGCTACGGAGTAGCTAGCGGAAGGATCCGCCATGGTCAATCGGAAGACGGCGCTGGTTAGTGCCGCAACGTTGTTGCTGGGCGCCGGGGTGTTCGGCGTCAGCGC
>JBPCOB010000026.1:0-3096 GCA_051000715.1 Mycobacteriales bacterium
GCTTCACGCCACACACCCTTCGGCGGTCTGTCGGCACCTGGCTGGCCGACGCCGGCATGCCCATCCTTGACGTGGCCGCCTACCTCGGCCACGCCGGCACCCAGGTGACCCTGAAGCACTACGCTCGCTCCCTAGACGAACGGGGTTTGCGCGCGGCAGCGTCCATCGAGAGGCTGCGTAGCGGTCGGTAGCAGCGATCGGGTTCGCGAGCACGGCCTCAGCCACAACGGCATCGCGCCAGGACCAGGCACGGGGCCACGCGCCGCGCGTCGATCCGGCCCGACAACGACGCGTACCGCTGCCTGCTGATCACCGCCGCGGTCGATACGTCGACGACTGCCTGCCAGGGCTGGTGAGCGCGGGGCTACCGCGCACATGTCAGCCTTGGCGGCCCAGACGGCGCCCTCGTCCTCACCGAGGCGGCAGACGCGCGCCGACCTGCCCACGGTCCTAGTCCTCCTCGACGACTTCGCCGCTGACCCCGTCCTCCGCCGCCGCGGGAGTCGCAGCCTTCCAAGCTGGCCATGCCGGTTCGATCCCGGTCACCCGCTCCAGCGTTTTCCCAGGTCAGAGCCCATTTCGCGGATGATCGAGTTGACCGTCGTTGCCCCTTGGACCCCCTGCGTGACCTTCCTTTAGGTCACGCCTAGGTCATGTGGAGGTCACGCGACCCCGCTCGTACGAGGGTGCTAAGTGACGTCGACAGGGGACCAGCGGGACCCCCTGGGAGCGGGCGCTCGCACGGATGGCTGGGGCCGGGGTGATCTTGAAATCCGTTTCCGCGTGGAGGGACCGCCGGCCGCCCGTGGGCGCACGCCGGGGCACGTCGCGACGGCGCCGCCCGAACCGGTGGCCTGATGGTGAACCGGGGCGTCCAATCCGTACCGCATCGAGCCGGCCGACCGGCTGCTCGACGGGCTGGTCGAGCTGCCCGTCCGCTGCACCTGATCCCGAGTACGCCCGGCCGCAGTTAACGCACCCAGGCACGGGCGCTTGCCGTGGATGCACCGCCAGCCGGTCGCTTGGTCGTGAGAGGACCTGTTTGCCTTCCTCGGGAGCGAGTCGTCGGCATTGAGAGCCGCCGGCCGGCGGCGCGTCTGGTCAGGAAGCCGATCCAGGCCGGCGGGTGAGGGCAAGGGGGGAACGCGTCGGCCTGCCGCCGCCGGCAGTCTCGGCCGGGCAGGCTGGGTCACACGTCTTGTCGGGTGAGCCAGGGTGAGCGGCCGGCGAGGTGGCGGACGGGGATGGAGGCGACGTGCAGGGCGTCGAGGATCTGCTCGAACGGTTGGCCGGTGAGCAGTTCGACGTGGCGGGTCGACAAGCCGAGGTCGGTATAGAGCGTTCGCAGCAGCGGTTCGGTGAGGGGGACGGGGGTGGGGAAGCGCTCGGCGATGCTGCCCGGATGCTCTCGTGGGGTGACGTCGTGCTCCCGAAGCGCAGCGGCGATGTCGGGGTCGCCGTAAAGGGAGGCGAGGAGGCTGAGCGGCGGTCGCTCCGGTCGCCGGCGCGGCCGGGGGCCGCCGCAGCGAACCGGCACACCAGCGTCGTGCAGCGTCCGCAGGACCTGGTTGACGGGGGTGCCCAGGCGGGCGGCGACTTCCGCCGAGGTCCACCCCCGCTCCTGATAGAGCTCCCGGACGGTGTCGAGGTCGAGGCGGTGGCGGTGCTCGCGGGTCGTGCGTGGGCGGACCGGGATGTCCGCCTCGCGGAGTCATCGCCGCACGACCGGGGCGGCGGTTCGGTAGTGCCGGGCGATCCTCTCGGTGGGCATTCCCTGGTCGAGGTAGAGCAGGCGCAGCTCGTCGGCGGGAGGGGCCGGCGGCGGTCCGGGATGCGGAGGTGGGACCAGCGGACGGGCCACTCCGAGCTGGAGGCGGCGGGCCTTGACCCGCCAGGCCGGGACCCCGAAACGGGCGCCGATCTCGGTGTCGTCGAGCCGAAGGGAGACGTAGAGGTCGGTCAGGGTGGCGAGATCAACGTCCAGGCGAGGGACACGTCTGCGGCTGGCCGGCCGCAGGGGGATCCCGTACCGGTTCAGGGCGGCCGTCACCCGGGTGGTCCCGCCGCCGACCTGTGCGGCTATCTCGGCGGCGCTCAACCCCCGGCCAACGTAGAGCTCACGCAGCTGCTCCTTATGCAGCGCCGGCAGGGGCGGGCGGCCGCGCGGCTGTCGCGGCGGCCGAAGCTCAACACCGGCGGCAAGCAGGCCGGCGCGGGCCCGGTCGTCGGAGCAGCCCAGAAGTCGGGCGACCTGCGACAGTGTCCGCTGCTCGTCGACGTAAAGCTTCCGCAACGCGGCCGGGTCAAGCTCGGATGGCCGCCGCCGGCGTTCGACCAGCACCCCCGCCTTCCGGAGCTGATCGGCGACCGTTGCAGCCGGACGGCCAGCCCGAGCCGCGACCTCGGCGATGGTGAGGCCTTCCTCGACCCTCCATCTGGCCAGCTCGTCAAGGTCAGCGCCAGACACAGGCGCCCCGCCGCCCGGACGAATCGGGCAGCCCGCCGCCACCAGCCGAGCCCGCACCCAGTCAGGGCCACGGCCGAAAACCAGACCAACCGCGACCATGCTGCGCCCCTCGTCGCGGTAGAGGCGAACAACCTCCGCGACCACCCCATCGGAAACAGTGTCGGGCGTGACGACATGCCCGGCGCCGGCGAGCGAGCCCAGCGCGGCACGACGGCGGCCACTCGATCGCGCGTTCGTCATCGCGCACGGATCGTACTGGCGGTTGGCGACCACGGCTGCAACCGTCGCTGCCGGACCCACCGTCGCCCGGCAAACCACGTGCGAGATGGGCGGTCTTCACCGCCAGTCACCGAAGTGTGGGCGCTCAGCGGCGGTTCGACGATCCGGCCCGCCCATGTCGGCCCAGAGGGCGACGAGCCCAAATCCGGCCCTCCCCCTCAGCGCTGTCCGCCGACCATCGTCCTCCAGCCATGCCGGCGTGGTGACCGTCGCTGCAGGGCCGACCATCACCACCGCCACGATCATCGGCGGCACACTGCGCCGGCCCACGTCGGTGAACAAGTCAGCGAAGACCTCATCAGGGAACAACCGGTGACACTCCCGATTCAGCAGCCCGTAGATCGAGTCAG
>JBPCOB010000027.1:0-3379 GCA_051000715.1 Mycobacteriales bacterium
TGCGCGCCATGTCGGTCGACGACTGCAACAGCCCCAACCTGCCGTTGGACGGGACGCAACCTGACAGGTCGGAGTACTGGTCGCCCAGTCTGTACTCAACGAACAACGCACCCAACACGTGGGCGACGCCGTCGTCGGTGTTGATCTACTACCGCAACGCGAACGTAGCCCCGGACGACATCGTCGCGTTTGACCGAAACTTCAGCGTCAAAGCTGGTGCCTCCGACGCTACCGCCGCCCAGCGCTCCGACCGCATCCGCTGGTCGTGTGTCGCCGCGAAACACCAGGGCGGTTCCAGCAACGAGATCAAGTTCGGCGCGACCATCCCGAACACCTGCTCGAAGTATCTGGACGGGGACACCGCGAACCCGTTCTTCCTGCGGCTGGTCGTCTACTTCCCCAACCTGTGTCAACTTCCAGCGCGTGGATACCTCGAACGGCCAGTGGAAGCCAGTGAACCCGGAGTACTCCGCGGACATCGGCGGCGTCGGCAGGTACACCCACGGGTGCACGACGCCTCTCTATACGCCGATCCCGCAGGTGCAGGTGGGGTTCCGGTGGGCCCTCAGGCCAGGTATGGGCGTCACCGACGCCGCCGGCGACCCGACATCGTGGAATCTGTCGTCGCTGCGGCTGGCGTCGGACGCGGCCGGTCAACCCGGCGGGATCACCGCCCACATGGACTTCATGAGCGGCTGGTCGACCGCGCAGCTCACCACGTTGATGAAGGCGTGTTATTGGGATGGTCAGCACACCCCACCGGGCGCCGGACCTACCAACTGCGGGACCATCGGCAACCTCACCCCCGCCGGTGAGAACTAGCCGCCGCCGACCCGCACGGAGTGGCCCAGCGACTGCGAGGAGTAGACCACGATGAAGACGTCATCCACGGTGCCGGCGGTGGCAGCCGCCATGCTGCTGGCGGTGGCCGCGTTGGCGGCCGCTGGGTCTCCTGACGCGGTGGCTGCCGGGTCGGGGCCGGGGTCGCAGACCGGCGATTCTCAGCGGGTCACTCGCGTCGACGACGGCGCCGCCCTGTCGGGCGCTGGCGGGCCGGGGCGGGTCGACCCGGCCGGGGTGGCCGGGTTTCATGTGCTGTGGGGGGTGGCCGCGATCACCCGCAAGGATGCGGTCGCGGTGGGCGAGGGCGGCGGTGACCTGTCGGTGCGGGCCCGGCACTGGGACGGCACCGGCTGGGCCCCGACTCACCCGCCGGGTGGCCCGATCAGTGAGATGTTCGGGGTCGCCGCGATCAGCCGCACCGACGTGTGGGGGGTCGGCGACTTCCAGAGCCAGGCGTTGGCCAACCACTGGGACGGCACCGGCTGGACCCGGGTGCCGACCCCGACCCCCGACCAGTACACCCGCGACATCTTCCATGGGGTCGGCGGCGCCTCGAGCGGCGACGTGTGGGCGGTCGGCTACACCGAGTCCGGGCAGACCGGTGAGGTGACCCCGCTGATCGAGCACTGGAACGGCTCGGCATGGACCAAGACCCCCTACCGGCTGCCCTACGGCAACACGTACGGCGTCTTCGACGGCGTCACCGCCCTGTCTGCCACCGACGCCTGGGCCGTCGGCGTCACCTATCCCTATCACGCTCCGCTGATCGAGCATTGGGACGGCCGGCGCTGGACTCCCGTCACCGGCATCGCGAGCCCCACCAGTGTCGGGATCGACAGGCTGCGCGCCGTCACCGCCGTCTCCCCGACCGACATCTGGGCCGTCGGCACGAGTGGCGGCGGCAGAAGAACCGCCATCCTGCACTGGGACGGTCGACAGTGGACCCAGCTGCCCAGCCCGAACGGGTCAGGAGACCTGAACCAGCTGCTCGGGGTGACCGCCGTCTCGGCCGACGACGTCTGGGCGGTCGGGACGTCCGGCCCGTTCGGGCAGATGACCGGCCGGACCCTGATTCTGCACTGGAACGGCCAACGCTGGACCAAGGTGCCTTCACCCAACCCGGGCCGGACCAACAACGGCCTGTTCGGGGTCAGCGCCACCGGCCACTCCGACGCCTGGGCCGTCGGCATCCTGTCCAACAACCTCGAAGACAGCTACGTCCACCTCTACCTGCGCTGGGACGGCACCAGCTGGACCCGCCAACGAGCCTGAGCCGGTCAGCCGCCGCAGCCCCCATTGATGGCGCGTCGTACTCAGGCAAGCCGCGATTCGTCTGCCCGGTCGTAGCGGCGCGCGACCCGCACAACCGCAGACGGATCGCGGGGGTCTCACGGCTGGGTGAGGCTAGGCGCCCACGTCCTCGACACCGCTCCAGGGGTCCCGCGGCGAGGCGGCTGCAGCGCCCTCCGGGCAGGATCGGTTGAAGTCGCACCAGCCGCACAGCGGTCCGACGGTGGGCGGGTACATCCGGTCGGCCTCCGCCGCGTCGACGCCCGCGCGATAACGCTCGTCGAGGTCGGCGATGTCGCCCGCCACCGAGTCGGCCCTGCTCACGTGCCGGGCGAGACCTTCCTCGGTGTGCTCCCACGCCAGCACCGAGCCGGTCGGCAGGTGGTGCAGCTCCACCCGGTGGCACCGTCGGCGCAGGGTCCGGGCGGCGCCGACGGCGTAGATCGCGAGCGCCATCGACGACCTCGCGTCGTCGATCGTCAGCACCTGGCGCCCGGTCTTGTAGTCGACGATGACCAGACCCTCGCCAGGGCGGTCGTCGATCCGGTCGACCCGCCCGAACAAGGCGGCCCGCTCGGTCTTCAGCGCCACCGTCCGCTCCACACCCACCGGCTCATCGTCGGGGTCGAGCTTCGCGACGTACCGAGCGACCATCTCGTGAGCGCGCTCTCTCGCCTGCCGTCGCTGGGAGTCGTCGCGGTAGCCGTCGAGCAGCCAGGCGCCGTCGAGGAGCTCAGCGGCATGGGCGACGGTACGACGTTCACGGGGCGCCTTCCACCAGCCGGCGAGCGCGGAGTGGACGGCAGCGCCGAAGGAGTTGTGCGCCCAAGGTGGACCCTTCGGCGGCGGCGGCCGGTCCAGATAGGTGAACCGGTACCGCCTCGGGCAGTCGAGGTAGCAGGCCAGCCGGGACGGCGCGGCCGGCAGCAGCCTGCGGGGCATGCCCTCGAAGCCGAGCTGTCCCGCAGTCATGCCGCCTGGCCCCACGGGACCGCGCCGACCAGCGCCGGCACCGGCAGGCCGCTGGCCGCCGCGTTCGCAGCCGCCGCGTCCAGGAGTCGTCGCAGCTCGCCCGGGGAGGTCAGGTTGCAGCCCAGGTCGTGATCCACCTTGCCGGCCCCGTGGTAGTCGCTCGAGCCCGTGGCGACCAGTCCCATCTCGCGGGCCAGCTTCCGCAGCTCGATGCGGTCCGCCGCGGCGTGGTCCTGATGGTCGACCTCGATGCCGACAAGTCCCTGCGCACCGA
>JBPCOB010000028.1:0-16433 GCA_051000715.1 Mycobacteriales bacterium
GGGTTAGCCGAGTCGTTCCTCGCAACGCTGCACGAGGCGGGTCTATCCGAGCGCGACACCGCTCTGGCCTTTGCCCTGATCTACGACTACACCCTCGGCTTCGCACTCACCGACCGCAACGCGGTCAACGAGCAGCGCCTTCAGGATGCGGCGACCAGGGCGGAGCTGCACGAGTTCATGAGGTCATTGCCGGCCGACCGCTTCCCCGCGCTGGTTGCGCTCGGCGAGTACGTCTGGGTCGACAACCGGGACGAACGTTTCAGGGCCGGCCTTGACACGCTCCTTGACGGGCTGCAGGCGGCCCGACACCGCAACGGCTCACGCGGCGGCGTGCAACCGGTGCACTGACGTCGGAGTCACGGGGTCCACGCCGTGGGGAGGCGGTATGACACACCGCCTCCCGGCTCCGGCTCCGGCTCCGGCTCCGAGGGTCGGTCAAGCTCCGGCTCCGGCGGCAAAGTGCAGGACGAGGCCGGCGAGGGCGGCGCCGGCGAGGGTGGGCATCACCCCTCGCTTGAGCCGGAACAGGGCAACCGCGGCGCCGATCGATATCACCACCGAGGCGACGTCGATGCTGGCGACGTGCGGCACCAGGAGGCGGACGCCGAAGCGTCGGGGCTCGTCGACCCGATCGAAAGCGGTGTGCAGGGCGAACCACACGGCTAGGTTCAGCACCACCCCGACCACGGCGGCGGTAACTGCCGCCAGGGCCGAGCTGAGGTGCGCGTTTCCCCGGAGTCGCTCGATGAACGGCGCTCCGAGGAAGATGAAAAGGAAGCACGGCACGAAGGTCACCCACACCGTGACCACCGAGCCGATCACCCCGGCCACCACCGGGTTGAGGCTGCCGGGGTGCCGGTAGGCGGCGAGGAACCCGACGAACTGCACCACCATGATCAGCGGCCCGGGCGTCGTCTCGGCCAGTCCCAGACCGGTCAGCATTTCGGCGGGCCGCAGCCAGCCGTAGCCGGTTACCGCCTGCTGGGCCACGTAGCTCAACACGGCATAGGCGCCACCGAAGGTAACTACGGCGGTCTTGGAGAACAGCACCGCCTCCTGGCCGAACACATGGGCCGAACCGAGGGTGATCAGCAGCGCTGCCACCGGCACCAACCAGAGCACCACGCACACGGCCGCCGCTCGGAGTGCCGCCCGGTCCCGCTTCGGGTTGTGTTCTGCCATGCCGTCATGCAGCAGCGCCACTCGGTCATCGCCGGCACGGTTGGCCGACCCATGGCCGTCACTCCTGAACGTCCTCGGCCACCACCGCCCACCGACGTAGCCGACAACCCCGGCGACCAGCACTATCAGAGGGAAAGCCAGCTGCAGGAAGAAGATGCCGATGAAGGCGGCGGCGGCGAGGGCCAGCATGGCCGGGTTGATCAGCGCACGGCGGCCGATCCGGAGCACTGCCTGGACCACCACGGCCACCACCGCGGCCTGCAACCCGAACAGCAGCCCGCTCACCAGACCGACATGTCCGAGGGTGGCGTAGAGGACGGACAACCCGAGCAGTGCGACGAAGCCGGGCAGGACGAACAGCGCGCCGGCGATCACACCGCCGGCAATGCCGTTGAGCAACCAGCCGATGTATACCGCCAATTGTTGGGCCTCGGGGCCCGGCAACAGCATGCAGAAGTTCAGTGCGTGAAGGAACCGCCGTTCGCTGATCCACCGCCGCTCGTCGACCAGCATCCGGTGCATCACCGCGATCTGCCCTGCTGGGCCGCCGAAGCTCTGCAACCCGACGAGAGCCCAGGTCCGCACCGCAGTGGGCAGCGGGACGAGGCGGACGGGTGCCCCACTGGCGACACTCGCCATCGGCCGGCGGCCATCCGCGTCGATCGCCGCTGCCGATCCTGCCCCGACGGCCCCCGGATCTTGGTTCTCTCGCATCAGGTCATGTAACCAGTTGCAAGACGGAGTCCACCCGTCCACCGCGAGGTCGGTTGGAATATCGCTGGCCTGCTTGCGGTGCCTGCGGTAGGACGGCTCCATGACTGCCACCGCTGAGTTGCCCATCCGTGCGATCGAGCCGGCCGAGTTCGACGCGTTCTCAGCCGCCACCGAGCGGGCATTCGGCGGCCACGGCGGGGACGACGAGCGGGAGATCGACCGCCGGGTCTTCGAGTACGACCGGACCCTGGCCGCGTACGACGGTGACTCCATCGTGGGAACGGCGGGCGCCTTCAGCCTGGAGATGACGGTGCCGGGAGGGCCGGCACCGGTCGCCGGCGTGACGATCGTCGGCGTCCTGCCGACGCACCGCCGCCGCGGGCTGCTCACCCGGTTGATGATCCGCCAGCTCGATGACCTGCACGAGCAGGGCCGCGAACCGGTCGCCGCCCTGTGGGCGTCCGAGCCTGGAATTTACGGGCGGTTCGGGTACGGCCTGGCCTCCCGGCACCTCAGCGTCACCGTGCACCGTCCGTGGAGCGGCTTCCTGCCCTCCGCACCCGTGGACACCGGCCGGCTGCGCCTGGACGAGCCCGCGAAGGTGCGAGCCGACCTGGACCGGGTCTTCGACGCCGTACGCCGGATCCGCCCCGGCCACTTCGCCCGCAGCGCCGGGTTCTGGGACATGCGGCTGTTCGACCCCGAGCGGCGCCGGGCCGGTGCGGGCCCGCTGACCTGCGTCGTCCATGAAGGACCTGAGGGAGTCGACGGCTACGCGCTCTACGCCACCAAGCAGGACTGGGCAGAGGGGGGGCCGGAGGGCACCGTGTCGGTGAGGGAGGTGGCGGCACTGGATCCGGTGGGCCATGCGGCGCTGTGGCGGTTCCTCTGCGACATCGACCTCATGGCCAAGGTGACCGGCTGGACGGCCACCGACGACCCGCTGCTGCACCTGCTGAGCGACCCGCGCCGCGTCACGCCGGTGCTCAAGGACAACCTGTGGGTCCGGCTGGTCGCGGTCGAGCGCGCGCTTGCTGCCCGCAGCTACGCCACGCCGGTCGATGTCGTGTTTGCCGTTTCCGACAGCCGCTGTCCGTGGAACGACGGCCGCTGGCGGCTCGCCGGCGATGCCAACGGCGCCACCTGCGACCGTACGTCGGATGCCGCGGACCTGGCGCTCACCAGTACGGATCTCGGCGCGGCCTATCTCGGGGGAACCCGGCTCGCGACGCTGGCGGCGGCGGGGCGGGTGCAGGAGCTGCGGCCCGGCGCGGTGGAATCGGCTTCGGTGGCGTTCGCCAGCGCCGGTCGTGCGCCCTACTGCCCGCAGATCTTCTAAGCGGGCTGGCAGGTCGGGCACCAGTAGAGGTTGCGCGCCGCCATCGGCTCGGTGCGGACCTCCGTCCCGCAGACCCGGCACGGCAGGCCGGTCCGGCGGTAGACGTAGAAGGAGTCTTCCCGGCTGGCGGGTCCGCGGCGGCGCGCCCGGTGCTCCGGCCTGGTGGTCACGATCCGCCCGGCCCGCACGCCGGCCCGCATCAGCGAGCGCAGGTCCGCCCAAAGCGCCGCCCACTCCGCCGCGGCCAGGTCCCGGCCCAGCCGGCGCGGGGCGACGCCGTGGCGGTAGAGCAACTCGGCCCGGTAGACGTTGCCGACGCCGGCGAGAACCGACTGGTCGAGTAGGAGAGCTCCAATCGGTACGCGGCTGGACCGGATCCTCTCCCAGACGACCTCCGGCTGCGCGCCCGCGCGCAACGGGTCAGGACCCAACCGGGTCAGAATCGCCCGCCGTTCCGCCGGCAGCAGCAACTCGCAGGCGGTCGGCCCGCGCAGGTCGACGTAAGAATCCTGGCCGGTGAGCCGCAGCCGCAGCGCCCCGCGCGGCACCGGTGCCGGCAGCGGCCCCGCGCTGAAGGTGCCGTACAAGCCGAGGTGGACGTGCAGCGCCTCTCCCTCGTCGAACCGGTAGAACAGGTGCTTGCCGTACGGCTCCACCCGCCGCAGCACTCGACCGTCGATGCGGCCGGCGCCGTCGGTGAAGCGGCCCTGCGGGCTGGTGGCGACCACCGGTCGGCCGGCCAGCAGACGGTGGTGCTCACGGGCCAGCCGGTGGATCGTGTGGCCTTCGGGCACGGACCTAGAGCACCGGCAACGGCGGAAGCTCGCCGGTCCGCTCGTAGTCGGCCACCTGCGCGAGCCGGCGCACGTGCCGCGGCTCACCGGAGAACGGCGTGGACAGGAAGATCTCGGCGTAGCGGACCGCGTCGCCCTCGGCGTACATCCGAGCGCCCAGACTGACCACGTTGGCGTCGTTGTGCTCGCGCCCGAGCCGGGCGGTCTCCTCGCTGAAGGCCAGCGCGCAGCGCACGCCGGGGACCTTGTTCGCCGCGATGGCTTCGCCGTTGCCCGACCCGCCGATCACGATGCCGAGGCTGGTGGAGTCCGCGGCGGTGCGGGTGGCGGCCAGCAGCACAAAAGGTGGGTAGTCGTCCTCCGGGTCGTACGACGACGGACCGCAGTCCACCGGCTCGCGCCCGAGCTCGGCCAGTCGCCTCAGCAGCAGGCTCTTGAGCTCGAAACCGGCGTGGTCCGAGCCGAGGTAGACCCGCATGCTCGGCAGTCTCGCAGAGTCATGGAACCGGCTCTGCCGGGAACGGATCGAGATCCCTGCCGCCCATTGGCGCGCCAGTGCCGAAGACGCCTCACAGCTGCATCGCCTTGGTCTCGAGGAACTCCTCCAGCCCGAACCGCCCCAGCTCGCGGCCGTTGCCCGACTGCTTGTATCCGCCGAAGGGCGCGACCGGGTTGAACCGGCCGCCGTTGACGTCCACCTGGCCGGTCCGCATCCGGCGGGCGAAGCCGATCGCCCGGTTGCGGTCGCCGGACCAGACACCACCGGCGAGTCCGTAGATGCTGTCGTTGGCGATCTCGAGCGCCTCGTCCTCGTCGGCGTACGGCAGGATCGCCAGCACCGGTCCGAAGATCTCCTCCCGGGCGATCGTCATGTCGGCGCGTACGTCGGCGAAAACCGTCGGCCGCACGTAGTAACCCGACGCCAGCCCCTCGGGTGCATCCGCGCCACCGGTGACGAGCCTGGCGCCCTCAGCCACCCCGAGCTCGATGTAGGCACGGACCCGGTCCCGCTGGGCGGCGGAGGCGACCGGCCCCAGCTTCGTTCCCTCGGCATCCGGCGGCCCGAGCGGCATCGCCTCGGCGGCCGCGGCGGCGAGCGCGACGGCCTCCTCATACTGCTCGGCCGGCACGATCATGCGGGTCCACGCCGTACAGGTCTGGCCGGAGTTGAGGAAGGCGTTGCCGACGCCCACCTTGACGGCCCGCGGCAGGTCGGCGTCGGCCAGGATCACGTTCGCGGACTTGCCCCCGAGCTCCAGAGCGACCCGCTTTACCGTCCCGGCGGCGAGCTCCGCGACCCGCTTGCCGGCCCGGGTGGAACCGGTGAAGGAGACCATGTCCACGTCCGGATGGGCTGCCAGGGCTTCGCCGACCACCGGCCCGGTGCCGGTCACCAGGTTGAACACACCCGCCGGCAAGCCGATGTCGTCGATCAGCTCGGCCAGCAGGAACGCCGACAGCGGCGCGACCTCGCTCGGTTTGAGCACGAAGGTGCAGCCGGCAGCCAGCGCCGGCGCCAGCTTGGCCACCACCTGGTGCAGGGGGTAGTTCCACGGCGTGATCGCGGCCACCACCCCGACCGGCTCGCGCACCACCAGTGAGTTGCCGACCTGCTCTTCGAAGGAGTACGTCGTCAGCAACGTCGCGTAGCTCTGCAGCACACCGAGAGGCAGCCCGGTCTGCACCGCGAGCGCCAGCTTGGCCGGCGCTCCCATCTCGGCGGAGATCGTACGGGCCACCTCTTCCTGCCGCGCGGTGAGCGCCTCGTGCAGCGCGGAGAGGTACTTCGCCCGCTCCTCGGGGCCGGTCCCGGCCCAGTCCGGAAACGCCCTTCGGGCGGCGGCCACCGCGCGGTCGACGTCTGCCGGCGTACCGGCCGGGACGGTGGCGATGACCTGCTCGGTCGCCGGATCGACTACCTCGAGAGTCTCCGTGCCGACCGGCACGGTCCACGCGCCGCCGATGTAGAAGGCCTTGCGGTCCTGCCGCGCCAATGCCGGTCCTCCGTCTAGGGCTGTCCCCACCTCAGACTAATGCGGCGGCTTCCACACCGCCCTGCGCTCGGCGCATCGGGATCGCGCCACGTGGGAGACTGGGCGCTACTCCACTGTCAATCGGAAGGACCCCGCGCTGGTGGCCGGCAACAACATCCACCGCGACGAGGCCCGGGAACGGGCTCGCCTCATTTCCGTCGCCTCCAACACCGTCGCCCTGGACCTGACGACGGGCGACACGACGTTCGGCTCCACCGCCGACATCCGCTTCGACTGCCGGGAGCCGGGCGCCGAGACCCACCTCAACCTCACCGCGCCGGCGCTGCGCGAGATCACGCTCAACGGCGTCGAGCTGGACCCGGCACGGGTGTTCGACGGCAACCGCATCGCCCTGGACGGACTGGCGGCGACCAACGAGCTGCGGGTGGTCGCCGACTGCCGGTACATGAACACCGGCGAGGGCCTGCACCGGTTCGTCGACCCGGTTGACGGCAACGTCTACCTGCACACCCAGTTCGAGACCTTCGACGCGCACCGGATGTACGCCTGCTTCGACCAGCCCGACCTCAAGACGGTCTTCGAGCTGACCGTCACGGCGCCGACCGGCTGGGAGGTGGTATCGAACACGGCGCCCGCCGAAGAGCCGACGCCCGTCGGCGACGACGCCGCGCTATGGCGGTTCCTGCCCACGCCCCGGATATCGACCTACATCACAGCGCTGATCGCCGGTCCGTACTCCGTCGTCCGGGACCGGCACGGAGACATCGACCTGGGCCTCTTCTGCCGGGCCTCGCTCGCGAAGCACCTCGACCCGGAGGAGCTGTTCACGGTCACCAAGCAGGGGTTTGACTTCTTCCAGAAGGTGTTCGACTACCCCTATCCCTTCGGGAAGTACGACCAGCTGTTCGTTCCGGAGTTCAACGCCGGGGCGATGGAGAACGCCGGCGCGGTCACGTTCCTCGAGGACTACATCTTCCGATCCAGGGTGACCGACGCCGCGTACGAGCGACGGGCCGAGACCGTACTGCACGAGATGGCGCACATGTGGTTCGGCGACCTGGTGACCATGCGCTGGTGGGACGACCTGTGGCTCAACGAGTCGTTCGCCACGTACATGTCCGTGCTGGCGCAGGCGGAGGGCACCCGCTACACGAGCGCCTGGACGACGTTCGCCAACATGGAGAAGACCTGGGCCTACCGGCAGGACCAGCTGCCATCCACCCACCCGATCGCGGCGGACATCGAGGACAACGAGGCGGTTCGGGTCAACTTCGACGGCATCACCTACGCCAAGGGTGCGTCAGTTCTCAAGCAGCTCGTCGCCTGGGTGGGACGGGAGGAGTTCCTGGCCGGCGTACGGCGGTACTTCCGCCGCCATGAGTACGGGAACACCGGCCTCGCCGACCTGCTCTGCGAGCTCCAGGAGGCCTCCGGCCGAGACCTCACTGACTGGTCCAAGGAGTGGTTCGAGACGGCCGGCGTGAACACGCTGCGGGCCGGGTTCGAGGTGGACGCGGCCGGTGCCTTCAGCTCCTTCTCGGTGTTGCAGGAGGCGCCCGAGGGCCATCCGACGCTGCGTTCGCACCGGGTGGCGATCGGGCTGTACGACCGCACCGAGGACGGCCTGGTCCGTCGGCACCGGGTCGAGACCGACGTGCTGGGGTCGAGCACCGAGATCCCCGAGCTGGTCGGCCGCCCACAGCCGGAGCTCGTGCTCATCAACGACGACGACCTCACCTACGCCAAGATCCGCCTCGACGAGCGGTCGATGCGCACGGTGACCGAGTCGATCGGCGAGTTCGCCGAGTCGCTGCCGCGCGCGCTGTGCTGGGCCGCGTCGTGGGACATGACCCGCGACGCAGAACTGGCGACCCGCAACTACCTGACCCTCGTGCTTGGCGGCCTCGCCCGTGAGAGCGACGTGGGCGTGGTGCAGACGCTGCTGCGCCAGGCCGAGATGGCCGTGGCCAACTACGCCGACGCTGCATACCGGGAGACCGGCCGGCGCCGGCTCGCCGAGGCGGCTTACGACGCCATGTGCTCGGCCGCCCCCGGCAGCGACCATCAGCTGGCCTGGGCTCGCGCGTTCGCATCCAGCACCCACTCCCGAGATCACTCGGAGATCCTGCGCGGGCTGCTCGACGGCAGCGCGACCGTCGAGGGTCTGGTGGTCGACACGGAGTTGCGCTGGCACCTCCTGCGCCGGCTGGCAGCCCTGGGTGAGGCGGACGAGGCAGAGATCGCCGCGGAGGTCGAGCGTGATGCCACCGCCGCGGGGCAGCGGCATGCGGCGGCCGCGCGCGCAGCCCGGCCGACGACCGAGGCGAAGGCACAGGCATGGGCTGCGCTGGTGGACTCCGACCAGCTGCCCAATGCGATGCAGGCTGCGGTCATCGGTGGCTTCCAGCAGCTCTACCAGGAGGACCAGCTGCGGCCGTACGTCCCCCGCTACTTCGCGATGGTGGACCGCATCTGGGCCGAGCGGACCGCCGACACCGCGCAGCGGCTGGTGGTGGGGCTCTACCCCTCGGCGCTCCCCGAGCAGCGGACGGTGGACCTGACGAGCGACTACCTGCGCACTGCGTCGCCGCCAGCTGCGCTGCGCCGGCTGCTTGTCGAGGGGCGCGACGGCGTCGAACGGGCGCTCCGGGCGCAGCACCGAGACGCCACCGCCGGCTGACACGCTTAGCGCCGGCCGGTCAGCCGGCGAAGCGGCCGGCCTCCAGCGGCAGCGGCAGCGGCAGTGCTTCGGAGGAGCCCGCCGCCTCAGCCAGCATGCGAAGTCCGGTCACCAACCCGCCGGTCAGGTCGCCGACGGTGAACGCGCTGCACATCGACATCGCGGCCAGCGCACAGGCGCGGTCGTCGAGCCGGTGCCGCGCCTCGCGACCGACGACGATCTCCATCCGGCGCTGGCCGGGTGAGACGAACACCAGGACCCCGTTGGACGCCTGGTCACCCAGCGCGGCATGCAGGCGTTCGGCGTACCGGCGGACCTCTCCTTCGGCGCTGCCGACGAAGACCGAGAAGTGCAGGCCGGTCTCCCCGCCGGCGACCCGGGCGGCCCGGCCGATCTCGGAGATCTGGGCGTCAGTGAAGGCCTCACCACTCGGCACTGGCGCCGCCTCCCGTCACGTTGGGCCGGGCGGCC
Organism: Mycobacteriales bacterium; assembly: GCA_051000715.1. Classification (GTDB taxonomy): domain Bacteria; phylum Actinomycetota; class Actinomycetes; order JALYNC01; family JALYNC01; genus JBPCOB01. The sequence continues at coordinate 9,175 of JBPCOB010000028.1, forward strand.
GCCAGGGCGGCGTTCGGGTCGAGGGGGCCGGCGAACCACACCGGGTCGTGGTCCCAGGAGCGCCCGGGCCGATAGCGCGGCCGGTGCCGCAGCCCGGCCGCCACCACCAGGAGGCCGATCAGCGCGGACAGGCCGAGCGGGATGCCGACGAAGACCAGCACGGTCTGGACCAGGCCCAGGCCACGGCCGGGCATTTCACCGTCGGAGCGCGCCAGAGCCGGGTCGGCCCACGCGCTGAACAGGACCACGGCGGTGATCACGGCCGCGCCCCGGCGGACGTGGAATGTGGTCACGGTCTCCTCGATCTAGCGCCGTACGGGTTCGTCGCCCGCAGACCGTACCCAAGCCGGCGCCGGCCGGTCGCCAAGGGTCTCGGCAAGGCGGCGTACGCCGGGCGCGACCCGGATCTCCTCCAGGCCGATCGGCCGTGGGCCCGCCGGTTCCGGCACGGCGATCGGCAGCCGCCAGTTGGGGTACTGCGCCGTCGTCGCCGGCAGGTTGGGCTGGCGCAGGTCGCCGACGGCGTCGGCCAGCGCGGCCAGCACCACGCGGCACGGCGTAAGCCGGAGCAGCGCATGCATCGCCACCACCGCGTCCGCGTCGGTCGCGTCCGGCCCAAGCAGCCCCCAGGCCCGCAGCGCGGCCAGCAGCGCGGCCACCGTCCGCTTTGCCTCCCACCGTTCGGCTTCGAGCGGCCGGTCGAGGAGACCCAGCTCGGCCCGTACCCGGAGCGGCTCGCCGGCGAGAAAGCCGGCCGCGGTCGGCAGATCGTGGGTGGTGACGCTGGCGGCCGCGAGCTCGGGCCACCGGGCCGGCGGCAGCGGCTCGCCGTCATTGTCGTGCTGGAACCACAGGACGGCGCTGCTCAGCACCCCGCGCCCGGCGAGCGCCGTACGGACCCGGGGCTCGACCGTTCCCAAGTCCTCGCCGATCACCAGTGCGCCGGCCCGGTGGGCCTCGAGAGCGAGTACGCCTAGCAGGGCCTCGTCGTCGTAGCGAACGTAGGTGCCGGCCGACGGCGGCGCACCGGCCGGGATCCACCACAGCCGGAACAGCCCGAGCACGTGGTCGACCCGCAGCCCACCGGCGTACCGGAGCACCGAGCGCAGCAGGTCCCGGTACGGCACGTAGCCCATCTCGGCCAGCCGGTCCGGCCGCCAGGGCGGCAACCCCCAGCTCTGACCCTCGGCCGTGAATGCGTCCGGTGGAGATCCGATCGTCACGTTCTCGGCGAGGACGCCCTGCAGCGCCCAGGCGTCCGCCCCGCCAGGATCGGCGCCGATCGCCAGGTCGTGCAGGACGCCCACCGGCATGCCGGCCGCCTTGGCCGTGGCCTGCGCCGCCGCCAGCTGCTCCTCGCACCCCAGCTGCAGCCAGGCATGGAACGCCACCCGGTCGGCCAGCCGCTCGGCCGCGCGGTCCACGGCGGGGCCGTCGGGGTGTCGCAGCTCCGCGGGCCAGTCCTGCCATGGCAACCCGTGCCGCTCGGCGAGCGCGCAGAACCGGCCGAAGGTCTCCAGGTCTCGCCCGCGCTCGAGGCGAAAGGCGGCCAGTTCGGCTGCCCGCGGCGAGCGCTGCACGTTCGGCCACAGCAGCTCCCAGGCCGCCAACTTTGCGACCCAGACGGCGTCCCGGTCGACGTCGTCGATCCGGTCTTCGCCGACGCCCGGTCGGAGCGAGTCCACCCGAATGCCGGTCGCGGCGTCCGCGCTGCGGTACTCCGCCATCTCCTGGACCCGCAGGTAGAGCGGATTCCAGAATCGTCGGCTCGACGGGTAGTACGGCGAGGGCTCGATCGGCGGTACCGGCGAGACCGCGTGCAGCGGGTTGCACAGCAGCGCGGCGGCACCCTGCTCGGCCGCGCTCCAGCGGGCCAGTTCGGCCAGATCGGCGAGGTCACCCATCCCCCACGAACCGGCCGAGCGGACGGCGTACAGCTGCACCGTCCAGCCCCAGGCCTGCCGGTCCAGCGCCGCAGGCAGGTTCAGCCGGTCGGGGGTGACGACGAACGTCGCGTTCTCGGTCCGGCCGCCCAGCGTGGCCACCAGCAGATGCCAGCCCAGCGGGAGGCCGGCCGGCGGGTGGCAGCGCCAGGCAGCGTACGGCTCGCGATCGACGACCCGGGTCTCCGCCGGTGAGCCAGCAAGCCGTAGGTGGACGATCCTGCCGTCCTCGAGCCGGACGTGCAGCCGGGGCGGCGACCCGGCCGGTCCGCGGACGACGACCGGTGCCGGCGACCCCTGACGTACCACGACCGTCGCCGGCACCAGCCGCCGCCACGGTTTGCGCTCTACCTCGGCCAGCGCGGCACCGACCGCGGCCGGCGTACCGGCCTCGACGTCGAGAGACGCGAGCACCCTGACAACGGTGTCCCGGGCAACCGACACGGTCGAATCCGCGGCGTCGACGTAGGAGGTGGCGACGCCGTGCGCGGCAGCCAGCACGGCGAGCTCCGGCTCGACTTCGGCCCCGGTCACCACCCGGGGGGAAGCCGGTCCCGCCACGGCGCGGCGGCCTCCAGCTGCGCCGACAGCCCTAGCAACGTGGCCTCGTCCGCCGGCCGGCCGACCAGCATCACCCCGATGGGCAGGCCGCCCTCGGTCCAGTGCAAGGGGACGTTCACCGCCGGCTGGCCGGTCATGTTGTAGACCGCGGTGAACGGGGTGAAGGCGACCTGCCGGGCCAGGTCGGCCGCGGGGTCGGCGTCGTCGCGCAGCCCGCCCACCGGCGCCGGCGGCTCGGCCAGCGTCGGGGTCAGCACGGCGTCGTACGTCGCAGTGCTCGCGATGGCCCGCCGGGACTGCCCCTGCAGGTCGCCGAGCGCGGCGCAGTAGTCCGGCCCCGACGTCGCCCGCCCCTGCTCACGCAGGTAACGGGTGAACGGACGCAGCCGCGGCTCATCGGCCGGGTCCACCGGAGTCAGCGCCGCCCCCACCGCCCAGATCTTGAGAAACTGCGGCATCGCGTCCGGCCCGAACGGCGGTTCGATGTCCTCGACCTCGTGGCCCAGCTTCTCGAGCAGCGAGCTCGCGTACTCATACGCTGCCACACAGTCCGGATGCACGGAGTCCTCGATGACCCCCGGCGCGCGGTAGCGGCCGATCCGCAGCCTGTCGGTCGAGGCGTCCGGGGCGGCGTAGCTCAGGAACGGCCGGGGCGGCGGGGCGGCCCAGTGCGGGTCGCCCGGCATCGGCACCGCCATGGCATCGAGCATCGCCGCCGCGTCGGCCACCGAGCGCGCGAGCGGTCCGCTCCAGCCGAGCCCGTTGATGTCGCCGCGCAGCGGTCCGTTGCTGACCCGGCCCCGGCTGACCTTCACACCGAACAGGCCACAGACGCTGGCCGGGATCCGGACCGACCCTCCGCCGTCGCTGCCCTGCGCGAAGGGCACCAGCCCGGCCGAGACGGCTGCGGCCGCTCCCCCGCTCGACCCACCGGCGGAGCGACCCAGGTCCCATGGCGTCCGGGCCGGCGGCGCGACCTCGGGCTCGGTATAGGACGGCAGCCCGAACTCCGGGGTGTTGGTCTTGCCCAGACTGATCGTGCCGGCGGCGCGCAGGAGCGTGACGACGTGGTCGTCCACCGCCGGGACGAAGTCGGCATAGGTCACGCTGCCCAAGGTCGTCCGTACACCCGCGGTCAGGTTCAGATCCTTGATCGCCGTCGGTACGCCGTGCAGCGGCGGCAGGTCCGCCCCCGCCCGGACCGCCTCCTCGGCCTCGCGGGCGGCCGCCCGAGCCCGGTCGGCGGTGACCGTCACGAAGGCGCCGACGATCGTGTTGATCCGCTCGATCCGGGCCAGGTAGTGGTCCACCAGCTCGACCGGGCTCAGCTCGCCGGCGCGGATGGCGGCGGCCTGCTCCAACGCGGTCAGGTCGTGTAGGTAGGCCACGGTCAGGCGCTTGCCGTCTCGTCCAGCGGCTCACCCGAGATCAGGTAGCGGTGCCAGCCGGGCTCCAGCCGCCCGCTGCCCACGACCCGCCAGTGGATGCCGCTGGGAGCCCGCGGCGTACGCCGGAGCCGCCAGCCGAGGTCGGCGATCGCACGGTCGGCCTTGGCGTGGTTGCACCGGCCGCAGGCCGACACGACGTTCTCCCACACGTGCTGCCCCCCGCGGCTCTTCGGCACCACGTGATCCAGACTCGTCGCCGGGGCGTTGCAGTACACGCAGCGGCCGCCGTCACGGGCGAAGACAGCCCGCCGGGTAAGCGGAACGCCGGACCGGTAGGGCACCCGCACGTACCGGTTCAGCCGGACGACGGTCGGCACCGCCACGACCTGGCGCTCGCTGTGCAGCAGCTCGTCGCAGATTTCCACCGATACGGCCTTGGCGCTGAGAACCAGCACGACCGCCCGGCGCGACGTGACGACCGCCAGCGGTTCGTACGTCGCGTTCAGTACCAGCGCCTGCCCCACCCGCTAAGTCAACTATGACGCCGGCCCGCGTGCACGTCTCTTCCCTGTCCGACCTGTCAACGAGTCTGTGCAAGGCCCGGCCTAGTCGGGACCAGTCGGGTCAGCTGGCGGCGGGACCGGCGTCTTCGGTGCCTGAGAGAGCGCCGAGGAACTCGTGGCAACGCGCCGCCCGGTCGGCGTCCTGCTTCTGGACGGAGGTGAAGAAGTCGGCGATCTCCTGCTTCCCCGCGGACTGGGCGTCCTGGATGTACTTGGCGTAGGTCTGCCCACCCTTGAGCGCGTGGTACTGAACGGCCACCAGGTCGTACATGACGTCGCTGAAACCGGTCTCGTCGTGGTGCATCGACTCTCCCCCTCCGTTCCGCGGTTGGTGACTCCGCCGTTCCCCGGTTGTCGGCGGCTACTCCTTCGCTACCGGCGGGGGCTGGGACACTGAAGGGGTGACCGAGACGGCCGGTACGACGTTCTATGACGCGGTCGGCGGCGAGGAGACCTTCCGCCGGCTGGTGGCCCGCTTCTACGCCGGTGTCCGGGCCGACCCGGTGCTGCGGCCGGTGTATCCCGAGGAGGACCTGGCCGACGCCGAGGTCCGGCTCCGGATGTTCCTCATCCAGTACTGGGGCGGCCCGCGCACCTACAGCGAGCAGCGCGGGCATCCCCGGCTGCGGATGCGGCACGCGCCGTTCGCGATCGGTCCGGCCGAACGAGACGCCTGGCTGCGCAACATGCGGGCCGCGGTCGACTCGCTCGAGTTGCCGCCCGCGGCCGACGCGATGCTGTGGAATTACCTGGAGTCGGCTGCGTACTCGCTGGTCAACACGCCGTGACGGAGCGAGGGGAATCTCAACGGCTCTGACGGAGCGGCGCCGAGCGCGCGCCGAGCACCAACCGGTCGGCTAGTCGCGAACCAGTTTCCGGTATGTCACCCGGTGTGGCCGGGCCGCCTCCGCGCCCAGCCGGGCCACCTTGCTGGCCTCGTAGTCGGCGTAGTTGCCCTCGAACCACACGACGTCGGACTCGCCCTCGAAGGCGAGCATGTGGGTGGCGATCCGGTCCAGGAACCAGCGGTCGTGACTGATCACCACGGCGCAGCCCGGGAAGGACAGCAGCGCGTCCTCCAGCGACCGCAGGGTGTCGACGTCGAGGTCGTTTGTCGGCTCGTCGAGCAGCAGCAGGTTGCCCACGCGCTTGAGCGTCAGGGCCAGGTTGAGCCGGTTGCGCTCGCCGCCGGAGAGCACCCCGACCGGCTTCTGCTGGTCCGGTCCCTTGAACCCGAAGGCGCCGACGTACGCACGGCTCGGCATCTCGCGGCTGCCGACCTTGATGTAGTCCAGGCCGTCGGAGACCGCCTGGAAGACGGTCTTGGTGGCGTCGAGCTGGGAACGGGACTGGTCGACGTAGGAGATCTGGACCGTTTCACCAACCCGCAGCTCGCCGGCGTCCGGCTTCTCCTCGCCCACGAGCATCCGGAACAGGGTGGTCTTGCCGGCGCCGTTCGGGCCGATGACGCCCACGATCCCGCCGCGGGGAAGCGAGAAGGAGAGATCGTCGATGAGCAGCTGGTCGCCGTACGCCTTGGTCAGGCCCTGCGCCTCTACGACGAGATGCCCCAGCCGCGGACCGGGCGGGATCTGGAGGTCGTCGAAGTCGATCGGCTTGGACTGCTCGGCCTCGGCGGCCAGCTCCTCGTAGCGGTTGAGCCGGGCCTTGCCCTTGGCCTGGCGGCCGCGGGCGTTGGAGCGCACCCACTCCAGCTCGCGCTCGAGGATCTTCTTGCGGTTGGCGTCCTTCTGCCCCTCGACCCGCATCCGGGTGGTCTTGGTGTCGAGGTAGGTCGTGTAGTTGCCCTCGTAGGGGTAGGCGCGGCCGCGGTCGAGCTCGAGGATCCAGCCTGCGACGTTGTCGAGGAAGTAGCGGTCGTGCGTCACCGCGAGCACGGTGCCGGCGTACTGGGCCAGGTGCTTCTCCAGCCACTCCACGCTCTCGGCGTCGAGGTGGTTGGTCGGCTCGTCGAGAAGCAGGAGGTCCGGCTGCTGCAGCAGCAGCTTGCACAGCGCCACCCGGCGCCGCTCCCCGCCGGAGAGCACGGCGACGTCGGCGTCGCCGGGCGGCACCCGCAGCGCGTCCATCGCCATCTCGACGTGGCTGTCGAGCTCCCAGCCGTTGACGTGCTCGATCTTCTCCATCACCTCGCCCTGCTCGGCGAGGAGCACGTCGAAGTCGGCGTCCGGCGCGCCCATCTTCTCGTTGATCTCTTCGAACCGGATCAGCAGCTCGCGGGTGGCCTTGACGCCGCCCTCCACATTGCCGCGAACGTCCTTGGTCTCGTCGAGCTGCGGCTCCTGCATGAGGATGCCGACGGAGTACCCGGGCGCTAGCGTCGCGTCGCCGTTGGAGGGATGGTCGAGGCCGGCCATGATCTTCAGGACCGAGGACTTGCCGGCGCCGTTGGGGCCGACCACGCCGATCTTCGCGCCGGGCAGGAACGCCAGCGTGACGTTGTCCAGGATGACCTTGTCGCCGTGCGCCTTGCGCACGTTGCGCATCGTGTAGATGTACTGCGCCATGAGGGCTGCTTCGTCCTTCGTCGGGGGTTCGGCGTACGCCGTCCAGCATGCCTGTCGGTGGGCCAGCCACCCAAACCGGTTCCTCGTCCGTCCGTCGGCGAGGGGCATGGTGCGCTCCACTCGCCTGTCGCAGCCCTCTCTGCGAGTACAGCGCAACATGATCAAGCCGACGGGCCGCCTGGTGGGACACTGAGACTTCTCACGCGCCCGTAGCTCAGCTGGATAGAGCAAGTGCCTTCTAAGCACGAGGTCGCAGGTTCGAGTCCTGCCGGGCGC
>JBPCOB010000029.1:0-13873 GCA_051000715.1 Mycobacteriales bacterium
GCTCGCACCCGGTGGCGTGCTCGTCAACCACCTTGACCGGCACGCCGGCGACCTTCTGCCAGCGGGCGGACTAAGGCGCCTCACCGGAGTCCGCACGGCCTCCCGTACAGCAACAGATACAGCAACGCGGGTCGGTTCGGGGGAGTCCGCCGGAGTCCGCCGAGGTATGTGCAACGCTGTGACCTGCAAAAACGTACCTCAGCGGACTCACGCGGACGCGCGGCCGATGATCGGCAGGCAAGGGGTCAGGGGTTCGAGTCCCCTTACCTCCACCGGTACGCGGTCACTGTCTGAGCAGTCGGCAGGTGGCGATGACGGTCTCGTTCCAGATGCCCGAGTGACACGCTGGATGCGACCGACGACGTGTCGGTCAGTGTCATGGCCTTCGGGCACCTTGCAGGGACGCGGCGGACGCTGCACCGGATCACCAGGCGGCTAGTGAGTAGAGGAGCCCCCTACATTTCCGACCTGGCGGGGCTCCCTTCGCGCTGTTCGGCTTCGGCGCATCGGCCGCCCGGCTACCGCCGCGTGGCGGGCGGGAGCCTGCTCGGCACGCTGGGCAGCCGGTCATACGCCGACGCCGGCACGGCCGCGGCCGGGACCAGGCAGCCGTAGACCGTGGCGCTGCTGCCGTTCTCCGAGCCGTTTCCCGCGAGCGACTTCCCACTGGGGATGGCAATCCCAGGTCCGAAGTCCTCGCTGATCGTTTTATGTGTTTCCCACGGCTATGGCAACGAACTTGTTCCCGCAGGTGCCTGCGGACAGGTACGAAGTCGTGGACGTAGCCCCTCCGGTGGGGGGCCTCACAAAGAACTGCGCCGACTTGACAATGAGCGCCTTGCCGGCGGGCACCGTATAGAACGGATAGCACTGGGTGTCGGTGTATCCGTACAGGACCAGATTGTTCGCCGGGTTGGACTCGGCCGTTGTTGACGAGAGTGATCGGCGCCCGGATCAAGTACACTTGCACGTCGCGCCCCACCGGGCCGCCGAGCCGGCCGCCCGTTCCAGGCAGCGGTCACAGCGGTGGTCGAAGTCGACCGAGCTGTTGGCGCGGCGCAGCTTGGACAGCTGGTGCTGGCTGTGGATAGAGCGGATGGTGCCGTTCTGGGAGCGCCTCACCAGCGAGTGAATCGGCCCCGAACGCACCCGAACTGGCACTGTCTTGCGCGGGCTCTTCGCTAGGCTGCGCACGCCGGAGAAAGGCGCTCCCGGGATAGAAGCCGACAGAAGGAGGTCTGCATGCGCAAGAGACCTATCGTGGCCGCGGTCGCCGGGGCCGCTCTCGTTACGCTGCTCGGCACGTTGCCGGTACAGGCGAAGTCGTAGGCCCAGCAGGGGGCGGCGAGGGACTACGTCGTCGTCTACAACTCAGGAGTAACGCCGGAGCAGGGGGCCGCCGCCGTCCGAGCGGCCGGCGGAGTGGTCGTCTCGATCAACAAGGACGTCGGCGTCGCCGAAGTCCGTTCCACCAACCCGTACTTCGCCGATGCCGCGGCCGCGCAGCCGGCACTGTTCGGCGCAGCCGCGGACCGGCCGATCGGGTTTGCCCCTCGCATGACACCCAAGGACGGCATCGAACGCGACTTCTCCCTTCGCCGTCCGAGTAACCCTCAGACGAGTTCAGGTGCGTCTCAAGCCGCCGGCATCGAGCCCCTGTTCGGGCTTCAGTGGGGCAACCAGATGATCCACGCAACCTACGGTGGGTCGTACAAGGTGCAGAAGGGCGATCCGCGGGTCCTGGTGGCCAGCATCGACACGGGTGCCGATGCCACGCACCCCGACATCGCGCCGGTCTTCAACCGGGCCCTGAGCCGCAACTTCACCTGGGACATCCCGCTCGTGGACGGCCCGTGCGAGTACCCCAACTGCCACGACCCGAACTGGGTCGATGACAACGGCCATGGGACCCACACCTCCGGGACCATGGCAGCCGCCATGAACGGGCTTGGGACGGTCGGCATCGCTCCCAAGGTGACGCTCGTCAACCTCCGAGCCGGCCACGACTCGGGTTACTTCTTCACCAAGAGCGTCGTGGACGCGCTCACCTACGCCGGGAACATCGGGGTCGACGTCGCGAACATGAGCTTCTTCACAGACCCCTGGCTCTACAACTGCAACGAGAACCCGGCGGACAACGAGAGGGAGCAGCGCGCGCAGCGGGCGATCCGCGAGGCGCACTTCCGGGCCATGAACTACGCGCACGACCACGGCGTCACCATGGTCGTGGCGGAGGGCAACGAGGGTGAGGATCTCGGGCACCCGACGACCGACGAGACCAGCCCTGACTTCCCGCCGGGGACGGAGAAGCTCCGGCACGTCAGCAACAACTGCCTGGTCCTTCCCCAAGAAGGACCCCATGCGATCGACGTGAGCGCCCTCGGGGTCAAGAAGGAGCTTTCCTACTTCTCCAACTACGGCGTCGAGCAGTCGACCGTGTCAGCTCCAGGCGGTGACCGGCGCTGGTTCTACGGGACCCCCGAGTACGACGCGCCCGAGCTTCGGATCCTGTCGACGTTCCCGAAGCATGTTCTGCAGGAGGAGGGCCTCATCGACGAAAACGGTGTGCCCCTCACTCCTCTGGTCATCCGCAACTGCCACAACGAGGTTTGTGGCTACTACATCTACTTCCAGGGGACGTCGATGGCCGCGCCACACGCGGCTGGAGTCGCGGCCCTGCTCGTGAGCCAGTTCGGCCACCGGGACGCCGCCCGCGGCGGCCTGACGCTCGCACCCGACACGGTGAGGTCGATCCTGGTGAGATCCGCAACAGATCACGCCTGCCCGGACCCCCGGCGCTTCCATTACCCCGACCCCACGCTTCCGTCCGACTACAAGGGCACCGTGAAGTTCTGTGAGGGGACGCCGGAGTTCAACGGCTTCTACGGCAACGGGATCGTCGACGCCCTTCGGGCCGTCAGCTAACAAGGCAGGAAAGACCAGTGCCGGGTTGGGTCACTGGCTCCGGGTCCGTGAGCCGACTCGATCACCGCTCCTGCCGAGTGACTGCTGAGCAGGACGCTGGTCAGCCGAGCGGGTTCTCCCACCGGACTTCACGAAAGCGGGCGAAGTCGGTGTCGGCTGAGTACAGGGTGAGGCCGTGCTCGATCGCGATCGCCGCCAGCTGGGCGTCGGAGACGAGGTTGCCGCGCAGCTGATAGGACGTGACGAGCCCGCCCAGCACCTCGGCGTGCCGGTCCGTCGGCTGCGGTATCCATGCGGTGTCGGCCGCTAGCCAGTCCTGCACCTGTGCCCATGCCTCCGGAGGGCTCAAGGGCCGCTCCGATGCCCGGGGATGGGTGCTGATTCGCAGGAATGCGCCGAGGCTCTGCCACGGTAGCCCGACCCGGCGGGGGCCGTTCAGCTGGGCAGTGAGCCAGGCGGCTGCCGAACCGTGGAACGGGCTGTGAGCGTCGACCGCAAAGAGGAGGAGGTTGGCGTCGAGGAGCATCAGCGACCAGTAGGCCCGTCCAGGAGGTCGAGTGCCTCGGCGACGTTCGTCACGTCAATGCGCAGGCCCATCGAGTGCGAGCGCTGCCGGAAGCGCTTTGGCTTTCGACCAACGTTAAGCCCCGCTCGGATCAGCTGGTTGACCGCCTCACTCCGGCCCACAGACCGCTCCCGGATCAACTGATCTACCGCGGCCGCCACGTCATCATCCAAAGAGATCGTCGTCCGCATGCCTGCACGCTAGCATCGGCGTGCGGCCGCTTGCGCATCACGATGCGAGTTCTGTTGAAATCGAGCGGTAATGGCCGGCCGATCAGCCTTCGCTGCCGCCGGTGAAGTTCCAGGACGCCAGGTGCAGCGACGGGACGACGCAGGTGCCGAAGTACGTCGGCAGCAGCCGCAGGTCGCAGCCGACCGCCCGAACGTTTCCCGGCGCGAGGGCGTCGATGTAGGACTGCGTGAACCGCAGGTTGCGCACCGGCGAGGTCACCCGGCCGTCCTCGATGAGAAACACCCCGTTGCGGGTCAGTCCGGTAGCGACCTGCGTGCGCGGGTCCAGGACGCGGGTGTACCAGAAGTCGGTGACCAGCAGGCCTCGGCGTACGCCGGTGACGAGCTGGTCCGAGGTGGCGGTCCCCGCACCTAGCAGCAGGTTCCTGGGCACCGCGCCGAAGCTCTCACCGCCCTCGATGGCGTGCCCGCTGCTTTCGGCCCCGGCGGCTGCCGCCGTCCGCCGGTCATGGGCGAGCCCGACAGTCCGCCCGTCGCTTACCAGGTCGAGCCGGCGCTTGGGCGTCCCCTCGGCGTCGAAGGGCAGGCCGACCGACCGCGGGTCGCCGGCGTCGTCCCAGATCGACACCGCCGCATCGAACTGGGCCTCGCCGACGCGGGCGAACGAGCGCCCCTCGGCCACGGCGCGGGCGTTGAAGCCGTAGATGGCAAGAAGGAACAGCATGTCGGCGACGCAGCCGGGACCGAGCACCACCTCGTAGCGGCCCGGCTCCACGTCGACCGCCTCCGCGCCGTCCCGGGCCAGCCGGGCGGCCGCGGAGCCGCTCGCCGTACCGTCCAGCTCCGCCACGGTTGCGGAGCACTGCCGCCCGCTGCCGTCCGCCGTCGCCGAACGGGCGATGCCGTCGAGCGTCGCCATGGTGAAGCGGCCCTCCAGTCGCTGGCCGGCCGAGTTGGCGTACGCCGCCGTGACCGCGGTCGTCTCGCAGTAGCCCGCGGCCCCCAGCCCGTCGGCGGCCGCGACGAAGTCGGCCACCAGCCGGGCCCGGAGCTCGGGGGAGGCCTCGGCGGTCGCGTCGTCCCAGTGGCTCGGCGGGGCCGGGTCAGAGGGCGGGGCGAGTCCCGGCCAGGCCGGATCCACGGGGCGTACGCGGGCAGCCGACGATGTCGTGCGCACCAGCCTGCCTAGCGCGTCCGGCTCGGTCGAGGTCGCGGTGGCGGATGCCGTCCGGCCGTCCAGGGTCAAGGTCAGCGCCACGGTGCTCGTGTCGTCGTCGACGTTCTGGTGGATGAAGGAGTTGGCGAAGCGGGTCAGTGCTGACCGGCCGGCCCCTACGGTGACCTGGGCCTCCGCCTCCGCGCCGACCAGCCCGGCCACCAGTCCTAGCGCCCGCTCGCACACGTCGAGCTGCTCGGTCACCCCCGCACCCCCACCCGGACGCCGCGGAACCGCGCCGGCACCGCCGGATGACCGGTGTGACCCACCTGCATCGGCTGGCCCTTGCCGCAGTTCGGCGTACCCCAGAAGACCCACTCCGCCTGGTTGCCGATCCGGTCCATCGAGGCCCAGAACCGCGGGCCGATGCCGGTATAGGTGGGGTTGCGCAGCAGCCGGCCCCGCCGGCCCCGGCGGATCTCCCAGCCGACCTCGCAGCCGAACTGGAAGTTGAGCCGCTTGTCGTCGATCGACCAGGACCGGTTGGTGTCCATCAGGACGCCGTCCTCGGTCTCGCCGATCATCTCCTCGAGCGAGGACTCGCCCGGGAGCAGGCCGACGTTGGTCATCCGGACCATCGGCAGCCGGCTGTACCCGTCGCCGCGCACCATGCCGCCGGCCGGGATGCCCGCGAGGGTTGCGGAGTCCCGGCCCGAGAGCACCCCGACCCAGATGCCGTTCTCCACGATGGGCACCCGCTGAGCCGGCGTCCCCTCGTCGTCGTACCCGAAGGAGCCGAGGGCGCCGGGCAGGGTCGCGTCAGCGGTCACGTTCATGAGCTCCGACCCGTAGCGCAGGCTGCCGAGCTGCCCCAGGTCGAGCCAGGACGTGCCGGCGAACGCCGCCTCCCACCCCAGGATGCGGTCGAGCTCGATCGCGTGCCCGACCGACTCGTGAATCTGCAGGGCCATCTGCTCGCCACCGAGGATCAGGTCGGTCACGCCCGCGGGGCATTCCGGGGCCGTGAGCAGCGCCTGCGCCTCAGCCGCGACCCGCTCGGCGTTGCCCGGCAGGTCCAGCCGGCGGACGAGCTCCCACCCCTCGGTGCCGAACTGGCCGCGGATGCCCGGATAGGAACGCCGCTGGGTCTCGGCCTCGCCGACCGCGGTCGCGCTCATCCCGGCACCGCACTCCCGGATCCGCTGGGAGATCCGGGACCCCTCGCTGGTGACCAGCCACTTCTCGGTGTCCCAGATCTCATACGACGCCTGGGCCAGCGGTACGCCGGCGCGGTGCATAGTTCCGGTGACCTCGACGAGCAGGTCGCCCTTCTCTGCGAGCGGCACCGCGAGTGGGTCCTCGGCACAGAAGTTCTCCCAGTGGTCGGTGACCGAGGGCACCGGTGCGAGCTCGACCGGCGGTCCGGCGACCAGCGTCGAGGCGCGAGCCGTCTCCGCCGCCCGGACGCCGGCCCGTCTCGCGCCGGCGTCGGTCAGCTCCGGCGTGGCGGCGAAGCCCCAGGAGGATCCGATCAGCGCCCGCACTCCCAGCCCGGTGCGCTCGCCCTGGCTGAGCTGCTCCACCACTGAGTTCTGGGCGGACATCGTCTCGTCCCGACTGACCATGACGCGGGCGTCGGCAAAGCGGGCACCAGCGGCGAGGGCAGCCTCGACGGCGGCGTCGGCGTAGTCGAACATCCGCGGGACGCTACCCCTGCGGACCGGGCTATGCTGGCCGGCATGACCGACGTACGGCTGCTTCTCACCGGGCCGCGCTGACCGGGCACCACGTCAGCGCGGCAGCCCCTCGTCGTCCGAGGGGCTTTTTCATGCCCGGCTCCGACCACCCCAGGAGTGCGTCATGACCGAGACGGCCAGCAGCGAGGTCGCCGCCGCCGCGGTGTACGACCCGCACGCGATCCAGGAGCGCTGGCTGCCCGTGTGGGAGGAACTGCGGCTGTTCGAGGCGGCCGGGGCGGAGGACCCGCGACCGCGCAAGTACGTCGTCGACATGTTCTCCTATCCCTCCGGCGACCTGCACATGGGCCACGCCGAGGCGTGGGCCATCGGCGACGCGATCGCCCGCTTCGAGCGCATGCGCGGGGCCAACGTGCTGCACCCCATCGGCTGGGACTCCTTCGGGCTGCCCGCCGAGAACGCCGCTCTGGCCCGGGGGATGGACCCTCGCGAGTGGACCTACGCCAACATCGCGGTCCAGGCCGAGTCGTTCCGGCGGATGGGCATCTCCCTGGACTGGCGGACCCGGCTGCACACCTCCGACCCCGAGTACTACCGCTGGACTCAATGGCTGTTCCTGCGGTTGTTCGAGCGCAGCCTGGCCTACCGCAAGGCGAGCCCGGTAAACTGGTGCCCCAACGACAAGACCGTCCTGGCCAACGAGCAGGTCATTGCAGGCCGATGCGAGCGCTGCAACGCGGTGGTGACCAAGCGGACGCTGACCCAGTGGTTCTTCCGGATCACCGACTATGCCGACCGGCTGCTGGCCGACATGGCGGAGCTGGAGGGCCGCTGGCCGGAGCGCGTGCTCACCATGCAGCGCAACTGGATCGGCCGCTCGACCGGGGCCGAGGTCGACTTCGTGATCGAGGGTCGGGCCGAGCCGCTGCGGGTCTTCACCACCCGGCCGGACACCCTGTACGGCGCCACGTTCTTCGTAGTCGCGGTCGACTCCGGGCTGGCCGCCGAGCTGGCAGCGGGCGGCGGGCACGAGACGCAGTTCGCGGCGTACCGGGAGTCGGTCCGGTCTATGACGGAGATCGACCGGCTGTCCACCGAGCGGCCGAAGACCGGCGTCTTCCTGGGTCGGTACGCCGTCAACCCGGTCAGCGGGGAGCGGATCCCGGTGTACGCCGCCGACTACGTGCTCGCCGAGTACGGCACCGGGGCGATCATGGCGGTGCCCGCGCACGACCAGCGCGACCTGGACTTCGCCCGGACGTTCGGGCTGCCGGTCCGGGTGGTGATCGACACCGGCGAGCCGGACCCGGCGCAGACCGGCCTGGCGACCCCGGGGGAGGGGGCGGTGGTCAACTCCGGCCGGTACGACGGCCTGCCCAAGGCGGTCGCCGTCTCCCGGATCACCGCCGACCTGGCCGACGCCGGCCGAGGCCGGGCCGCGACCACCTACCGGCTGCGGGACTGGCTGCTGAGCCGCCAGCGGTACTGGGGCGCGCCGATCCCGATCGTGCACTGCCCGGGCTGCGGCGAGGTCGCCGTACCCGACGACGAGCTGCCGGTCCGGCTGCCCCAGACCGGATACTCGCTGCGCCCCGAGGGCGGCCAGTCTCCGTTGGAGTCGGCGACCGAGTGGGTCGCCGCGTCATGCCCGCGCTGCGGCGGGGCGGCGCGGCGCGACACGGACACGATGGACACCTTCGTCGACTCCTCCTGGTATTTCCTGCGCTACCCGTCGGTGGGGGACCACACCGCGCCGTTCGACCCCGCGCAGCTGCGGCGCTGGGCCCCCGTCGACCAGTACATCGGCGGGATCGAGCACGCCACCGGCCATCTGCTGTACGCCCGCTTCCTGACCAAGGTGCTGTGCGACCTGGGGTTCGTCGAGTTCTCCGAGCCGTTCCGCGCCCTGATCAACCAGGGACAAGTGATCATGGACGGCGCCTCGATGAGCAAGACGAAGGGCAACCTGGTCAACCTGCAGGCGGAGCTGGCCGTCCACGGGCCGGACGCTGTCCGGGTCACGATGCTCTTCGCCGGACCGCCGGAGGACGACGTCGACTGGGCCGACGTCTCCGCGACCGGGTCGGGCAAGTGGCTGGCCCGGGTGTGGCGGCTGGCCGGCGACGTGGGCGGCGCCGGCGCCGGCTCCTCGCCTCTGGACGGCGACCTCGCGCTGCGGACCGTCGTACACCGGCTGGTCGACGAGGCGACCCGGCTGGTCGAGGGCTGCCGCTTCAACGTGGCGATCGCCCGGCTGATGGAGTTGACCAGCGCGCTCCGCAAGGCGGTGGACGCCGGCGCCCTGCACACGGCGGCCGGGGCGACGGCGGTGCGCGAGGGTGCCGAGGCACTCGTCCGGATGCTGTCGATCTTCGCGCCGTTCACGGCCGAGGAGGGCTGGGCGCGGCTGGGGAACGCACCGTCGGTGGTGCAGGGGGGCTGGCCGGTGGCCGAGCCGGCGCTCGTGGTGGAGGAGACGGTGACCTGCGTCGTGCAGGTTGCCGGCAAGGTGCGCGACCGGATCTCGGTGTCCGCCGGCGTCGACGAGGCGACGCTGCGCGGGCTGGCGCTGGCGACGGAGGGGGCGACCCGTGCGCTCGCCGGCCGGCCGGTGCGCGCCGTCATCGTGCGGCCGCCGAAGCTGGTGAACATCGTTCCCGGCTGACGGTGGCGGGTCCGCCATGCGCCGCTAACCTCCGCCCATGACCGGCGTGCCCTCCGTCGCCGTGGTGACCGACTCCACGGCGTACCTGCCCGCGGCCGTGGTCGAGCGATACGGCCTGGTGGTGGTGCCGTTGCAGGTCGTGCTGGACGGCCGGGTCGGAACCGAGGGACGCGACGTCCGGCCGGCCGACGTGGCGACGGCGCTGGGCCACCGGCGGGCGAAGGTGAGCACCTCACGACCCCCGCCGGCGGCATTCCTGGCCGCCTACGACGACGCCGCGAAGGCGACCGGGGCGACCGACATCGTCTCGGTCCACCTCTCCGGGGAGCTCTCCGGCACGGTGGAGTCCGCTCGGCTGGCCGCCGCCGACGCCGCGCCCCGGCTGCGGGTCCGGGTCGTCGACTCGCGCTCCACCGCCATGGGCCTGGGCTTTGCGGTGATCGCGGCGGCCGCCTCGGCCGCCGACGGTGGCGGGCTGGACGAGGTCGCCCGAGCCGCGGTCGACTGCGCCGCCCGTACCTCGTGCCTGTTCTACGTCGACACGCTCGAGCACCTGCGTCGCGGTGGCCGGCTGGGTGCGGCGGCCGCGCTGCTGGGCTCGGTGCTTGCTGTGAAGCCGATCCTGCATGTCGTGGACGGGCGGATCGCCCCGCTGGCGAAGGTCCGGACCGCCTCCAAGGCGGTGGCCCGACTGGAGGAGCTGGCGATCGAGGCGGCGGGCGAGGGACCGGTGGAGCTCGCGGTGCACCACCTGGCGGCACCGCAGAAGGCGGCCCAGCTGGCCGACCGGCTTCGCTACCGGCTGGCCGGAGCGACCGAGGTCTACGTGTCGGAGGTCGGCGCGGTGGTCGGAGCGCACGTCGGCCCCGGCCTGCTCGGGGTCGTGGTCGCCCGGCGGTGAGCAGCCTTGCGGTGCTGGCCGCCACCGCTGGCAGCTCGTTGCCGGCGTATGCCGCTGTCACGGTGATCGGCTACCTGGTCGGGGCGGTGTCGCCGGCTGCCCTGCTGGCCCGGCGGGCGGGCGTGGACCTGCGCCGTGCGGGCAGCGGCAACCCCGGCGCGACGAATGCTGGGCGGGTGCTGGGACGCCGCGCGGGGATCGGCGTCGCCGTGGCGGACGTGGCCAAGGGGGCGTTGCCCGCGGCCGGCTTCGCCCTGGCCGGCCCGGCCCTGGGCCTGCTGGCGGGGCTGGCCGCGGTCGTCGGGCATGTGACCTCTCCGTTCCTGCGCGGCCGAGGCGGCAAGGGCGTCGCCACGGCGGCCGGTGCGGTGCTCGGGTCACACCCGCGCTGGGCGCCGTTCGTGATCGCCACCTGGCTCCTGGTACTACTGCTGTCCCGCTGGGTGGCGCTGGCCTCGGTGAGCGCTGCGCTCTCGCTCGTGGCGGTGGCCGTGGCCGTGGGGGCGTCGACGCCCTCGCTGCTGTGGGCGCTCGGGCTGGCCGGCATCGTGACCTTCCGCCACCGCGGCAACCTGGCGCGCTGGTGGGTGCGCCGGCAGGGGTAGCGGGTGTCAATGGCCAGCCCGCCGTCCACAGCCGGCCGGACCGTCCACCGGGGCGACTGAGCCGGTCGGAAACTGTCCGGCCGCTGCCTAGCGTCGAGAAGGTGACACTCCGACTCCCGCGGCGGTCCGCGCCCGACGACGTCGAACGTGCCGCGGCTCGGGTACGGGCGTTGAGCGGCCCGCCGGCTGCCGTCGTACCTCACCCGGGGGACGACCCTCCCTCTGGTGGGTGGGTGCCGGACGACGACTGGCCACGGGAAGCCGACGTTGACCCCATGGCCGCTGCGGTACCGACGGCTGCGGTGCCGAGGGCTGCGGTGCCGAGGGCTGCGGTTCCGCCCGCTCCGGCTGCGTTGACCTCCGGCGTGAGTCTGGTGACGGCTACTGACCTGCCCACGGCGTCCGGTTCTGCCGGCAACCCGAGCGGTGCCGCCGGCCCGGGCTGGCGGCCGCTGCGGGATGCCGTGGCCGACCGGTTGCCGGCAACGCTCCGGGGGGCCGCGGTGGCGCCCAGCCGGCGGGCGGTTGCGGGCCTGGCCCTGGTGGCGCTGGCGGTCGTCGCGGCGACCGGCTGGCTGGTGCTGCGCAACGGTCCGCAGCCCACCGCCGTCGGCACTGTTGCGCGCACCCTTCCGAGCAGCACGGCGAGTGCGGGGCCGGCCAAGGTCCTGCTGGTGGATGTCGCCGGCAAGGTACGCCGGCCCGGGGTGGTCAGTCTCCCGCTCGGGTCGCGGGTCGCCGACGCGCTGCGGGCGGCCGGCGGCGTCCGTCCGGGGGTGGACGTCGGGCTGCTCAACCTCGCTCGGCCGCTGACCGACGGCGAGCAGGTCATCGTGGGGCTGGCCGGACCCGGCGCCGGACCAGCGGTAGCGGGCACGGGCACCGGCCCACCGGCGTCGGGCGCCGGTTCAGGCGGGGCGGGGTCTGCAGCCGGCAGCCCGGTGAACCTCAACCTGGCGACCGCTGCCGATCTGGACGGGCTGCCCGGCGTGGGTCCCGTGCTGGCGCAGCGGATCGTCGACTGGCGGACCGCGCACGGGCCGTTCACCAGCGTGGACCAGCTGCGCGAGGTCTCCGGCATCGGAGACCGACGATTCCAGGATCTCAAGGACCTGGTGCGAGTGTGAGCACCGACGACCTGGTGGCGGCCGGGGCCGGCGCGCCGGTCCGTGCCGACCTGCGGTTGGCCGGCCCGGCCGGCGCGGCATGGCTCACCTGCGCAGTGCTGCTCGGCGCCACGCCACGCGTTGCGCTGACGCTCGCCGGGATTCTCGGTGCAGCCGGCGCGGCAGCTCTGGCGGTACGGCGCTTCTCCTCCGCTGCGGTCGCCGCGGTGCTGTTGTGCGCATCGGCCGCGGCCGCAGTGGCCGGCTTCCGACTTGCGGCCCTGGCCGCTGGTCCGGTGCCGCGACTCGCCGCGGCCGGCGCATCGGCCAGCGTGGAGCTGGTCGTCACGGGTGATCCTGAGCTGCACGCCGCCAGGGTCCGCGGGTCGGGCCGGAGCCGCGACCTCGTGGTGATGCGAGCTCGGGTCGAGCGGGTGGTCGTGCGCAGCATCGGCGTCCGGGTGCGGACGCCGGTCGTTGTACTGGCTACCGGTCCTGGCTGGACCGCCCTGCTCCCCACCTCGCGGGTGGTTGCCTCCGGTCGGCTGGCACCGCCGCGGCGTGGCGACCTGGTGGCCGCCGTCCTGCTGGCGCGCGGGCCACCGCGTCTACTGCACGAACCGTCGACACCGCAGCGGGTCGCCGGCAGGATTCGGGCCGGGCTGCGGTCGGCGAGCACCGTACTGCCGGCCGACGTCGAGGGGCTCCTGCCCGGACTGGTCATCGGGGACACCTCCCGGCTCGACCCCGCGCTGCGGCAGGACTTCCGCACTACCGGGATGACGCACCTGGTGGCGGTGTCGGGCGACAATGTCGGTTCAACAAGGTAAGGTTCCTACATGCCAATGACCCCGCGAGCGGCGATCTACGCGAGGGTGAGCAGCGATCCTCGCGGAAGCGCTCGATCAGTAGCCGAGCAGGAGCGGGAGTGCCGGCGAACGGCCGCCTTGGCCGGCTGGGACGTTGTCGAGCTGTTCATCGACAACGACCGCTCGGCGAGCCGGTACGCGACCAAGTCGCGGCCGGCGTACGCGGGGCTGGTCGAGTTCGTGCGAAGCCGAAGCTGCGACGTGGTGGTCACCTGGGAGGCCAGCCGGTTTCAGCGGGACCTGCAGGACTACGTCGTGCTGAGGGAGCTGTGCCGGGATCGCGGAGTTCTCTGGTCCTACTCTGGCCGGACGTATGACCTGTCCAGGACCGATGATCGGCTCACCACTGGCTTGGACGCGCTGTTGGCCGAGCGGGAGTCGGACATGACGCGTGACCGGGTGCTCCGATCGGTACGCGCCAATGCTGATGCGGGACGGCCGCACGGCAAGCTGCTCTACGGCTACCGGCGGGTCTACGACGACAACACCGGCGCGCTGACCGAGCAGGTGCCCAGGGAGGACCAGGCCGTCGTCGTCCGGGAGGCAGCCCGACGGGTGGCGACAGGGGAAACGCCGCACGCGGTGGCGAGTGACCTGAACCGGCGCGGGATTCCGGCACCCCGCGGGGGTTGCTGGGATCTCACCCAGATCCGCCGGCTGGTGACCAACCCAGCCTATGTTGGCAAGCGGGTTCATCGCGGCAAGGTGGTGGGGGAGGCCGTCTGGCCCGCGCTGGTTGACGAGGCCACGTTCTACACCTGCGTGAGCCGGATGAGCGACCCGCGCCGGAAGACGGTTCGGGACAGCGCCATCAAGCACCTTCTCAGCGGCATTGCGATCTGCGGCGTCTGCGGTGCTCGGGTGGTCGTGCAGAAGAACCGGGGGTCTCGGGCGTACCTATGCCCTGATGGCTTCCACGTGTCCCGGCGGCAAGATCACGTCGACGACCTAGTAACCAAGGTCCTCGTGACCCGGCTGGCGCGCCCGGACGTCCTCGAGCTTCTGGGTGGTGCCCAGTCCGACGACCGCGTCAGCGCCGCGCTGGGTGAGGCTGCCGAGAAGCGAGCCCGCCTGGAGTCCTTCTACGACTCGGCGGCTGAGGGAGAGCTGACTCCGGCGGCGTTGGCTCGGATCGAGGCCCGGCTCATACCGGAGATCGAGGCGGCCGAACGCTACGCCCGAGAGGTGACCGT
>JBPCOB010000030.1:0-15268 GCA_051000715.1 Mycobacteriales bacterium
TTCTGTGGGGTGGACATAAGCCATTACACAGCATAGCGGGGAGGAGCGTGCGGGAACTTGTGGGTTGGGTGCCTGGTTATTGTGGCGGCGGCCGCCGCACCCGTGACCCTGATGTTCCTCGCCCGGCGACGGACATCAGCTGGCGGACTCTTCACCGACACCGATCGTGCGGCTGGGGTCTTCGGTGTCCTCGGCACCTCTTTCGCGGTGGTGCTCGCTTTCGTGATCTTCCTGGCCTTCGAGAGCTACGGAAGCGCAAAGGACAAGGCGGGGGTGGAAGCGATCTCTGTCTCCGAGCTCTTCCGGGAGTCGGCACTGTTCTCACCGCAGGTGCACGACGCGCTGCAGGGCGAGCTGATCTGCTATGCCCGCTCGGTCATCGACGACGAATGGCCTGCCATGCGTAGGCAGCGCACCAGTCCACTCGTCGACCGCTGGCTGGCCAACCTCGACAGCACCGTGGCGCGCGCTCCGATCACGGGGGACAAGCAAGCCGCTGAGTTCAGTCACTGGCTTGATTCGGCCGCGGCTCGCCAGGACGGGCGACGCGGCCGGCTGGCCGAGGCGCCTCCTTTCGTCCCCCCGCCGCTGTGGTTCCTCCTGCTCTTCGGCGCCATTCTGGTGATCGGCTACACGGTCTTCTTCGCCGATTCCGGGGAACGGTTCCTCGTCCAGGCGATGATGATCGGAACCCTGACGGCCATCGTGGTGTCCAGCCTGCTGACGATTCGCTTCCTGGACCGGCCGTATGAGAACCGCAGCGGCAGCATCAAGCCGGTGGAGATGACCCGGACGCTGCGGCTCATGGAAGGCGCTGCGCGGCTTCCGGGTCCCGCCCGCTGCGACTTGGGCGGCCGGCCCTCGCCGCCGTGAGCCGGGCGCTAGTTCCGTCCCGCCACGACGGCGAGGACCGGCCGGTGATCGCTGGCCCGGGCGAGCTCAGGCAGGTCCGGTACGCCGCAGGAGAGCACCCGCAGCCGCCGGTCAACGAAGATTCCGTCGATCCGTCGATCGGGACGCGCAGCCGGAATCGTCTCGCCGTCTCCCGCCGGCGCGACGGCGTAGGCGTCCTGGAGCCGATCGGTCAGCACCGACCAAGCCGGCCCGCCCGGTTCCTCGTTGACGTCGCCGGCCACAACGAGAGGGTCCAGGTAGACGGAAAGCCGGTCGAGCACCTCCCCGGCGTGCCGTCGGCGCTGCTGGCCGTCGAGGTCGAGATGCATGCTGACCACGGTGACCCTGCCGCCGAACGCCTCGAGCACGGCGATCGCGAGGCCACGCTGGTGCAGCCGCGGCACCTTGGTCAGCCGGACGTCGTCCACGTCCGCCACCGGCAGGTCCGGCCGGGCGAGGACGGCCATGGCGGCCGCCGGCCGGCCGCCGGTGACCATGACCAGCCCGCTGGCCGCGGCCAGCGCCCGGCACTGCCGCCGCCAGAACAGGAAGCGCGGTGCCTCCTGCACGCACACGACGTCCGGCGTACAGGCCCGGATCACCCGCGCGACGGCCCGGCGGTCGTCGCGCAGGGAGCGGACGTTGTAGCTCAGCACCCGCAGGTCGCCGACGCCGCTCACCCCGCGACGACCGCGGTCCCGGCGTCGCCGAACACCGCGTCGGCCACCGAGGCCAGCGCCGCGATGACGGCCCGTTTGCCGCCGCCCTCGACGAAGTCGCAGCAGGCGGTGACCTTCGGGCCCATCGAGCCCTCGGGGAACTCACCGCCCGCTAGCAGTTTGCGGGCGTCGCCGAGGCTGAGCCGGTCCAGTGTGCAGGCGTCCGGCGTACCGAAGCCGGTCTGCACCTTGTCGACCTCGGTGAGGATGAGCAGCAGGTCCGCGCGGACGAGCGCGGCCAGCCGGGCGGCGGTTCGGTCCTTGTCCACGACCGCCTCGACGCCGCGCAGCTCGGCACCGTGCTCGACGACCGGTACGCCGCCTCCGCCGGCGGCCACCACGACGTGACCGGCCTCGATGACCTGGAGCAGCGGCTCTTCCTCGACGAAGCGCAAAGGCAGTGGCGAGGCGACCACCCGCCGCCACTTGCCCTCGCCCACGTCCTGGAACACGTAGCCGGTCTCCCGGGCGATGCGGTGCGCCTCGGCCTCGGCGTAGCTGGGGCCGACCGGCTTGGTCGGTCGGCGGAAAGCGGGGTCTCTCCCGTCGACCACCACCTGCGTCACCAGGCACAGCGCCCGGGTGCCGATGTCCCGCCGGCGCAGCTCGGTGTCGAGCGCCTGGGCCAGCAGGTAGCCGATCTGGCCCTGGCTCAGCGCGCCACAGACGTCCATCGGCATCGGCGGCACGGTCGGGGCGGCGGCCTCCTGCTGAAGCAGGATGCGGCCTACCTGGGGCCCGTTGCCATGAGTGAGAACGAGCTCGACGCCACGTTCGACCAGGTCGGCGAGCAGACGACTGGTTGCGGCCAGCTCGGTCCGCATCTCGGCCACGGAACCGGATCCTGCAGCCGGGCTGATGGCGTTTCCACCCAGGGCCGCCACCACCCGCACGCCCGCGACCCCCCTCCGACCGGTACGCCGTCGTGCCGGTCCGGAGATCATCCCACCCGCGGCGGGACGGACGTCGTCAGTCGCGGTGCCGCGCCAGGTCGGCGGCCCCGACCAGGCCGGCCTCAGGACCGAGCTCAGCTACCCGGATGTCGGCGAGGGGGCGGTGCCCGCGGCCGGTCAGTGCGGCCGCGTACGCCGAACGGGCCGGCCCGAGCAGCAAATCATCGGCGGCCGACACACCGCCGCCGATGACGAAGACCCCGGGGTCGAGCGTCGCGGCGAGGTCGGCCAGGCCCTGCCCGAGCCACCGGCCGACAATGGCGAAGCACTCTATTGCGGCCGGGTCACCCTCGATCGCTGCCGAGGTCACCTCGGGGCCGGTGATCCCCGCCACCACGCCGCCGGCCAGCTCCAGCAGCCGGCCGGCCCGCACCGGCGAGGCGGTCGCGAGCTCCTGCGCCTCACGCACGAGCGCCCGCCCGCTCGCGTACTGCTCCCAACAGCCGGTGTTGCCGCATCCGCATCGCCGACCCTCCGGGACCACCCGAACGTGTCCGAACTCCGCACCGAGGCCGAACCGGCCGCGGTAGAGCTGCCCGTCGAGCACCATGCCGCCGCCGATTCCCGTGCCCACCGTGACCGCAACCAAGTGGTCCTCGTCGCGGCCGGCCCCGAAGCGCGCCTCCGCCCAGGCCATGGCGTTGGCGTCGTTCTCGACGACAACCGGCAGCCCGACGCGGGCGCTGACCTCGGCCCTCAGTGGCTCCTCGCGCCAGGCCAGGTTGGGCGCGAACCGAACGACCGAGCGCGCCTCGTCGACGAACCCGGCGGCACCGATGCCGACGGCCTCGACGTCGTAGGACTGTCGCAAGGCATCCACCATGGTGGCGATCGCCTCGGCGGTCTCCGCCGCACTGGTGCTGGGGGTGGGCATCGAGGCGGCCCGCAGAATGCGCCCCACGGGGTCGACGACGCCCGAGGCCACCTTGGTGCCGCCGACGTCCACCCCGATGGTGAGGGTCATCGGCGGCTAACCGGCAGCGCCTGCGGCCTGGGACTCCACCCGCCGCTTGAGCTCCTTGAGGGCCGTGTCCATGATCACTCTCTCCGCCTTGCGCTGGAACATGCCCAGGATCGGAATGTTGAGCTCGACCGCCAGCTCGTAGGCGACGTCGGTTCCCGACCCCCGGTCGGCGAGGTGGTAGCTGCCGTCCTGCGCCTTGAGCATCCGGCCTTCCACCAGTCGCCAGGTCACCCGCTCGTCGTCGTACCAGTCGTAGTCGAGCACGTAGTCGTCGGAGATGACACCGGCGTCCAGGGAGAAGGCCACCCGCTTCGGCCGGCCGTCCGGGCCCGCCTCGAGGACCTCGGCCTTGTTGATGTAGCCGGCCCACTCCGGGTACGCCGCGAAGTCGGCGATCACCGCCATCACGGCGGACCGGCCTGCGTCGATCGTGATGCTCGCGGTTGCCCGTTCTGCCATGCCGAGCCTTCCTGCCGAAGGGCGCGCGCCGCAGGCTACCCACTGGCCGGTCGGTCGGCTGCCGCCAGGGGGCGACCCGCCATGCGGGGACCGTGGCGGCGAGCGCGCTAGTGTCGCCGCACTGCTGGCCACGATTCGGAGCCCGGGTGCGCGAGTACGCCGTTGCCGCCACGTTCGACCTGGCGCCCACAGCCACGCTGCTCGACGCGGTGCACGACAATGCGCGGACCGCGCCCGATCATGTCTGCTTCGAGCGCAAGGCCGGCGAGCGGTGGGAACCGGTCAACGCCCGCACCTTCGAACTCGAGATGACCCGGCTCGCCGCCGGCCTCGCCACCGCCGGCATCGCGCCCGGCGACCGGGTCGGCCTGCTGTCACGAAACCGCTACGAGTGGACCGTGTGCGACTACGCGCTGTGGGCCGCCGGGGCGGTCGGCGTACCGGTCTACACCACCTCCGCTGCCGATCAGATGGCGCACGCGCTGCGCGACTCGGGCGCGGTCGCCGTGATCGTCGAGACCGCAGAGCACCTGGCCACGGTCGAGCGGCTGCGGCCGGAGCTGCCCGCGCTGACTCAGGTGTGGACCATCGACGGCGGCGAGCTGGCCGAGCTGGCCGCAGCGGGAGAACGCGCCGGACCGGGTGAGGTGCAGCGACGCCAGGCTGCCCTCTGCGGCGACAGCCCGGCCACGATCATCTACACGTCGGGTACCACCGGCACGCCCAAGGGGTGCGAGCTGACCCATCGCAACCTGTTGTTCGACGCCACGTCGGCGACGGCCGGGTTGGCCGAGGTCTTCACTTCGACCTCATCCACGCTGCTGTTCCTACCGCTGGCGCACGTCTTCGCGCGGGTCGTCCAGGTGGCCTGCGTGATCACCCGGGCCAGACTCGGCCACAGTCCCGACATCCGCAACCTCACGGCCGACCTGGCAACCTTCCGGCCGACCTTCCTGCTTGCGGTGCCCCGGGTGTTCGAGAAGATCTACGATTCCGCGCAGGAGCGGGCCCGCGCCGAGGGCGGGATCAAGCACCGCATCTTCGAGCGTGCGGCCACGGTGGCCGTGGCCTACAGCGAGAGCCTCGACCGCGGCGGCCCGAGTGCCGGGGTGCGCGCTGCGCACGCCGTCTTCCGCCGGCTCGTGTACGGCCGGCTCGGTCGCGCCCTGGGCGGCGAGGTCCGCTACGCCGTCTCCGGCGGGGCTGCGCTGGGCGTCCGGCTCGGCCACTTCTTCCGGGGCGCCGGCATCGAGGTGCTGGAGGGGTACGGGCTGACCGAGACCTCGGCCGGTGCGACGCTGAACACGCCGGCCGCCTGCCGGATCGGCTCGGTCGGCCTGCCGATGCCGGGCACCGCCGTACGCATCGGCGACGACGGCGAGGTGCTCGTCCGTGGACCGCACGTCTTCTCCGGCTATTGGGGCGACCCGGCGGCCACCGCCGAGGTCCTCGGTCCCGACGGCTGGCTGTGCACCGGCGACCTCGGGGAGCTCGACGACGACGGGTTTCTGCGCATCACCGGCCGCAAGAAGGAGATCCTGGTAACCGCCGGCGGCAAGAACGTCGCGCCGGCGCCGCTCGAGGAGCGGCTGCGCGCCCATCCCCTGGTGAGCTCCGCCATGGTGGTCGGCGACGCTCGCCCCTACGTCGCGGCCCTGCTGGCCGTGGACTCCGCTGCCTTCGAGGCGTGGAAAGCTGAGCACGGCAAGCCCCCCGATGCCGGGCCCGCCGACCTTCGCGAGGACCCGGACCTGCGAGCCACCCTGGCCGGAGCCGTGGACCTCGCCAATGCCGGCGTCTCCCGAGCCGAGTCGATCAAGCGGTTCCAGGTTCTCGACGGCGACTTCACCGAGGCCGGCGGCGAGCTGACGCCCAAGCTCGGTATCCGCCGCAGCGTCATCGCGCAGCGGTACGCCGCTGACATCGCGGCTCTCTACGAGTCATGACCACGCCCCGGCTGGTCGCCGCCGAGGGTGGACGGCCGTATGATCAGCAAGGGCCGTCCGCTCCGCTCAGCAGATCCCGCAGCCGGGCGGCCAACACATCCCAGCGCCAGCTGCGCTGCATCCAGGCCCGACCTCGCGCCCCCATCGCCCGGCCCGCGGCCGGGTCGGCAAGCAGGCCGGCAATCCGGTCGACGACCTGCGCCGGTGCTCGGCCGTCTACGACGTAGCCCGTCTCACCCGGGAGCACCGCGTCGGGAGCGCCGCCGGAGTCGCCGGCGACCACCGGCAGCCCGGTAGCCGAGGCCTCCAGATAAACGATGCCGAGACCCTCCACCTCGAGCCCGCCGCGGCGGGTGCGGGACGGCATCGCGAACACGTCACCGGCCGCGTAGTACGCCGGCAGCTCTTCCCACGGCACCGGGCCGGCGAAGCACACGGCGTCGGCGGTCCCGGTGCTGGCGGCAACGAGCCGGCGCAACCTGGGCAGGTCCGGGCCGTCCCCCACGATGAGCAGGGCGGCGTCCGGCACCCGGCGGCGAATCTGCGGCAGCGCCCGGATCAGCATGTCCTGGCCCTTGCGCGGGACCAGTCGGGACACGCAGACGACCAGCGGCCGGTCGCCCAGCCGGTGCCGCCGGCGTACCTCTTCGCCGCCGGCGCCCGGCCGGAACAGCGTGGGGTCGACGCCCGAGGGCAGCCGGGCCAGCCGGGCGTCCGGACCCAGCGCGCCCCGGAGCCTGGACCCGGTGTAGGCGCCGAGGTAGGTGACCACGTCGACCGACCGGCCGATCTTGCGCAACAGGCCACGGGCTCCGGGGAGCCGCGCCCAGCCGACCTCGTGACCGTGGGTCGAGGCGACGAAGCGGGTTACGCCGTACCGCCGCAGTCCGTCGGCCAGCAGCCCCAGTGGCGCGGCGGCGCCGAACCAGACCGCCTCGCACCCTTCCGCCCGCGCGATCGCGCCGGTCCGCCGGAGCACCGAGGGCACCGGGAGCAGCAAAGAGGTGGGGTGGCGAACCACGGGGAAGGTTTGCTCCGCGTCGTACGCCGCCGCGCCGTCCCAGGCCGGCGCGTACAGGACCACCTCCCCGGCCGGCAGCCGGCTTGCCAGCGAGGCGACGTACGCCTGGATGCCACCCGGCCGGGGAGGGAAGTCGTTGGTGACCACAAGCGTCCGCACGTCAGCGGCCGACCTGCGCCGGTGGCTCCGGTACGCCGTGCCGGCGCGCCCAGCTGCGGGCGAGTGCGATCCGCTCCGGCCCGGTGGGGTGGGTGGCGAACAGCGCGTACACCACCGGGTTGGGATCGAGGTCCGAGAGGTTGCGCAGCGACAGCCGGCGCTCGGAGGCGACGAAGGCCACCGGATCCCGGGTTAGGTCGAGCGAGTGGACGTCGGCGCGGGCCTCGATCCGGCGACTGACGAGCGTCTGCACCGGTCCCGTCACGGTGCCCAGCACGGCCAGCAGGAACAGCACGAGCGCCACCGACCGCGGGTCGCCGACCGAGCCGACCCCGGCGCGGCGCAGCAGCGGCGCCCAGGACAACCCCACGAAGAGTACGCAGGCGCCCGCGGCGGCACCGAGCGCCCCTTCCAGGGTGCCGTGCAGGACGTCCGAGCGCTTCGCGTGGCCGAGCTCGTGCGCGACGATCAGACGCACCTCCTCCGGCGAGGCGGCGGTAAGCAGGGTGTCGTAGAGCACGATCCGCTTGGTCGAACCGAAGCCCGAGACGTACGCGTTGAGCGCCGTCGTACGCCGGGAGGCATCCGCTACCAGCACGCGGTCCACCCGCACCTGGTCGTCGTCGGCCAGCTGAAGCAGCGAGGTCCGCAGTGAGCCGGCCGGAAGAGGGGTGAACTTGTTGAACACCGGCTCGACCAGCAACGGGTAGCCGAAGGAGATCGCCATGACGAGAAGCGCCCCTGCCACCCCCACGGGGAGCCACCACCGCGCCGGAAAGCCCCGAACCAGCGCGTAGAAGGCCAGCAGCCCCGCGACCACGACGGCGGCGGCCAGGCCGAAGGCACGGAGCTGGTCGAGCAGCCAGCCGCCCCAGTTCTGGGTGGACAACCCGTACCGGCGCAGCACCACCTCGGCCCACGCGTCCAGGGGCGCAGCCGCAAGGCGGACGGCGACCGTGACGGCGAGCCCGCCGAGAGCCGCCGAGGCGGCCCACCCCCCGCCGACCGGCCGGGCCACCAGATTTGCCAACCGGGCTCCAGCCGATGTCAGCCCCAGCACCGCGGCGACGACCAGTCCTACCAGCAGCGAGCCGTACGCCGGTGGCCGGACCGCCCGGTGGTAGGCGTCCTCGTGGGCGAGTTCGGCGGCCGTGAAGTCACGCCGGACGTCCACCGCCGCCCGGCCGCCAGAACCGCCGGGCGACGGCGTCCAGGGCGTCGTCAGCGCCAACGTGCCGGCCAGCACCGCGCCGAGGACGAGCAGGGCCACCAGGGCCGGCCGGACCGGGGCGGTCACGACAGCTGTGCTCGCAGGTAACCGCGCCACCGGGTGGTGAATGCGGCCGGGGTCGTAGCGAGGACATCCCGGAAGGCCCTGGTGAGCACCGCAGACCGGTCCCCGGTCGCTGCGGTTTCGCGGTAGAAGCGGACCAGCCCTGAGGCCCCGGCCGAATCGGCGATCAACCGGCAGGCAAGCCAGGCCTCCTCGTACGCCTGCGGCAGCCGGCTGCCGGCTCCGGCGAAGCGAGCGTCGCCCGGCAGCCCGCTCGGCAGCCGCCCGGCCGCGACCTCGGCCGCCAGCTCGGCCGCTACCGTGCGGGGCGGCGCACCGGTGCCGCGGTAGGCGACGTAGTCGGCGAAGCCTTCCGTCAGCCAGGTCGGCGTCGCGGCGCCGGTAGCGTCGCGGGCAGCCACGTGGGTGATCTCATGGATGAGCACGACCCGACGGCCGATCGGGCGGAGCCGGTTGAAGTTGACCGGGTTCAGCAGCACCCGCTGCCCTACCGGTTCCGCTGCCGGCGTCTGCGCCGACCACGCTGTTGCCACCGCCGCCAGCTGGGAGACGTCGCGGTCGTCGCTCAGCAGGCCACGCAGCTCGGCGGTGCCCGCCGGCAGTACGACGACGACGCGCTGCCGCCAGCCGGTCCCCCACACCGACGTGACCGCGGGCACGGCCGAATCCGCCTCGGCGGCCAGCCCCGCCAGCAGCCGACCCGAACCGGGGTGACCGAGGATCAGACTGCGCCGGCCCGTCACCACCTGGACCGGCCCGAAGTCCCACGGCTCCCGGGCCGTCCGTATGCCGGTGCGGTCGAGGTCGCGGTCAGAACCGAGCAACCAGCCGGCCGGTCGCCGGACGAAGGTGAGATACATCGGCACCGAGGTGGGACGGTCGTCGAAGCCGCGGAGCTGGTAGTGCAGCCGGACGACGTCGGGCACGTACGTCGGTGCGGCGTACCCGTCCCGCCGGTTTGCGGGCAGCTGACGCTCCCCTGCCGGCGCCACCTGGTAGCTCCACGACCTCAGCGGCACCGCCGCGAGGGCGGCGAAGAGCCTGGCCTGGGCATCGCGGAAGGCGTGCGCCGCGGGATCGACCGTGGCGAGGAAGTCGGCACGGTCGTGGCGCAGAACCGCCGCGGCGCGGCGGTCCAGCAGCCGCTGGATCGCCTCGGCGGTGGTCTGTTCCTTCGGCACCGGCTGCACGCGGCCCTGGGCGCGGTATCCGGTGCGGTGGTCAGCGACGATCCTTCCGGGAGAACGGCTGAGCGCGCCGACGGCAAGCAGCTGACCGAGCAACAGGGCACCGAGCGAGCCCACCAGCCAGCGCGAAGCCGACCGTGGCCGGCGAAGCAAGCCCACGCGGCGAAGTCTAGGGACCAGTCGGTGGCTATCCCGCGGCTTCGGTGTCCTCCGGCGCACCCGTGGCTGCCCGTGCCGGGGCGGCGGCGACTCCCAACAGCACGTCCGACCAGGCCGGCACGGCCGGCCGACGGCTCGAGCGGCTGGCTCGGACCGACCGGGGCGCGGCCTCCGGCGCGAGCTTGGTCCGGATGCCACTTGGACCGGCGTCGGCCGCTTCGGCAGTGGCGACTCCAGGCGCCGGTGCGGCCACCGGAGTCTCGGCGGCAGCCACGGCCACGGGGGCCGCCGGCCGCGTCTCGTCCTCGGACTGCGTCCCCCCGGCAGCGACGTGGCCGAGCTCAGCCGCGACGCCGTCCAGCGGCGCCAGCGAACGAGAGGCCCGGTCCCAACGCCACCGGGCCACGGTCGGGACGGAGTCACCGTCGCAGCGCATCTCCACCACCCAGGTTGCGTCGTGGTCGCGCCGCGCCGACCACGCTGGCCTCGAGCCGGTGCCGTCCGCGCCTGCCAGCCGGGTCAGCACGGCCGGGCCTAGCGGCAACGCCGAAGGGCCTTGCTGTGGCCGGCTCATCCGAGCCGCCAGGGCGTCCTCGACCACCCGAGCCAGTTCCGCCAGCACGGGGGCGGCGTAGGCGTCCAGCCGCCCGACCGGTACGCCCGCGCGGGCGGCCACGTCCTCCACGCTCGCACCGGCCCTCAGCTGGGCCTGGATCTGTCGCGGCGTCAGGGCACTCGCGGATGGAGCCGGCCGGCGTCCGGTGCGCAGCAGGGAGGTCAGCTTCTCGTCGACCGGCAGCCGGAACTCCGCGGCGCCGGCCGGTACGCGGGCGAGCAGCAGCTGGCGCCCATCGTCAGTGCTGCCGACGAGATGCAGTTCGGCCACGGGAGGCTCCTCGGGAATGGCCTGGATCGGGTCGCTCGCCGGAGTCTGGCGCCGACAGGGCGGCCGCACAACTCCCGACCGCCGACACCGGCGTCCTGGCTCAGGGTCGGACCGCTCCGGCGAAGTCGCCTCTAGAGGCACTCTGGATCTTCACCACGGTGCCGGTGTGGGGCGAGGAGATCATCAATCCGCTGCCGACGTAGATCCCGACGTGGTGGATGGGGTGGCCGTAGAACACCAGGTCACCAGGGATCAAGGCAGCGAACGGGATGTGCGTGCCGGAGCCGAACTGTCCGCCGGAGGAGTGCGGCAGGTGCACGCCGGCAGCAGCCCAGGCCGCCATTGTCAGCCCGGAGCAGTCATAGGAACCCGGTCCCGAGGAACCCCAGTGGTAGGGCTTGCCGAGCTGGGAATAGGCGAACCGGACGGCGACAGCACCCCGACCCGAGCCGTGCGCGGCCGGCGCGGTGGTCGGCGGCGACGGCGCCTTGCTGCTGACCGCCCGGTCCTGCGCCTGCTGGGCCTCCTGGAGGCGGCGCCGCTCCAGCGGCTTCAGCCGGGCCAGCAGCATCTGTTCGGCCCGCAGCGAACGCTCGATCGCGGCCCGCCGGTCGGCCATCCGCCGCTCCACCGTCGCCGCGGCGGCGGCTTGCTGGCGGGCTGCCATCTCGGCCTCGGCCAGCGAACCTGCGGCCAGCTGGAACTGCCGCACCGCGTCGGCCTGGCTCTGGGCGATCTGGTCGAGCGCGGCGGCCCGGTCAAGGAACGTGGTGGGGTCGCTGGTCAGCACCAGCGAGGCGAACTGGCCGACGCCGCCGCTGCGGTAG
Source organism: Mycobacteriales bacterium (assembly GCA_051000715.1). GTDB lineage: Bacteria > Actinomycetota > Actinomycetes > JALYNC01 > JALYNC01 > JBPCOB01. The sequence goes on from JBPCOB010000030.1 coordinate 11,469, forward strand.
GCCGCGGCGGCGAACGACGACAAGCGAACTCGCAGCGCCTCGGTTGCAACGCGCTGCCGGGCCAGCCGGTCCACCGCGGCGGCGCTGCGCTGGCGCGCGGACGCCAGTGCCAGTGCGGCGGCGTCGTAGTCCTCCACCGCGGTGTCGGCCTCGAGCTGTAGGGCCACGATCTGGCGCTGGACCGAAGCCAGCGAAGGGCTCGGAGCAGCCTGGCCGGTCGCCGCGGGCAGTACGCCGGCCGCGAGCAGCGCGGCCGCGCCGATCGCGAGACATCGAACGAGGGCACGACGATATGGGGTCGCCACGAAGGCGGCTCACTTTCTTCCTCGCCCGCCTACCAGGTCAGCTGACGGGTTCGGGCGGGAAGTTCGCCCTACGGCGCACGAATGCGCCGACTCACCCCAGAAAACTCGGGTCCCCGGCTCCCAGCGCGCCATCGGCGTCGCTGCAGACTCGGCGGTGACCGACCACTGTCACCCCACGGTGACTGCGGAGTGGCGCGGCCAGCGGCCACCCTATGGATCCGGTAAGGGCGATGGCAAACTCGCCCTGGGGAAAGCCGGAACCGGCGAACCGGTACAGCACCCTGCCTGCCGGCCGCCCACGCCGACCTCAACCCGCCACGACATCATCGGGCTCCACCAGCCGCAGCGGCGGGACAAGACCTCCCTCGGCCAGAGCGGCGAGTGCCGCCCGTTCCTCTTCGTCGATCTCCACCCCGGCCGGCACGGAGCCGAGCAGGACCGTCATGACGCAGTCGCCGCAGGCAAGCCCGCGCACCACGCACCGGTCGCAGTCGATGAGCACGTCGTCCTCCGCCGTGTCAGGCCCTGCCGGCACCGTGCCGACCGGTTGGACGCTAGAAGCACCCACCGACAGTTCTGCACGGTGGCCGGTTCAGCCGCGCTCCAGCCGCCGCAGCAGGGCAGTCGACGGCACATCGCGGGCCCCTGCCAGGCGTACGCCGTCGGCCACCTCCCGGTCGCTCGAGACGACGACCAGCGGCCGGCCGGCCGGCTCGGCCCGCACCAGCTGCCGAATCAGCTCGTCGGCCGTCTCGCCGGCCGGGCTGAACAACACCCGGACACCGCGGGGAGTCGGCCCCGCCACCGGCGCCGGCCGCTCCGCACCGTCGAAGACGACGGTCACCTCGACCCCAGTCTGGGCCGCGAGCGCAGCCAGCCCGCTCACCAGCCGAGTCCGCTGCGACTCCAGGGGCAGGGCGCCGTACCCGGTCTTGGTGACGTTGTAGCCGTCGACAAGGAGATGGGTCTGTGGCAGCGCCAAAAGCCAGTCCAGCCGGGCCGGGTCCGCCCCGGCCAGCCCGCGGGCCGGCTCGCTGCCGGCGGCGGTTGCCGACAGACCGGCCGCCTCCGCGAACAGGTCGGCCGGGTGGACCGTGACCGTGGGCAGGGCCAGCTCGCGACGTAAGCCGCTCGCCGCCTCGACCACGGTGTCCAGCAGGAGCCGCAGCCGGACGTCCTCCGCGCTGCGACCTCCCCGCGCCGTACGGCGGGCAGCCTCAACGGTGGCCTCCGCCTGAGCCAGTCGGGACCGGATACGCCGAGTCTCGGCCGCCGCCGCCGCCGCGGCGGCAGCGGCGATGTCCTGGTTGGCCATCGCGGCGTCCCGGGCGGCCGCGGCGGCGCGCTCGGCCCGACGTACCTGTTCGGTTGCTTCTCGAAGCCGGCGGCGCAGGTCATCGGCCTCGGACCGGGCCGAAGCGAGCTCGACCCGCAGGCGCTCCGCCTCGGCCCGGCCGGCGGCCCGAACGGCGGCCAGCTGCTCGCGCAGCCGGGCGGTCTGCAACGCCGAACCCGCCGAGGCAGCCGCGGCGGCGGCGGACGCCAGAGTGCGAGCCACGTCGTCGACCATCGACTGCCAGCCGGCGGGCCGGAGCAGGTAGGCGAGCGCGCCGACGTCCTCCGGAGCCGCGGCCGGGGGAATGCTGCCGGCATCCACCGCAGCTGCCAGCTCGGGTAGCACCTCCCGGACGCCCTCGGCGACCCGGTCCCGGAAGAGCGGGTCGGCCTCCAGCGCGGTGGCGATGGGCCCGGCTGCGAGACGGGCCCGCCGGGACGGGGTGAACCGCGCGTGTGGCCGCAGCGAGGACGGCACCTCGTCGACCGGCAGCGCACCGAGGCGGTCAGCGGCCAGCGACACGACTCGGAGCCGCACCGGCTCGGGCAGCACGACGGCGTCACCCGACGGAACGGCGGGGCTCTCCTCGTCGCGCGCGCCGGTGGTGATGACCTAACCTCCTCTACCACTCGTGAGCTGGGCGCCAGTCTGCGGTCTGCGAGCCGGCCCAGCGGGTAGCCCACCCGTGCGGAATGTCGTCGTCCAGGCAATCCGACCGCGAGGACCGCACGAACACGCTAGGAAGAGATGGGGAGGGCATGTCCCAAGAGCGCCGATTCGCCTGGCCGGGTGTCGTGCCGGCGCTAGCCATGCTCGCATCTTTGGTTCTCGGCGGCGTCGCATTGATCACTACCCTGCACCCGTGGCGCTCCGACGCCAGCGCCGACGAGCATCGTCATCCAGCCTCCGTGCGCTCCCTCACGTTTCCTGGCGGTCCGCCCGCCTCTACCGCGCCGACGGCCGTCACCACGGTCCGGCTACCGGCTGGTGCCGACCGCAGCGCCACCGCGGCGGTGGCGACCTACCTGCGTGCCCGCAGCGACGGCGACACCGCTACCTCCTACGCCCTGCTGAGCGCCACCGCCAAGCGCAGCTTCCCCACGGAGGCCACCTGGGTGAACGCCGTGCCGGACCTGCCCGCTCCGGCGACGTTCCTGGTCACCGGCCACAAGGACGCTGGCGGCGGCACCGAGGTCTCGGTCGACGTACGCCGAACTCCGGTGCTGAACTCCTTTGTCGGCTTCGTTCCGGCCCGCGCCGTCGAGGTCTACCGAGCCGTGCGCTCCGGTACCAGCTGGCGGGTCGACGCCCAGCCGGTTCGAGTGACGCCCAGCCTGATCTCCGACCGTAGCGCGGCCGCCGCCGTCACCGCGTGGCTGAACCGCCTGGCGGCGTGCAACACTGCGGGCGCCGCCGCGCTGCAGGTTTCGGCGGACCTGCTCGGCGACGACGCGCTCCCCCAGGCCATCTGTGCCCAGCACACCCGCCTGCGCGCCGCCCCCGCGCGACCGATGGTGGGCGGACCAAGCACGGCAGCTTTCCTGGCGGCGTACGGGCCCGACCTCGGCTCCTGGGCCCGGCTGGTGCCGGTCACCGGACCGAGCCAACAGCTCCTCGTCGGGGTGGCCCCTCTGGGGCCGTCCTGGCGGGTGTTCGGAATCGTCTCCGGCGGCATCGACTAAGGAGGACTCGAGCAAGTCGTTACACCGGGCACCGCCCCCGGTCCATCTTGGTCCATCGATAGGAGAACAAGTGAAATCACGCATGCGAAAGGCGGGGGTGCTCGTTGTCCCCGCGGTCGGTGCGGCGATGGTCCTGGCCGGGCTCGGCCCGGCCGGCGCATCGAGCCACAAGGAAGCACCACTGACCAGTCAGGACCCGGTGATCGACGCGACGGACCTCTACGCGTTCGTGAGCCCCAACAAGCCCGACAGCGTCACCTTCGTCGCCAACTACGTCCCGTTCGAGAACCCGTCCGGGGGCCCGAACTTCGACCGGTTCGGTGACGACGTCCTCTACCGCATCAACGTCGACAACAACGGCGACGCGGTACCGGACATCAAGTACGACTTCCGTTTCAACACGACAATCCGCAATGGCAAGACGTTCCTGTACGCCACCGGGCCGATCACCTCGCCCATGGACGCCAACGTGAACAT
>JBPCOB010000031.1:0-2684 GCA_051000715.1 Mycobacteriales bacterium
TGCGTTGTTGGTGGCGTCGTGCGCTGGCCGCCGCCGGCGAAGCGACCGCTCGACGACGAGTTCTGAAGTTGGCCGATGGCCACCGGCACCGCAAGCGCCACCACCAGCCCGGTACCCGCCACCGCGGTCGCGATTCGCCGCCGACGGATCCGGCCGGCCCGCCGCTCGACGCCGGTAAGCGGGTCAGCCGGCGGCGCCAGCTCACCGGCGCGCCGGTGCAGTGCCGTCCGTAGCTCGTCGTCAATGGGGGTCATGGCTTGGCTCCAGCGGTGTATGAGAACGGCAGGGCAGCACGCGGGTCGTCGCGCAGGCCGGCGTCTTCGCGCAGCCGGCCGAGTGCGCGGGACACGGTGCTCTTGACGGTGCCGGCCGAGACGCCGAGCGCATCGGCCGTCTCGGCCTCGGACAGGTCTTCGTAGTAGCGGAGCACGACCGCCGCCCGCTGCTTCCTGGACAGCCGGCCGAGCGCTCGCCACAGCGCGTCGTGCAGGTCCAGATCGGCCGTGAGGTCTCGGCCGGCTTGTTCGGGCAGCTGATTGGTCGGGTACTCGGCCACCCGGCGGGCCCGCCACAGCGACGTCCGGCTGTTGACCATCACCCGCCGGACGTAGGCGTCGACATTTCCGCGCTCGCGAATCCGGCCCCAGGCCAGGTAGGTCTTCGCCAGCGCGGTCTGCAGCAGGTCCTCGGCGTCTGAACGGTCGCCGGTGAGCAGGTACGCCGTCCGCAACAAGGCGGCCGAGCGGCCCGCGACATACTTGCGGAACGCCTCCCGCTGGTCGCTGTCCAACGCCGGCCACCTCGCTTCTCGAGCGGTACGCGGAAAAGGACGCGCCCGCTTGGGCAAAGGTTGCCTGCCGGTTCCCGTCGACCTCGCCGTTACCATCCTGCGGTGGAGCGGTTCCGGGTCGTCGGCGGCGCGCGTCTGGCCGGTGAGGTGACGGTTCCGGGCGCCAAGAACAGCGTGCTCAAGCTGATGGCGGCGAGCCTGCTCGCCGAGGGCACGACGACGCTGACCGGCGTACCACGGATCCTGGACGTCGAGATCATGAGCGAGCTGCTGCGCCGGCTCGGGTGCGGGGTCGAAGGTACCCCGCCGGAGCTGCGGATCACCGTGCCGGAGCGGCCGGGTACCGAGGCCGACTACGACCTGGTACGCCGGATGCGGGCGTCGATCTGCGTGCTCGGACCGCTGCTGGCCCGCTGCGGAGAGGTCCGGGTTGCCCTGCCTGGAGGTGACAACATCGGCTCCCGCGGTCTGGGCTGGCACATCGCCGGGCTGACCAAGATGGGCGCCTCGGTCGAGAGCTCGCACGGCTTCCTGGTCGCTTCGGCGACGCGGCTGGCGGGTGCCACCATCTGGCTTGACTTCCCCAGTGTGGGAGCCACCGAGAACCTGCTGATGGCCGCCGTGCTCGCCAAGGGCCGGACGGTGATCGACAACGCCGCTCGGGAGCCGGAGATCGTCGACCTCTGCGTGCTGCTGGGCGGGATGGGGGCGCAGATCGGCGGCGTCGGCAGCTCGACGCTGGAGATCGACGGCGTCGAGTCGCTGTACCCGACGACGCACGCCACGGTGCCGGACCGCGTGGTGGCGGGCACCTTCGCGATCGGTGCAGTGATCACCCGCGGTGACGTCGTGGTCCGCAACGGCCAGGCCGGCCATCTCGAGATCGCCCTGGACAAGCTCTGTACGGCGGGTGCCTCGGTGCAGCTGCTGCCGGAGGGCTTCCGGGTGGCGATGAGCGAGCGACCCCGGGCCGTCGACGTCGTCACGCTGCCCTACCCCGGCTTCCCGACCGACCTGCAGCCGGGGATGATCGCGCTGGCCGCGGTCAGCGATGGCGCGGCCATGATCACTGAGAACGTCTTCGAGAGCCGCTTCATGTTCATCGACGAACTTGTCCGGCTCGGGGCCGACATTCGCACCGACGGCCATCACGCCGTCGTCCGTGGCCGCGAGTGCCTCTCGGGGGCGCCGGTCCGGGCGACCGACATCCGGGCCGGCGCCGGGCTCGTGTTAGCCGGACTAGTGGCAGAGGGCGACACCACGGTCAGCGACATCCACCACATCGACCGCGGCTACCAAGACCTGGTCGAGCAGCTGCGGGCCCTGGGCGCCGACGTGCGCCGCGAGCCCGACGCCGATGAGCTGGAGCTCTAGCCCGGCTAGTGGTCGCTGCCGGTGAGCACGTCGCGAGCCCGGCTCTCGGCCTCGGCGAAGACCAGCAGGTGGAAGGCACCCCGCGGCCGGTCCACCGTCGGCTCGACCCGGGCCAACGTGCACCGGATGCCGGCGGCGGCCAGCACCTGGCGCACGCTCTCGGCGTCGTCGCGGCGCCCGACCACGGCAACGGGCACAAGCAGCCCGTAGTCGCGCCGGCCACCGGCCGTCCGGTGGCAGCGTGCCGGCCGGGGGCCGGTGAACGCCCAGCGGGAGAGGATGATCAGCACGCCGACCGCCACGAACGCCCCGACCAGCCCGAGCAGGTAGTGGTAGCTGCGAAGCACCGCCGCCCACCTCCCACCTTCGAGCGGCACCCATCCTGCAACATCCCAGCCTCGCGCGCCTACCGCCGTTCTCCGGCTCCCGAGCCCGTGCCCTCGAGGGTGATCGTTGTGACTTCCGCAGCAGAAAATCGCCGAAACCCTCAGGCGGAGCTCACAACGATCGATCGCTGAGC
>JBPCOB010000032.1:0-3090 GCA_051000715.1 Mycobacteriales bacterium
AAGCCGCTGGACCTTCAGCTGTTCACGAGCATTCACGACATCCCGAGCAATCCCACCGACCGTTGGATCACCTGGCTGTCCCAAGCGGCGAACAAGGGCAAGATCTGGATCGTCATCGGGCTGCTGCTCGGAATTCGCAAGGGTCCGACCCGGCGCGCTGCCTTGCGGGCCATGGGCTCGCTCTGGTTCAGCAGCGCGCTGAGCAATGGTGTGATCAAGCCGATCTTCCGACGGGTACGGCCGGTGGCCTATCCAGACAAACCGCTGACGCGCACCCTGCGCCGGGCCCCGCGCACCTTTTCCTTCCCGAGCGGGCATTCCTCGTCGGCTGCAGCCTTCGCCACCGGCGTTGCCCTTGAAGCGCCGCCGCTGGTGGCCGCAGCTATCGCACCCGTGGCGCTGGCGGTCGGATACTCCCGGATCCGCGTTGGCGTCCATTACCCCGGCGACGTGGTGGCCGGTTTCGCCATCGGCACAAGCGTCGCCCTTGCCACCCAGCACTGGTGGAAGGTCCGGCCCTCTCTGCCAGCGGTGGTCCGAACGACACACGTGGCTCCCGCGCTGCCCGAGGGCGCCGGCCTGGTGGTCGCGGTCAACTCGAACTCCGGCAGCGCCAGCGACGACACCGTCGCCGAGATCAAGGCTGCCCTGCCAGCGGCCGAGATCATCGAGCTCACTCCGGACAGCGTGCTGGCCGACCTTCTCGACGAGGCGGCGTCCCGAGCCAAAGCGCTGGGCGTTGCCGGAGGTGACGGCACCGTTGCGGCCGCGGCCGCCGTCGCGATCGAGCACGACCTACCGCTGGCCGTCATCCCCGCCGGCACGCTCAACCACTTCGCCGCCGACGTAGGCATCCGATCTTTGGAGGACGTGGTCGCTGGGGTCGAGACAGGTGAGGCCGTACGGGTGGACGTCGCCGAGGCCAACGGGATCTCGTTCCTCAACACCGCGAGCATTGGTGCGTACCCCGAGATGGTCCGGCGGCGGGACGAGTTGGCCCCGCGGCTGGGCAAGTGGCCGGCTTTGGTCATCGCGGCTGCGCAGGTGCTGCGGGGGCAGGCGCCGGTCCGGCTGGAGCTCAATGGGGAGCAGGTGGTGGCCTGGATCGTGTTCGTGGGCAACGGCTCGTACACGCCTCGTGGCCTGTCCCCCGCCTGGCGCCCGCGCTTGGATGATGGGCAGCTGGACGTGCAGTACCTCCGGGCCGACACCAAATGGAGCCGCAGCCGCACCGTGCTCACCCAGCTGTTCGGCATCACGCAGCACACTGGGCTCTACCGCGACCACCTCGTCAAGGAGTTGCGCGTCCGGTCCCTGTCCGGCCCGCTCGAGATCGCCCGCGACGGCGAGCCCGCCGAGTCCGCGACCGAGTTCCACTTCGTCAAGCGTCCCCGTCAGCTGATCGTCTTCCGCCCGCACGACCTCTGACCGGCCGCCGATGAGCTCACCGATGACTGACCGCTGGGGCATCGACCACCGCTGGCTCGATGCTCACGAGCGGCCGCAAAAGGTCGAGCCGCACACCATCGCATTGCTGCGCTCGGCGATCGGCGAACCGCCGGCCGATCTCGACGAGACCGCGCCACTGGTGCTGCGGCCGGGAGCTTCGCTGGACGACCTGCCCGGCGTGAACGGTCGGCTCGACGTGGAATGTGAGGACGGTTCGGTACGCCGGATGCGTGGTCGCGTCCCGCAGAAGTTTCCGCTCGGCTACCACCGGGTGCGCTCGGGCAAGGGTCGCGGGCGGCCGCTGATCGTGTCGCCGGGACGCTGCTGGTTGCCGGAGGGCTGGCGCGCGTGGGGCTGGACCGTGCAGCTGTACGCGGCCCGGTCGGCATCGAGCTGGGGGTTCGGTGACCTCGGTGACTTACGGGAGATACGGGATTGGGCGCGCGACAACGGCGCGGGTTTCCTGCTGGTCAATCCGCTGCACGCCGTGGCGCCGACTCATCCTCAGGAGCCCTCGCCGTACCTCCCGGCCAGCCGACGTTTTCGCAACCCGCTCTATCTGCGCGTCGAGGACGTGCCCGGTGCCGAGCGGGTGGATCTCGCCGCACTAGCCGTTGCTGGCCGGAAGCTCTGCGAACTGCCGCTGATCGACCGGGATGCGGTGTGGGAGGTCAAGCGCGAGGCGTTGCAGTGGATCTTCGACGCCGGTGCCGCCGGTGCCGCCGACTTCGCCGGCTGGCGAGCCGACCTGGGTGAGCCGCTGGAGGAGTTCGCGACCTGGTGCGCGCTCGCCGATCGGTTCGGCCTCGACTTCCACGATTGGCCTGCTGAGCTGCAGCGGCCGGACGATCCCGCGGTGGCTCAATTTCGGGCTGACCACGAGTCCGACATCGCGTTCCACGCCTGGCTGCAGTGGGCCCTGGACGTACAGCTGCACGCGTCGACCGAAGGCATGACTGTCCTGCAGGATCTGCCGATCGGGGTGGACGGCGGCGGAGCCGACGCCTGGGCCTGGCAGGACCAACTCGCCGACGGCGTACGGATCGGCGCCCCACCGGACCTGTTCAACAACCGCGGGCAGAACTGGGGCTCACCGCCGCTGATCCCGTGGCGGACGCGGGCCACTGGTTACGAGGCGTTCATCGCCGCGATCCGGTCGACGATGGCGGCCACTGGGGGCCTGCGGATCGACCACGTGATGGGACTGTTCCGGTTGTGGTGGCTGCCGGCCGACGGATCACCGGCCGACGGCGCCTACGTCCGCTATCCCAGTGCCGATCTGCTGAACATCGTTGCACTGGAGAGCCATCGGGCCAAGGCGATCGTGGTGGGCGAGGATCTGGGTACGGTCGAAGCCGGCGTACGCGAGGCGATGGCCGCGCACGCCATCCTGTCGTACAAGCTGCTCGTGTTCGAGGACGACCGGCCGCAGCTGTGGCCGGCCCAGTCCATGGCTGCGGTGACCACCCATGACCTGCCGACGGTGGGGGGACTGTGGTCCGGATCCGACCTCGCCGAGCAGTTGGGTTACGGCGGCGGACCCGAGGACGCCTTGGTCAAGGGCGCCGACGAACTCCGCGCCCGAGTTGTTCCACCCGAACTCGAGGACCGCGCGAGCCCGGAATCCGCGGTCGGGGCCGC
>JBPCOB010000033.1:0-4846 GCA_051000715.1 Mycobacteriales bacterium
GCCCTAGATCCATGCCACCGATCCTGCCCGACCGCATGCGGCGAAACGGCACCGCCTGGGGTGCTGTAAGCCTGCCAAATGGAGGCCAGCAGCATGCTACATTTCGTTGATGCCGAGCCTGCAGATCAAGAATGTTCCGCTCGCGCTGCACGAGGAGCTGCGCCGCCGAGCCCGCATTCGCGGGGAAACGGTGCGTGACTACGTCCTCGCTCTGATCGAACGAGACCAGGAGATCCCCACCCGGCAGGAGTGGCTGCGGCAGGTACACAAGCTCCGCCCCGTCGAGACCGGCCCCTCGGCCGTGGAGCTAATCGAGGAATCGCGCTCGGAACGAGAGCGGCAGCAGTCGGGTCTCAGGTGATCGTCGTGGACGCCGGGCCGCTGCTGGAGCTGCTTCTCGGGACAGCCACGGGGCACCGTGCGGCCGCCGTCCTCGGCGACGGGGAAGCGGCCGCACCCGACCTCGTCGACGTCGAGGTCTTCCACGGGCTCGTCCGGTCCTACCGAGCCGGTCGATTGGATGCCGCCGAACTCGAGGAGCGAGTCCAGCTGCTTGTGGACCTGGACATCGTTCGGGTTCCCGCTCGGGATCTGCTGCCCACGGCGCGGGACTGCGTGGCCGCCGTGTCGAGCTACGACGCGGTGTACGTCGCCCTGGCCCGGATTCTGGACTGCCCGCTGCTCACCACCGACAGAAGGCTCGCGTCCACCGCGTCACGCCAGCTCGGCGTTGCGTTGACGGTGCTGCCGCCGAGTCCGCGAAGCGGGGCCGGCTGACCTGATCCGACGCCGTCCAGCTCAGCGCCTGGCTACCGCTTCCAGCGCGTCGGCCACTGCCGCCACAGGTCGGCGAGTATCGATGGCCACCGTCGCCCCGGCCCGCAGCAGCGGCTCCACCTCAGCCACGTCGGCCAGAATGCGGGCCCGCTCGGCCTCGCTCTTGCCGAAGTCGTTCGTGTCGCGGGTGGCGATCCGGGTGAGCAGCACCTCCACCGGGGCGGTGAGGAGCACGACCGCGGCGAACCGGGGGTAGAAGACGATCTGGTTGGCCACGGTGCCGGCCAGGAACAGAAGCTGATCGGCGTGCGCGTCGAGCAGCGCGCCGATCCGGTCCTCCCGCCACAGCTGTTCGCCGTCGGATTCCTCGGCGTATCCCCCGTAGTCGGTGTCGACCACCCAGCGGCCTCGGCGAGCCAGTTCGGCGAGCACTGTCGATTTCCCGGTTCCGGACATGCCGGTCACGAAGACCACGGTCACGCCGCCCCCACCAGATCCCGAACCTCCTCGGCGCAGCCCCAGGACAGCGTGACCCCGGCGCCGCCGTGGCCGTAGCAGTGGACGAACCGGCCTTCGCGCTCCAGCCGGACGCTCCGGCGGGCCGGCCGTACGCCGGCGGCTCTGGACAGCACCGCCGCATCGGCGAGTTCCGGCACGAGAACCCGCCCGCGGGCCAGGATCGCCTGCTCCACCGCCGGGTCGCACCCACCGGAGCCGGTCCCGATGTCGGCCGTCCCGCCGCACACCACGTCCTCGATCCGCGGGATGACGTAGGTCAGGCCGGCCGGGTTCTGCTCGTCGAGGACCCAGTCGGTCAGGCCCGGGTTCGCCAGCCGGACGACCTGCCCGCGGATCGGAACCAGCTCGGCATCGCCGACCAGCTCGCCGGCGCCCAGCCCAGCGCAGTTGACGACGGCATCTCCGGCTACCTCGCCCAGTCCGGAGAGCCGGCGCAGTCCGAACCGGACGCGCAGCCCGGCGGCCTGCTCGACCAGCCAGCGGAGGTAGCGCCCCATGTCCAGGACCGGGGCGGTGAAGCCGAAGCCGTCCGCGAAGCCTGCTGGCAGCTCGGCCGTCGGCAGCCGCCGGAGATCGGGTACGGCGACCGCCCACCAGGGATCTGCTGCGGGCGCGCGCAGCAGCTCACGCCCCGGCCGCAGCAGCACTCCCGGCGTCTCGTGGGCGGCCAGCGCGCAGAAGACCTCCCGGGATCTCCGCGCCCAGCGGGTGACGTCTTCGGGCGGCCAGGCGCGATAGGGGTACCAGAGGGCACCGGCCACGGCGGACGTCGTACCGGCCGGCGGCTCGGCCGAGGTGACGCTCACCTCGTGCCCGGCTTCAGCGAGGCGAACCGCACAGGTCAAGCCGATCACGCCCGCCCCGACGACGGTGACCCGCATCAGGCCCGCACGAACCCGGCGGCCAGCCGGTCCATCAGCAGGCCGTCCCGCCACACACCGGATCGCGCGAGCTCCCAGCCGCCGTCAGCACGAACCGGCGGCCGGTCAGGTCAGCCAAGCAGCGACCGGAGGACGAACGGCATGATCCCGCCGTGCCGGTAGTAGTCGGCCTCGCCGGGGGTGTCGATCCGCACGAGGGCGCGGAACGTCGTGTCGTCGGCCTGCACGCTGACCTCGTGCGGCACGTTGCCGTCGTTCAGCGCGGTGACTCCGGTGATCGCGAACGTCTCGTTCCCGGTCAACCCCAGGGTGGCCGCGGTCTCGCCCTCGCGGTACTGCAGCGGCAGCACGCCCATGCCGATCAGGTTGGAGCGGTGGATCCGCTCGTAGGACTCGGCGATCACGGCCCGCACACCGAGCAGCGCCGTACCCTTCGCCGCCCAGTCCCGCGACGAGCCGGAGCCGTACTCCTTGCCGGCCAGCACGACCAGCGGAATCCCGGCCTCGGCGTAGGACTGCGCGGCGTCGTAGATAGTGGCCTGCTCGCCGGTCAGGTGCTGGCGCGTGTAGCCGCCCTCGACGCCCGGAACGAGCTGGTTGCGGAGCCGGATGTTGGCGAACGTCCCGCGGATCATCACCTCGTGGTTGCCGCGGCGCGAGCCGTAGGAGTTGAAGTCGTGCCGCTCGACGCCGTGCTCGCGCAGGTAGGCGCCGGCGGGGGAGTCCAGCTTGATCGAGCCGGCCGGCGAGATGTGGTCGGTCGTCACCGAGTCGCCGAGCATGACCAACACGCGGGCGCCTTGGATGTCCGTGACCGGCGACGGGTCCACGCCCATGCCCTCGAAGTACGGCGGCTTCCGTACGTACGTCGAGTCTTGGTCCCATTCGAAGACGTCGCCGGTCGGTGTGGGCAGCGACGTCCAGCGCTCGTCACCGGCGTACACGTCGGCGTAGTCCTTGGTGAACATCTCCGCACCTATCGAGGCGGCGACGACCTCGGAAATCTCCCGTGAGGACGGCCAGATGTCGCGCAGGTGGACGTCGGCACCGTCCGCGTCCTGGCCGAGCGGATCACGGGTCAGGTCGAGGTCCATCGATCCGGCCAGTGCGTAGGCCACGACCAGCGGCGGCGACGCGAGGTAGTTCATCTTCACGTCCGGGTTGATCCGGCCCTCGAAGTTCCGGTTTCCGGACAGGACCGAGACCACGGCGAGGTCGCTGGCGTTGACCGCCTCGGACACCGGCTCGGGCAGTGGCCCGGAGTTGCCGATGCAAGTCGTGCAGCCGTAGCCGACGAGGTGGAAGCCGAGCTTCTCCAGGTACGGGATCAGCCCGGCCCGTTCGTAGTAGTCCATGACCACCTTGGAGCCCGGCGCCAGGGACTTCTCCACCCACGGCTTGCTGGTCAGGCCCCGCTCGACCGCCTTCTTGGCCAGCAGCGCCGCCCCGATCATCACCTGCGGGTTCGACGTGTTGGTGCACGAGGTGATCGAGGCGATGACCACGTGCCCGTGGTCGACGGAGGTCTCGGTGCCGTCCTCCATCGTGACCGGCGTGGGCCGGCTCGCCCGGCGGGTGGTCGGGCTGGTGTCCTGGTCGGCCGGTACGCCGCTGCCGTCGCCGCTGGTCGTGGACGGCGGGTCGCTGGCCGGGAAGGACTCGGCCACCGCCTCGTCGACGCTGGACTCGACCGATTCCAGCTCGTCGTCGCTGGCGTAGTCGGCCAGGGCGGAGCGGAAGGTGGCGCGCGCGTCGGACAGGGCCACCCGGTCCTGCGGCCGCTTGGGGCCGGCGATGGAGGGCACGACGGTGCCGAGATCCAGTTCGACGTACTCGGAGTACGTCGCCTCGGTGGCCGGCTCGTGCCAGAGTCCCTGCTCCTTGCAGTAGGCCTCGACCAGCGCGAGCTGGCGCTCCGGCCGGCCGGTCAGCCGCAGGTAGTCGATCGTCTCGGCGTCGATCGGGAAGATCGCGCAGGTCGAGCCGAACTCCGGGCTCATGTTCCCGATCGTGGCCCGGTTGGCCAGCGGCACGGCGCCGACGCCCTCGCCGTAGAACTCCACGAACTTCCCGACCACCTTGTGCCGGCGCAGCATCTCGGTGATCGTCAGGACGAGGTCGGTGGCCGTGGCGCCCTCGGGCAGCTCGCCGGTCAGCTTGAAGCCGACCACGCGGGGGATGAGCATCGACACCGGCTGGCCGAGCATGGCCGCCTCGGCCTCGATGCCGCCGACGCCCCAGCCGAGGACGCCCAGGCCGTTGACCATCGTGGTGTGGCTGTCCGTCCCGACGCAGGTGTCCGGGTAGGCAGTGACCTTCCCGGTCGGGCCGGGGCGCTCGAAGACCACGCGGGCCAGGTGCTCGATGTTGACCTGGTGCACGATGCCGGTCCCCGGCGGCACCACCTTGAACTGGTCGAAGGCGGTCTGGCCCCAGCGCAGGAACTGGTAGCGCTCGCGGTTGCGCTCGTACTCGATGGCGACGTTGCGCTCGAAGGCGTCCGGCCGGCCGAAGATGTCGGCGATCACCGAGTGGTCGATGACCAGCTCGGCCGGGGCCAGCGGGTTGATCTTCGCCGCGTCGCCGCCGAGCTCGACCATGGCCTCGCGCATGGTGGCCAGGTCGACCACGCACGGCACGCCGGTGAAGTCCTGCATGATCACCCGGCT
>JBPCOB010000034.1:0-5949 GCA_051000715.1 Mycobacteriales bacterium
CTGCGGCGCAAGATCGACGCGCCGTTTGGGCGACGCTCCATCGAGACGGTGCGCGGAGCCGGGTACCGGCTCAAGGGCAGCGGAGGGTGAGCGCCGAGACGACTGACGAACGCCGCAGCTCCTCTAGTCACTCCTGGACGCGCTGGTGGCGGCGGCGATCGCTCCGAGCCCGGTTGACCGCCGCAGCCACCTTAGTAATCGCGGTGTCCATGATCGGACTTTCCGTCCTCTTGGTGCTCCGGCTGCGCGCCAGCCTGATCGCCGGGATCGACGGCGCCGCCCGCCAGCGGGCACAGGACGTCGCCGCCGCTGTCACCGCCAGCAACCCGAGCCCCCTGCTCGGCTCGGATGAGGGAGAAGCGGCGATCCAGGTGATCGCGGCCAACGGGAACGTCACTGCCAGCTCCGCCAACATCGAGGGCGAGCCGCGGTTGTTCACCTTTCCCGCAAGCGGACCGAACTCTGACGCAAAGGCCCGTTCTGTGCATGGGCTGCCCGTGGGCGACAACGGCACCTACCGCGTGGTTGCGGTCACCGCCACCGGCCAAGGCGCTGCACCCACTGTGTACGTCGCCCTTCCCACCGCGGAGGCGCAGCGCACGGCGGCCGAGCTCACTGGTGCACTCACTGTCGGGCTGCCGCTGGCGGTCCTACTGCTCGGGGGAATCGGCTGGCTGGTGGTGGGCAGCGCCCTGCAGCCTGTAGAAGCCCTTCGCCGGCAGGCTGCAGAAATCACCGCAACGGGCCTGCACCGGCGGCTGGAAGTCCCGGCGGCCCATGACGAGCTGGGGCGGCTTGCCGAGACGCTCAACGACATGTTGGCCCGGTTGGAACAGTCAACCGCCCGACAACGACAATTCGTTGCCGATGCCGCCCACGAGCTGCGCAGCCCGATCGCGGCATTGCTGGCTCAGCTGGAGGTCGCCGCCCAGCATCCCGGTCGCACCGACTGGTCGGCCGCTGTGCCGGAGCTCCTGACGGACACCACTCGGGTGTCCCGGCTGGTGGATGACCTGCTCCGGCTGGCCAGGCTGGACGCGCGCCCGCGGCTCGGCCGCAAGCCGGTGGACCTTGACGAGCTGGTCTTCGCCGAGGTCCGGCGGGTTCGCAACCGCACCGCTCTCCGGATCGACGAGACCGCCGTCTCCGCTGCCCGGGTGGACGGCGATCCGGACGCGTTGGCCCGGGTCGTCCAGAACCTGCTGGACAACGCCCTCAAGCACGCCCAGAGCCAGGTCCGGATCTCGCTGAGCACGACCGGAGGGACGGCGAAGCTCGTCGTCGCCGACGACGGCCCGGGGATTCCGGAAGCCGATCGGCAACGGATCTTCGAGCGCTTCACCCGTCTGGACGACGCCCGTAGCCGAGACGCGGGCGGCTTCGGACTTGGGCTCGCGATCGTGCGGGATGTCGTCCGTATCCAGGGCGGCGAGGTTCAAGTGGACGACGACATCCCCGGCGCCCGCTTCACCGTCAAGCTGCCGACGAGCCCTCGGCAGGAAAGGTAAGCGGAAAGCTAACCTGCTTCGGCGCTACTGCTTACCCGCCGGCACCTAGCGTCGGGAACATGGACAAACAGCAGATGGCTCGCCGGCTGTCACCCGCACCCTTCTCGCGAGACGGAGCAGGTCGATCAGCAGCCGGCCGTCGCCTGGGGGCTGCCGCGGGGTTGGCGTTGTTGGCCGTGGGTGCAGCCGCGTGCGGTGGTTCGGGCAGCTCTCGCGCGATGACCAGGCCATCCGACGCGCGGCAGACGACCAACGGACCCACCACGGGGGCTCCGTCGTCGAGCCCGCAGGGCCCAACGACCGGCGCGGTCCCGTCGCAGAAACCGGCGGCGGTGGAGAGCAACCCGCCGGGCGACATCCCGGACAACATCGCCTACGTCAGCTACCAGAACACCGTCGGGCGGTACACCTTTGTGCATCCGGAGGGCTGGGCCAGCGTCGTCCACGGTGCAGTGGTGACCTTCACGGACAAGCTCAACGGCGTCACCGCGACAGCGGTCCCAGCCACTGCAGCGCCGACCGTAACCACGGCCCAGCAGGACATCGCAGGACTGCGGCGAACCCAGCCGGCCTTCGAGCTGCGCAGCGTGCAGCCGGCCAAGCTGCCGGCCGGGTCAGGGGTGCTCATCGTGTTCCGCCGGAACTCGGCACCCGACCCGGTCACGGGCAAGGTGTTCCGGGATGAGGTGGAGCGCTACGAGATCTTTGGCTCCGGACACGAGGTGATCCTCGACCTGTACGGCCCCGTCGGCTCGGACAACGTCGACCCGTACACAAAGATCTCGCAAAGCCTGCGGCTGTCGTGACCGGGCCGGCAGGGACCCGAAACCCGGACTTCGTGCTGGAGGCCCGCGGCCTGCACCGCTTCTTCCGGCGCGGTGACGAGGAGATCCCGGCGCTGCGGGACGTTTCGCTCGCCGTGGCACCGGGAGAGCTGGTCGCGGTCGTCGGACCGTCCGGCTCGGGGAAGTCCACTCTGCTCAACCTGCTCGCCGGCCTGGACGACCCGGACGGCGGCAGCGTGTGGCTCGACGGCGAGCGGTTCAGCCACCGTGGGCCCGCCGAGCAGGCTCGGTTGCGCGGAACCCGGATCGGCGTCCTCACCCAGGGCAGCGGCCTGGTCGATCACCTGACGGTGTTGGGCAACGTCCGGCTGGCCGCGTCGTTCCGCGGGAGCAGACCGCACCCCGACGGTGCCGAGCCGGCGGGGCAGCCGGAGAGCCCGGAAGCACTGCTCGCGGAGCTCGGCATCGAGGGCCGCGCACACAGGCGGCCCTCCACGCTGTCCGGCGGCGAGACCGCGCGCGCCAACCTTGCGGTCGCGTTGGCCGGCGGCCCGCTCGTGCTACTCGCGGACGAGCCCACGGCCGAGGTCAGCCGCGACGAGGAGGCAGCGATCCTGGCCCTGCTCCGCCGGGTCCGACCCGCAACCGGAGCCACCGTCGTGGTCACCCATTCCGGGACGGTGGCCGCCGCGGCGGACACGGTGCTCCACATGACCGACGGGAAGCTGCGATGACGGCCTTGCACCCCACCTTGACCGACGCCGCGCCGGTCGTCGTCGCGACCGGGATAGGTCTCGGCTACGGCACCACGCCGGTGCTGGCGGACACCAACGTCATCGTCGAGCCCGGAGCGGAGCTGGCCGTCACCGGGCGCTCGGGCAGCGGCAAGACGACGCTGCTGCTCGTGCTCGCCGGCCTGCTCAGGCCGGCACGTGGCACGGTGCGCTGGCCCGGGCTCGGCACCTCGCCTACTACCCGCCGGAGCCAGATCGGGCTGGTGTTCCAGGCACCGTCACTGTTGCCGGAGCTGACGGCGGCGGAGAACGTCGGGCTACCGCTCCGGCTACGCGGGAGCACCGTCGAGCAGGCACGCGTCGCGACCCGGCGGGCCCTCGATGTTGTCGGCCTCCGCGACGCAGCCGACGCGCTGCCGGCCCAGCTCTCCGGCGGCATGCAGCAGCGGGTCGCGGTCGCCCGGGTCCTCGCCGGCGCCCCCCGGCTGGTGCTCGCCGACGAGCCCACCGGTGCGTTGGACCGCGACAGTGCGTTCACCGTCCTGGCCGCGCTGCGCGACCAGGTCACCGCGGCCGGTGGCGCCCTCGTCGTGGCGACCCACGACGAGGAGCTGGCCGGGTTGTTAGCCGACCGGGCGGTGCTCGACGAGGGCCGACTCCGGATGGGGACTCGGTCATGAGAGGGGTCAGCTGGCTCGCCGGACTGTGCCGGCGCCGCCCGATCGAACTGCTCGGAGCGGCGGTGAGCATCGCGGTCGCAGTCGCCTTCATCGCCGCGCTCGGCGCGTTCATCACCGACAGCCGGGCCGGCCTGACGACCCGGGCGGCCGCTCGGGTCCCGGTCGACTGGCAGGTGCAGGTCACCCCCCAGGGACGGCCCGTGGATGTCGCGGCAGCGCTCACCAAAACGCCGGATGTCCGCAGCGTGCTGCCCGTCGAGCTCGCGCAGGTGCCCGCGTTGCAGTCCGCCTCAGCCTCCGGCACGCGCACCACCGGACAGGCCTACATCGTCGCGCTGCCGCCGGCTTATGCGCAGGCCGTGCCGGCCGAGATCCGCTACCTCCTCGGCGCCCACACCGGCGTGCTGTTGCAGCAGCAGACCGCGGCAAACCTCGCCGCCGGGCCGGGTAGCCCGGTCACCATTACTCTCCCCACCGGCGGCAGCAGGACCGTACGCGTGGACGGGGTCGCGGACCTCCCCCAGGCTGACAGCTTCTTCCAGGTGGTCGGCGCCCCACCCGGCGCTGGCGCCACCGCTCCGCCGGACAACGTCGTCCTGGTGCCGCCGGCCCAGTTCGCCACGCTGACGGGTGGCGCGACGGTCATCCACCAGTTCCATGTTCTCTTCAACCACGCCACCCTGCCGCACGACCCGGCCGCCGCGGCCGCCCTGGTCACCCAACGCGCGAACCACTTCCAGGCGCAGGTGGCGGGTGGCGCCCTCGTCGGCAACAACCTCGGCTCCGCGCTGTCTGCCGCGCGCGAGGACGCGCTCTACGCTCAGCTGCTCATCCTCCTTCTCGGCGTGCCCGGGCTGGCACTTGCGGCCGTCGTCGCGTCCCTCGTGGTGGCCTTGCGCGGTGAACGCCGTCGCCGCGAGGTGGCCCTGCTCCGGCTGCGCGGCGCGGGTCCGGGTCAGCTGCTGCGCATCGTGGCGGGTGAGACGGTGCTCACCGGTGGTCTCGGTGTTCTGCTGGGCGTCCCGCTCGCGGTGCTCGCTACCCGGCTCGCGCTCCCCGCCGGCGCGGGCCTCTCCACCGGGTGGACCGTGGCCGCCGCCATGGCCGGCCTGATGCTGGCCGCCGCGACGCAGCTCGGCCCCGCGATCCGCGCCACCCTCCGCCCGCGGGCCGACGGCATCAGCACGGCGGCCGCCCGAGTCGAGCCCACCGGGCTGCCATGGCCGCTGCGGCTGGGCCTCGATGTCATCATGCTAGGTGGTGCCGCCCTGGTCTTCTACCTCACCGCCCGCGGCGGCTACTCGGTCGTCGTGGTTCCGGAGGGCGTGCCGGTGGCGGCGGTGAACTACGCCGCCCTGCTCGGGCCGGCACTGGCCTGGCCCGGCCTGGCCCTCCTGGTGTGGCGGATCAGCGCGATGGTGCTCGCCCGCCGTACCGGTCGGCTGGCCTGGTCAAAGCCCGGCAGAGCCCCCGAGCTCGAGGCCGCTGGTGTACGGCGGCGGCGGCGGGCGATCTCCCGCGGCGCCGCGGGGCTCGCCGTCGCGCTGGGGCTGGCAGCCTCCACCGCGATCTTCACCGCCACCTACGACAAGCAGGCCCAGTTGGACGTTGCGCTCACGGTCGGCGCCGACGTCGCCGTCACCGAGCCCCCGGGCGCAACCGTCGGGCCCGAGGGAGCTCATGCCATTTCCACGGTGACCGGCGTGCAGGCGGTGGAGCCACTTCAGCATCGCCTCGCGTACGTCGGCGCCGACCTCCAGGACCTCTACGGCATCAGGCCAGGCAGCATCGGCCGGGTCGCGCCGTTGCTGGACTCCTTCGTGCCGGGTTCGAACATCCACGCCGCCCTGCACGCCCTCGCCACGACGCCGGACGGCGCGCTGCTGTCCGCGGAGACCATCCACGACTACCAGCTGCATCCGGGGGATCCCGTGCGGCTACGGTTACAAGTGGGTCCGAGCCACACCTATCAGCAGGTCGGCTTCCACGTCATCGGTGCGGTAAAGGAGTTCCCCACCGCCCCCAAGGACAGCTTCATCATCGCCAACGCGAGCTACGTCGCCAAAGCCACCGGCTCCGAGGCGGTCGGCGCTTTCCTGGTCAAGTCCTCGACTCCGACCGCCACTGCAGCGGCCCTGCGCCAGAACCTGCCGCCGGGTGCGCAGGTGCACGACATCGTGGCCGACCGCACCACCGTCACCTCCGCCTCCGGCCTGGCGAGCGCAGACCTATCAGGGCTGTC
>JBPCOB010000035.1:0-10191 GCA_051000715.1 Mycobacteriales bacterium
TCCAGACCCTGTCCCTCAAGGCCTTCGACGAAGCCGAGGACCCGCCCCGCCCCTGACACCCACCAAGCGGCTCCGGCTCACACCCAGCCAGCCCACCGCCATCCATGTGCGGAATGCCCGGCTAGCCCTTAGAACAGACCGCCGGCACGGGCGCCCGATGATGGGTTGCCAGCGCCGGCCTCCCGGAACGGGACAACGGGTCGAGGTGACGGGCGAGCGGCGAAAGACATCGTGGCCGGATGTGCCCGTTGTCCAGTTTCCCGGAGGGGATAGCCGAGCAACGACAGACCCAGGAAGGGTCTCGTCGTGCTCGGCGTTCGCGTCCTCAAGGGATTGCCGATGGCAGCCAGGACCGCTCCCCCCCTATCCGCTCGCATCTCCATCGAGGAGGCCGCGGAGTCGCGCGGTGTCAGCACCCGCACAATCCGCCGCCTGATCGCCGACGGCAGGCTTCCCGCCTACCGCTTCGGCCCACGGCTTATCCGCCTGGACCCGGCCGACCTCGAGCTGGTCGACCGGCGCATTCCTGCTGCCGGCGCGGGCGTCGCATGAGCCCGGGACGAAAAAGCCGCCCGGGTGCGAACCGGGCGGCAACGTCGTCTCAGCGGCTGGGCATCGACAACGACGAGGATACGCCGACCGGCCGACAGTCCACCGGGGACGCGCCGCCGGCCGTACGTCCATCGGCGCTGACGCAGGGCGAAGCGTCCACACTGGACCGCTGCGAGCAGACCATCGACAAGGGGATCACGTCGTTTGTCGAGGTCGGCACCGCGCTGTTGCAGATCCGTGAGGACCGGCTCTACCGGACGACGTACAGGCTGACCGCTGACGACCGTTTCGCTGCCCACCGGGACGCGATTTCCGCCCGTAACCTCGGCGATCTCGGCCGGGCGATCGAGTCGCTGACCGCCGCGCGCAACGCCCTTCTGTCCGATGAAGACTTGGCCGGGGCCCTCGACGCCCTGTACGCACGCCCGGAGCTGGCGGGGTTCCTGAAACTCGGCGGGGATGATGTCCGGTGACCGCCGCGCCCGACATCCGCGCTGACATTCCGACGCAGCTACGTCACCGGCGGCCCGCGTCGTGGCGGCTGCCCGCACTGCCGGACGGTCGGCACGACCCGGTGCACCTGCCCGACGAGGACCTGTCAGCCGGTGCGCTGGCCGCCTGGGGGCTGGCGATCGACCACCTGCTCGAAGCGGGCTTGTGTCCGATCGTGCCGCCGGCTGTCCGCCGAGCCCGGCGGGGTGGCCGATGACGCCCCGCGCGCCGTTTCAGGTGATGCCGGACCTGACCGAGGACGAATACACCGCCTTGCGCAACGACATCGCGGCCAACGGCATGAGCTACTCGGTGCTTGTGGACGAGCGGCAGCGGGTGGTCGACGGCCATCATCGCAAGCGGGTCGCCGACGAGCTGGGGATCACCGACTACCCGGTCGAGATCATCGTCGGCCGCACTGACAAACAGCTCCGCGACCTGGCTTACCGGCTGAATCTGCACCGCCGGCACCTGACTCGCGAGCAGGTCCGGGAGGCCCTGGCCGCGTCGCTGACCGCCGATCCTGGCCTGTCGGACCGGCAGCACGCGGCACGGGTCGGTGCGTCGCCGACGACGGCCGGCAGCGTCCGCCGCGACCTTCAAGCGATCGGAGACGTGTCCAACTTGGACACGCGGACCGACACTCTCGGTCGCCAGCAGCCGGTGACGAAGGCCGAGGTTGTCGC
The DNA here is from genome assembly GCA_051000715.1 of Mycobacteriales bacterium. Lineage (GTDB taxonomy): Bacteria > Actinomycetota > Actinomycetes > JALYNC01 > JALYNC01 > JBPCOB01. Next base: position 1,731 of record JBPCOB010000035.1, read on the forward strand.
TGCGATCAAAGCCGACCCGCGTCTTGCAGCCGCCGCGGACAACGCACTGGATGAGATAGCCGCCGCACGTCCGAAGCGGCCGAGGCGCGAGGTGTCCATAGGCGAAGCGCAGTTCAGCCTGGTCGCCAGCATGAGGAAGATTCAGAAGGGCTTTCAGGAGTTCGAGACCGGCGTGGCACGTCCCGGCGTGGTGTTCGACGACGTGCGCACCGACCTGCTGGACTTCCTGGCCTGGCTCCGCAACGCCGTCGACCTGCTTGAGAGTGACGTGCGATCCGGGCCGATTGACGACGACGCTCTGCGTGACTTCATGGACGACGGCGGCGCGTCGTGATCTCCAACAGCTACGACTACGCCGACGACGGCAGCCGCATCGAGCCGGTCCCGTCCCGACCGCCGGCAGCCGACCCGGTGCCCTTGAAAGCGGCACGCCGGCCGGCGCCTTTCCCCGTCGATGCGCTGCCGGGCTGGGCGGCGTCCTACGTCGCCGGGCTGTCCACGTTCACGCAGACACCGCCGGACCTGGCCGCCGTGTGCGTGCTCGGCGTGCTCGCCGCCGCCGCCGGTGGTCGGGCCGTTGTCGAGGCCCGGTCCGGCTGGCGGGAGCCGGTCAACGTCTACCTGCTGCCCGTCATGCCACCCGGATCGCGCAAGAGCGCGGTGATCTCCGCCGCCACCAGGCCGCTGTATGAGGTGGAGCGCTCCCTCATCCAGATCAAGCGCCCGCAGATCATGGAAGCCGAGACCCTGCGCGGGATCGCAACCAAGAACGCCGACCGCGCCCGACAGGCCGCGTCGCAGGTGAACGGGGAGCATCGGGACAAGCTGAACGCGGAGGCGATCGCTGCCGCTGCCGCTGCCGAGTCGATTGAGGTCCCGGCCTTGCCCCGGCTGATCGCCGACGACGTGACACCGGAGGCGGCCGCGACCCTGCTCGCCGACCACGGTGGCCGCCTGGCGATCATCTCCGCCGAGGGTGGCATCTTCGACACGTTCAACGGCCGGTACTCCGGCGGCATCCCGCAGCTCGACGTGCTGCTGAAAGCTCACGCCGGTGATCCGCTGCGGGTTGACCGCAAGGGCCGGCCGCCGGAGCACATCGACGCCCCGGCGCTGACCATGCTGCTCACCGCACAGCCGGCCGTGCTCGCCGCGATCGCCCGCAACAACACCTTCCGCGGTCGTGGCCTGCTGGCCCGCATCCTCTACGCCATCCCAGCGAACAATGTGGGCTATCGGCGGGTCGGCGCCGACCCGGTGCCGGCCGAGGTCGCCGAGACGTACGCGCTGAATGTCCGCAACTTGGCCGAGCGGATGGTCGACTGGACCGATCCCGCAGTGCTGACCCTCGACCCGGCCGCGCGCGAGCTCCTGCTCACCGTCGAGCGGGAGATCGAACCGCAGCTTGCCCCCGAGGGCACCCTCGGGGTTATCGCCGAGTGGGGCTCCAAGCTCGTCGGTGCTGTCCTGCGGATCGCTGGCCTGCTCCACCTTGCCGGCGGCCCCGACGCCATCCGCCGGCCGATCACCTCGACCACCCTGGCCGACGCCGTGAGGATCGGCGCGTACTTCACCGACCACGCCCGGGCAGCCTTCGACCTCCTCGGCGAGGACAGCGACAACGGCTCAGCCGCGTACGTCCTGGAGCACCTGCGCCGCAAGCGCGCCGAGAGGTTCACCATCCGGGATCTGCACGTCGACCTGCCCCGCGGCCGATTCCCGAAGGTGGAGACCGTCACCGATGCCGTCGAGGTCCTCGATGCCCACGGCTGGGTCACCCTCATCCCGGCCCCCGAGCACGACGGACCCGGCCGGAAGCCCTCACCGGCGTACGCCGTCCACCCGGCTACTCACTCCGCACAATCCACACAATCCACAGAACCCCCTACCGATGCTCATTCTGTGGGTTCCGTGGTTTCTGTGGACACGTCGGCGAACGGCAACGCAGCATGACCGGCAGGAGGTGCGACCCGGCAGGCCACGAACCCCGCGGGGCCGGTGTCCTGCTCGCCGGACTGTGCTGCGACTGCGGGTCGGCCACCGTCCGCTATGACACGGCCAACGGGGTGCGGCTGCCCCGGTGTCAGGGCGGATCGACTACCGCCCCCGCCGGGGCGACAGCTTCTACCGCCCTCGACGCCTTCCCTTGGTACGCCGACCGGGCCCTCGGGCCCTGCCCCCGGTGCGGGTCCGCGACCCGCCGCTACGGCGACCACGGCAACCCGGTCTGCGCTACCTGCCGGCTCGTGAACACAGACCCGGGCCGGTCGGCCCGCACCGGCGCCGCCGGCCGACCCGTCACCAACCACCGACCCACCCGACGAAAGGACCGCGCCCCCGCGACCATGACTGCTGACTGCACGAAGCTGGGCCCGGTGCCCCGGGCGATCTGTACCGCGTTCACCCCGGCACCGGCACCACCACCACCGTCATGGTGGGACCGGTTCGGCACCATGATGACCGTCGCCATCGTGGTGGTGTTCACCGCGGCCGCGATCGTGGTGCTCGCGGTGCTGCGCCGCGGTGGGCCGGCCGCTGACAAGCTGACTGCGCTCACCCCCGGCACCATCACCTTGTGGGCGGCCGTGGCGGCCGTGGCAATTCTCGTCGTCACCGGCGACCCGTTCGTGACGGCGGTCAGCACCGCCATCCGCGAGACCAACAACTCCATGCTGGCGGAGACCAACAACTCCATGCTGGTCGCCGACACCTTCACCGGCACGTCGGCCGAGCTGCTGGCGCTGGTCACCCCGAAGGGCGAGGAGACGTGGCGGGCGCCGAAGGGCTGGCCGGCCAACCACCCGATCCGTCACTCAGCAGCTCCGTCGGCAGGCGCCGGTCATGCGCCGCCCGACCCGCCCACCACCGCCAGCACCCGGCGTTGCCGAGCTGACCGCGGACTCATCGACCGGCGTCCCCGTTCGTCATGACCAAGGAAAAGGACGACCCACATGGCCGGATCAGGTCGCAGCCGCACGACCCGGACACGCACCGCCACCCGGGCCGTCGTCTGGGCCAAGCACCGCCCGACCACCGGCGACGCCGGCCGTCTGGCCCCCGTGCCAACACCGCCAGCCAAGAGCACGCCGACGAAAGGAACCCCATGACCACGACAACCACTCTCGACCCCGACGACGACGGGAAGCCGGTCACCTTCGGCCAGTTCGTCCGCGCCCAGCTCGCCGGCGACCGCAAGGCCGCCGCCCGCGACTTCGCCCGACGGCTGACCACCCGCCCCACGACCACCAACACGACGGAGGAGAACGAATGATGAACAGGAAGTCCCCAGCGCTGGCGGTGTTCGCCGGCTACGACGCTGGCCACCATGGCTTGCCGGCGGAACTACTCGACGCCCGCGCCGTCCTGCTCCGAGTCGACGGCGCCGCCCGCGCGGACCTACCACCGGCGTCCGAGGCCGAGGCGGTCGAGCAGCTAGCCCGCCAGCTCGCGGCGGCGGACACCGCCACCGCGGACGCCGGACCTGTCCTGGACCTGCGCCGGCAGCAGGAGGCCTACGCCGTCCGCTCCGCCATCTACACCCGGGCGGTCGGCCTGGCCGCCGGCCAGCTCAACCAGACGGTGGCCGATTCGGTCGATGACATCATCACCGGCTACCTCGCCCCCGTCGTCGCCGAGATCGCCGCCGACCTGGCCAAGTACGCACCCACCATCGCCAGCCTGAACGGCGCCGACGAGCGGGCCTTGCTGTCCGCGCCCCGGCCGGTCGCCGCCGCATGGTTCAAGGTGGACCAGCTCGCCGCCCGGTACGCGGCGCTGCAGGACTGCCGGTCCCGCGTCCTGACCATCGCCGGCGACGTCGCCGAGCACGACCTCCTCGGCCTGTACGCGGAGCTGGAAAACACGCAGGAGTTGCTGCCGGAGATGTTGAACACTGCCCGGCCGGTCTCCCAACTCATCCGGCCCTGGGCGAACCTCAGCACCCGGGAACGCCTCGTCTACTTCGCCACCAACGGCGGCCGCCTGTGGCTCCCCACCAGGGCGCAGCAGGAGACAGCATGGCTCGCCGTCTTCGGTGAGCGCCTCGAGCGGGCCCGGACCAACCAACAGGCGGCAGTCGGATGGCGCGCCGCGTTCGGCGCATGACCAGCGTGGCGCCGTCAAAGCCCCGCAGTAACCCCCCACGAACCCCGAGAGAGCAGGCAAACATCATGGTCACCGGACGCACCAGCGAACCCCGCACCACCACCGTCACCACCACCACCGGGACGGCCGCGGTCACCGCACCCGCCGGGACATTCGCCACCCGAGACACCGGCCGCACCATCGTCGGTACAGGCATCCCCGCCGGGGCGACCATCGCCAGCGTGGCCTCGGCCACCGCGGCCACCCTCTCCGCCAACGCCACCACCAGCGGCACCACCGCCGCGACCATCGGCACGCCCGGCATCGGACCCGCCGACGCTCAGGCGTATGGCTTCACCGGCTGGTCCCCAGAGACAGACACCGAAGCCGCGACATACACGGTCGCTGCAGTCAACGCCCTCGCCGCACCACCATCCCGCCTACCCGACCCGCCGACCCCCGTCGAGCAGCGCGGCCGCGGCTGAGACCAGCGCGGCGGCGTCAACGCCACCCCCGACCGAGGCCACGGCGTCGGTGTGGAGCGAAGGTGAAGGCGAGCACGGGTCCCCCATGCCCCGCACGCCAGCACCTGCGCCGCCGCGCTGCACCCCCCACCGGGTGGGCACGCCGCCCCTGGCCCCGGTCCAAAAACGGACCGCCGGCGAGGCCTGTCCCCCTCCGCTTTGCCTGAACCGCATCGACCTATGGAGGCTCAATGACTGAGGAGAAGCGGCCAAGCCCGCCGGCTGGGACTCGTGCGGCTGGCCGCCGGCTGTGGCATTCCGTCCTCGCGGATTACGACCTCGAGGAGCACGAGCTGGCGCTGCTGGTGGAGGCCACGCGGACGATTGACTTGCTGGCGGAGCTTGATCTTGTGGTGCGGAAGGAGGGTGCTGTGGTGGAGAGCCCGCAGGGTCGGAAGGCGAATCCGGCCGCGGTGGAGGCCCGGCAACAGCGGATCGCGCTGGCGCGTTTGTTGGCGGCGTTGCGGCTGCCTGCTGGTGAGGATGGCGACCAGGCGGAGGGCCGGCGTCCGCAGCGTCGGGTTGGCGTGCGCGGTGTGCATGCGATCCGGGGTGCGTCGTGAGGCGCCGGCGGCTGGAAGTGAGTGCGGGGTCTGAGGGTCGCCGGCCGGTGCCGGAGTGGGTTCGCCGGCTGTCCGCGGGCGACTGGTCGGCGCCGGCTGGGACGGTGGACGCGTACCCGCACGTCGGGCCGTGGCGCCGTTGGCGGTCGGCCGGCCGGGAGTGGCTGGCGGCCAACGGCTACCCGGCGTCATCCTGGTACGAGCTGACCAGGCCGGTGGCCGACCGGGGGTTGCTGTGAGGCGCCGGCCGCGGGTTGAGCCGGTGGAGGGTGCGGGCGAGCTGCCCGCCGACCTGGCGGGCGGGCCGGTGGTGGACGTGTGGTTCCCGCAGTGGCGTTCGGCGGCTGACTTGCAGGACTGCCGGAGGAGAGCCGCTCGGCATTGCTGGCGGCTTGCCGGAAGCAGGTGGTCGGTGGCGCACGGCCTCGGGGAGGACGGCTGGCGGGGGCTGCTGCCGGATGCGGTGCGGGAGGCGACCGAGAAACGGCGCTTGCTGTAGGTAGCTGAGTGTTCGTCGGCGTCTGCTAGTGGCTGTGCATGGCTCTCAGCGGGTCCACGACGGTTCTCCACGATCTGCGGGGGCATCCTGCCGAAGTACGACGAGTCGCCACCCGATGCCTGAGATGACCACCACGTCGAAATGCTGCCGCGACTCCGGCGGCTCCGGCGTGCGTTCGTGCCGCGACGTCTGGGAAGATGCGCATCATGGCTGAATTGACGGCGTCTGGGGTCGCGTGTTGGGTCCTGAAGGCGAACCCCAACACCTACGATCTACGGGCGGCCTTGGATGACAAGCAAGAGATCGAAGGGTGGACTCTTCATAAGACGTACCGCGTTGATCTTATGGCGCCTGAGCAGCGCTGCCTGTTGTGGCTCAGTGGCCCGAGATCATCGGGTGTCCATGCGATCGGAAAGATTCGTCGCTCCGCCGAAGATGATGGACAAGGAGGCGGAGATTACTGGCGTGACGTCGCGAAGCAGAACCGCAGCTCTCCTGTCATCGCCATCAGCGTCGTAGCGATCGTCTCGCCGATCTTGCGCTCAGAGCTGCTTAAAGATCCGCGTTTTTCGAAGGCCGAAGTGATCAAGATGGCGGCGGGGAGCAACCCCAGCTACTTGACGGATGGGCAACTGGCCGCCGTCCTTGAGCGCCTTTCGGCGGCAGATTTGGAACGTGCAGGCTGGTCGTGATTGGAGGCCGCTCGGCACGCCGACATACCCAGTGTGGCCGAGCCGGCCGACAGAACATCAGCGCCGCCCACATCGTCGGCGCTAGAAGCCGTCAGCAACGACCAGGAAGCGAAAGAGCGGGCAGTTGCTGCACGCGCCGGCCATCCCGGGCAGGGCTCTCGCGCTGAAGGCAAGTCACTCTCCGAGCTGGCGAGGGAGGCGCTCCTGTGGCTCGACTGCAACGAACAGCATCACAGTGCCGGCGTCAACGTCCGCGATCGCGTGGACACAGAAGCGGCCAGCAGCATGAGCATCCGGGTGATGACTGTGTTGTGGCTTTTCAGCCGGTGATGGTGATCCGTGCTCGGGTCCACCACTCTGCTCGCTTTCGACTTCGCCCCGATGAGAACAGTCGGCCGATCCAGATCACCACCGCGATGCAACATCCGGCTCCGGCCGCCTTGTCATGTAGCCAGATGCTTCTGGTGCAACGCGCTCAACGCCTGAGCAATCACCAGGTCGCGGTCGGCTGAGGCATGCTGGTAGCGCATCGCGGCGGCCGGGGTGGAATGCCCGAGCCGGGACATCAGCTCCGCCAGGGTGGCGCCCGTCGCCGCGGCCAGGACGGCGCCGGTGTGGCGCAGGTCATGGAAGCGCAGGTCGGGCCGGCCCGCCTCCGCCCGTGCCCGGTAGAACACCTTGTACAGCGTCGACGGGGCCATGTGGTGCCCGGACGCGGACGGGAACAGCAGACCGTCCCTGCCGGGCTGTGTGTGCTCGAGCAGGTGCGCCCTCACTGCAGGCAGCAGGTGCGGCGGGATTGCGACGTCGCGCACGCCTTCCTGGCTCTTGGGGGTGCCCACAACATACTCGCCGGCGACGTGGACCACTCCCCTTCGGACGGCCAGCCGGTCACCCTTGACGTCGCTGCGCCGCAGCTCAGTCAGCTCTCCGAACCGCAGGGCGCACCAGGCGGCCAGCAGCACCATCAGCCGGTAGCGGGGCGGGATCTCGGCGACGATCCGCTCGAGCTCCGGCAGCGTCGCCGGTTCGATTCTGACCTTCCGCCGGGCGTGGCCGGCCCCGCGGATGCGGCACGGGTTGCTGTCGAGCAGCTCGTCCGCGACAGCGGTGCCGACGATCGTGCGGAGCAGGCCGTAGGCGTGGGCGCGCCGAGTCGGTGTGCCCGCGTCGAGGGCCACGTACCAGCCGCGGACCCTCGCCGGGGTGATCCGCGACAGCTTCAGACCGCCGAGGGCAGGGAGGATCAGGTCCGCGAGGAGTCCGTCGTACAACTGACGGGTGCGAGGCTTGATCTGCCGACCGGCCAGCCACCCCTCGGCGTACTCGGCCAGCGCCGGGTCATCGCGCCGCCTGGGTGCCACGGCGACGCCCTGCGCGTAGTCCGCGAGCCACGCGGCCGCGTCCAGCTTCGTGTCGAAGGTGACGGGCCCCGACTTCAGCCGGCCGTCGGCGACCCGGTAGCGGGCCTGCCAGCGCCCCGAGGGAAGCTGCCGAACAGTCCCAGAACCCTGGGGGCGGCGCTTCCGAGGCGTCATGCCACCCTTTCCTGTGTCGCGGACCGTGCCACTGCCGTGCCACACAGCATGCCATCAGCGTCTATTGCTGTCCACTCCTGTCTAGGTTGCGGAGGGTAAGAGTGCAGGTCAAAGCGGCGAAAGCGCAGGTCAGCCAATGATGGCGAAACAGGTTCAAGTCCTGTATCACCCACTCGCAAAACCCCTGGTCAAAACGCCGCGTGACCTGCGCAGATAGCCTCCAAGAGGTCCGCCTGGCACCACGGTTGTCAAGCAACATCAGAGCGTTGCCAAGCAACTTTGGAGCGACTCCCGTGGACTAAATGTGGAATGCGGTCTGCCCCAATTGGCCCCCGCGCCACCTCAGGGAGACGTGATCCGGGTCCCTGTGTGACCCGCTACCTCGACCCCGACATGCTGGTTGTGCCCGCGCCGGTGACCGGGTAGTCGAACGGGCCGGTACGGTCCGCCGTTGGACTCCTGGGTTCACCGAGCGGGGCCGACATGCCGCCACTTGAGGACAGCCATCAATCTTCACGTCGGGCTGCCACCCGCGCCGTTTCATGATTCGATGACGTGACGG